>CAZSAZ010000033.1:0-12784 GCA_964604925.1 uncultured Oscillospiraceae bacterium | reverse complement strand
TGGCTGTTGACCGTGACTTCGGCGGCAGAGACGGCGGCGAAAAGGAAACCGATTTCATTGATTGCGTGGCATGGCGTCAGACGGGAGAGTTCGTCTCCAAGTATTTCACCAAGGGCCGCATGATCGTGGTTTCCGGTCGGCTTCAGATTCGTTCCTGGACCGATAAGGACGGCAATAAGCGCCGCACTGCCGAGGTCGTGGCAGACAACTGCTACTTCGGAGACAGCAAGCGGGATTCCGGCGACAGCAATGGCTTCGGCGGCAATTCCTATGGCGGCGGCAACAATAGCTACGGTGGAAATAACAACGGTTATAACCCCGGCGGCAATTCCGGTTACGGTAGCTACACTGCCCCGGCTCAGCCTGCGGCATCGGATTTTGCGATGCTGGAGGATGATGATGCCCAGCTTCCGTTCTAAACAATTCTGAACTTTTCTACTAAACTTACAAGGAGGGAAATACCATGGCTGAACAGCGTAGCATGCGTCCCCGGAAGCGCAAGAAGGTTTGCTCCTTCTGCGTGGACAAGGTGACTGCTATCGACTACAAGGACACTGCAAAGCTCCGCCGTTACCTGTCCGAGCGCGGCAAGATCCTGCCCCGCCGTACCACTGGTACCTGTGCTGCTCATCAGCGTCATCTGACCACCGCCATCAAGCGCGCCCGTCAGATCGCTCTGCTGCCCTACGTTGCAGACTAATGAAATGTCGCACCACCCCCGAAGGCTTCGGCCCTCGGGGGTTTCTTTTTGCCCAATTCAGGGTAGAAGTCGGGAAAGTGGTCAAATTGTACAAAGTGTGGTGTTTTATCTTGTTAGATGTGCAGAAATTTTATCTTTTCGTCAATTCCCTGTTGAATTTTCAAAAGGGAGGGAGTATACTTGAAGCATGGAACGATTGGAATCGTTTCCAATTCTAAACAACCAGGTTAATCTGGTGAAAAAATTAGGAGGACGTAAAATGAAAAAGCTCATCGCAATGCTGCTGGCAGTCGTGATGGTGTTCGGTCTGGTTGCCTGCGGCAACAACGACACCCCCGAGACGACCCTGGATTCCGGCAACCATGACTCTGTCGTGACCGATCCCGTTGACACCCAGCCTGAAGCCCAGGATTCTGGCTCTGTCTACTACCTGAACTTCAAGCCCGAGTTCGACGAAGCACTGACTCAGTTGGCTGCTGACTACACCGCAAAGACCGGCGTGAGTGTGAAGGTTGTCACCGCTGCTTCCGGTACCTATTCCCAGACCCTGAACTCCAACATCGACGATGTGACCATTTTCAACATTGGCAACCCCGCCGGCCTGGCTGACTGGGATGACTACGCTCTGGATCTGAATGGCACCGCTATCGCTGCCGAACTGGCCACCAACGATTTCAACCTGTACAATGCCAACGGCGAGCTGAAGGCCATCGGCAACTGCTACGAGTCCTTCGGCATCATCGTCAACACTGAGCTGCTGGCTCAGGCAGGTTACACCCTGGACGACATCTACAACTTCGAGTCCCTCAAGACCGTGGTTGAGGATATTACCGCTCGCTCTGAGGAGCTGGGCTTCTGCGCCTTCACCCCCGCCGGCCTGGATGGTTCCTCCTCCTGGCGTTTCTCCGGCCACCTGGCCCCCTGCCTCTGCACTATCAGGGCGTCAACACCAACGTTCCCACCATCACCAGCGATTACCTGGATCTGTACAAGAACGTTTGGGATCTGTACATCAACAATTCCACCGCTGACCCCGCTTCTCTGACCACCTCCACCGGCGATGAGTCCACTGCCATGTTCAAGGAAGGCAAGGCTGTGTTCTATCAGAACGGCACCTGGGAGTATGCTGGCCTGATTGAGGCTGGTATGACCGATGATCAGCTGGCCATGATCCCCATCTACTGTGGCGCTGAGGGTGAAGAGAACGCCGCTCTGTGCTCTGGCACGGAGAACTGCTGGGCCATCAACTCCAAGGCTGACCCCGAGGACATCCAGGCTTCCATCGACTTCCTGGTATGGCTGGTTTCCGATCCCGATGCTTCCGCCGTGTATGTGGAGCAGCTGGGTGCTGTCCCCTTCAAAAACTGCCCTGCTTCTTCCAACAAGTTCATCGTTGACGGCAACAAGATGCTCTCCGAAGGCAAGACCGCCATTTCCTGGGCATTCAACTACACTCCCAACGTGGACGCTTGGAGAGCCACCGTTGTCACCGCTCTGGCTGCTTACTCTGCCGGTACCGCTGATTGGTCCGAAGTTGAGACTGCCTTTGTGGATGGCTGGGCTTACGAGTACTCTGTTGTGAACGGCTAATATCCCATTACGGACACAGATCGACATATGGGGGCGGGCCTCTGCCCGTCCCCTTTTCCGTATTTCCGGGCAGGACGAAAGGGCTGACCAAATTTGGTGGGACGTTTCGTCCCGTCCGGCAGAGACGGAAGAATCATTGACAGAGAGGAAGATCGTTTTGAGCAAGAAAATTGACAAAGCCGGTGTCAACAGTGCCTTGATCCGGCGACCCATCCAAAGATTTGGTTGGTTATTCCTGCTTCCCACCTTTGCGGCGTTCTGCATTGGATTTGTCTGGCCCTTCCTGCGGGGCATTTACCTCTCCTTCTGCAATTTCGCCACGGTAAATGATGCTACCTGGGTGGGCCTGAACAATTATGTGAAGGCCTTTTCCGATGCAGGCTTCCGCAATGCCTTCAAAAACACCGCAGCTTTTGCAGTCGTGACCATTGTCATCATCAATGTCATTGCCTTTGGGGTTGCCTATGCCCTGACCCAGAAAATGAGAGGATCCAATGTGTTCCGTACTGTTTTCTTCATGCCAAACCTCATCGGTGGCGTGGTGTTAGGGTATATTTGGAGCCTGATCTTTGATGGAATTCTGAAGCAGTATTCCACTTACCTCACGGCCAATGCTACCTATGGCTTCTGGGGCCTGGTGATTCTGGTATCCTGGCAGCAGATCGGCTATATGATGATTATCTACATTGCTGGTCTCCAGGCTGTGAGCGAGGATATGTTGGAAGCTGCCCGGATTGACGGTGCTTCGGGTAGCCAGACTCTGTTCCGGGTCATCATTCCCAATGTGATGCCCAGTATCACCACCTGTACCTTCCTGACGCTGACCAATGGCTTTAAGCTCTTTGACCAGAACCTGGCCCTCACCGCCGGTATGCCCAGCGTGATGGTGGACGGGGCAAAAGTCAACATGACGGAGCTGTTGGCCCTGAACATCTACTCCACCTACAACATCAGCAAGAACTACCATGGCGTGGCCCAGGCCAAGGCCGTGATCTTCTTCCTGCTGGTGGCCGTGCTGGCTATCACCCAGCAGTATGCAACCCGCTCCAAGGAGGTGCAGCAGTAATGAAAAAGAAGTATTCTTTGGGCAGCACCCTTTTGACCTGCTTTTTTGTGGTGCTGTGTGCCATTTGGGTTTTCCCCATTTTTGAGGTTGTGATCAACTCCTTCAAAACCAACAACGCCATCAATTTGGACGCCTTTGCTTTGCCCAGTGGGGAGACCTTTGTGGGTTGGGGCAACTACATCAAGGGTCTGACCTTTGGCAACTACCCCTTCCTGAAATCGGCGGGATACACGGTGTATATCTCCGTGGTCTCCACGGGCTTGATTTTGCTGTTCTGTTCCATGACGGCATGGTATATTGCCCGTGTGCAGAGCGGAGCGGCAAACATCTTTTACTATTTGTGCCTGTTTTCCATGATCGTGCCTTTTCAGATGGTGATGTTTACCCTGCCGGATACGGCAAAGCGGTTCCATCTGAACACCCCCTGGACCATTCCGGTGATTTATCTGGGATTTGGTGCCGGACTGGCGATCTTTATGTTTGTGGGCTTTGTGAAGAGCCTGCCCCTGGAAATTGAGGAAGCCGCTGCCATTGACGGTTGCGGCCCGGTGCGGACGTTCTTCCATGTGGTTATGCCCATGCTGAAACCCACCATGATTTCCGTGGGGATTCTGGAGCTGATGTGGGTATGGAATGACTACCTTCTGCCCTACCTGGTGCTGGACATTACGGAGTATCGAACCATCTCCATCCACGTCCAGTATTTGAAGGGTAGCTACGGCACGGTGGATCTGGGTGCAACCATGGCTGTGATTATGATGGCGATTCTGCCCATCATTCTGGTTTATCTCGTTTGCCAGAAACATATTATCAAGGGCGTTGCCGCCGGTGCCGTGAAGGGATAATGTCCCTTGCGCCGAGGAATTGCCCAAGAACCTGGCCCTTAGGGCCAAGAGGAGGATGCACATGACAATCAAGGATTTGGCGGCCAAAACTGGCTATGCGGTGGGAACGGTGTCCCGTGTGCTGAACAACCACCCCAATGTCAGCGAGAAGGCTCGGACTGCCATTTTGCAGGCGGTGGAGGAGAGCGGATTCCAACTCAATGTCAACGCCAAGCAGCTCAAGCAGTCCCATGCCACATCAATTTTGGTGGTGGTCAAGGGTACCTCCAACGAACTATTCGGAGAAATGGTGGAGACCATCCAGGCAGAGTTGGCACAGACCAAATACCCCCTCCACGTGGATTACATGGATGAGGACAGCAACGAGGTGCTCCGGGCGGTGCAGCTTGTTCGGGAGAAGAAGCCGCTGGGGATTTTATTCCTGGGGGGGAACAGTTGCAACTTCCAGGCGGATTTTGACAAAATCGATGTTCCTTGTGTTCTGGTCACCAACAGTGCGGCAGAGCTGTCTTTCCCCAACCTGTCCAGTGTCTCCACCGACGATGCGGATGCAGCCAAAACGGCCATGGATGAATTGGTGGCGTTGGGCCACCGGCATTTTGCCATTATCGGCGGCGATCGGCAAATTTCCGACACCAGCCGATTGCGGTATGAAGGATGCCTGACTTCCTTCCGGGAACATGGCATCGCCTTTGATGAGGAACAGGATTATCAAGGCGTGCGTTACAGCTACCAGGACGGTTACAACGCCGCATCTAAGCTCCTTCGGGAGGGACGGAAGTTTACCGCGCTGTTTGCGGTGGCTGATGTGATGGCTATTGGTGCCATCCGGGCCCTCCGGGATGGAGGCCTTCGGGTGCCGGAAGATGTATCTGTGATGGGATTTGACGGACTGCCACTGGGCTCGTATCTGGTGCCTCAGTTGTCCACGGTGAGCCAGTCCACCACCATCATGGCTCGGCGGGCGGTTCAGATCCTTCTGGACAATGTGGAGCACAAAATCCAGGCGCGTCACGAGACGGTGCCCTTCTTCATCAATCAAAGGGAAAGTACATGTTGGATTTCCGGCGAGTAAAGGAGCATTTTATGCGGAAAAGTGGTATTTTAATGCACATTACCTCCCTGCCTGGCCCCTATGGCATTGGCAGTATGGGAAAATGTGCCTACGATTTTGTGGATTTTTTGGAGCAGGCCGGGCAAAGCTATTGGCAGATCCTGCCTCTGTGCCCCACGGGCTATGGGGACTCCCCGTATCAGTCCTTCTCCACCTTCGCAGGAAACCATTACCTCATTGATTTGGAGGATTTGGTGGCTCAGGGACTGCTGGTGAAAGAGGAATTGGTTTTGGTGGACTGGGGGAAGGAAAATGGACGGGTGGACTTCGGTCGGCTTTATGAGAAGCGAATTCCCCTCCTGCGCAGGGCATTCAAAAAGTTCCACCCCACGCCGGAGTATGAGGAGTTCGTCAAGGACAACAGTGACTGGCTGGAGGACTATGCGCTGTTTATGGCGTTGAAGGAGAAGTTCCACGGCAGCGATTGGCAAAGCTGGACTTTGATTTTGATGATGCGTCTGCCGGAGGTGCTGGATGCCTATCGCCAGGAGCTGGCAGATGGCATTGCCTTTCAGAAGTTTTTGCAGTATGAGTTCCGGATCCAGTGGCAGGCGTTGCGGAAGTACGCCAACGACAAGGGAATTCGGATCATTGGTGACGTGCCCATCTATGTTCCCCTGGATTCTGCGGATGTGTGGGCAAATCCCTTTATTTTCCAGTTGGATCCCAGCCGTCGCCCCAAAAAGGTGGCCGGCTGTCCTCCCGATTCTTTCAGTGTGGATGGTCAGCTTTGGGGAAATCCACTGTACGACTGGGAGACCATGAAGGCAGATGGATACAATTGGTGGATTCGTCGGTTGAAGGCAGCTTCCCATATGTATGATGTGGTGCGGCTGGACCATTTCCGGGGGTTTGAGAGCTACTGGGCCATTCCGGCAGGGGACAAAACTGCTGCCAACGGCCAGTGGGAGAAGGGTCCGGGGAAGGACTTCCTGGATGCGGTGAAAACGGCATTGCCCCATCTTGACTTCATTGCGGAGGATCTGGGATTTGTCACTGGGGAAGTTCGAGAACTGCAAGAATATTCTGGCTATCCCGGTATGAAGGTCATGGAGTTTGCCTTTGACTCCCGGGAGGCTAGCGACTATTTGCCCCACCGGTATCCGGTGAATTCCGTGGTATATTCCGGTACCCACGACAACATGACCATGCGTCAGTGGTTCCAGGAGGCGGCACCGGAGGATGTGGCTCAGGCCAAGGCTTATCTGGGACTGAATGAGGAGGAAGGATATACCTGGGGCGTGATTCGGGGGTGCATGAGCTCTGTGAGCAAGCTGTGCATCATTCAGATGCAGGATTATCTGGATCTGGGTGGAGAAGCCCGGATGAATTTCCCGGGAACCCTGTCCCAGAACAACTGGACCTGGAGAGCCAAGCCTGGCTTTGCCAGTCCCGAACTGGCAAAGAAGATTCGAACCGTGACCGAACGGTACGGAAGAATGTGATCAAAGACAGTTCAATTCAACAAACAACCGGGGACGGCGTTGAGCCGTCCCCGGTATTTTCTGGTTTAGAGGGGAAGGGGATTGCCGTTTAGCACGGCTTCCACCAAGGTTTCCCCGTTGTATCGCAATTTCAGCAGGAAAAAGGGAGCGTTTTGCCAGAGAAGATCCAGGAAAATCTGATCGCCCTGCCATTTGGGTAGTTCATCCAGGAAGGAGCGGGAAACCCATTTCAGATCCCCTTCGTCACATTCCTTTAGTTCACCCTGGAATCCGTCGGCGGTGAACAGGTACATAAATTCTCCGTCCTGGGGATTTTCCGTCAGAAATGTAACCACTCCCCGGCACTGCCAGGAGGTCAGGCGCAGACCGGTTTCCTCCATGGCCTCCCGGAGGAGACATTCATCGGGACTTTCCTGCCCTTCGAATTTTCCACCGATGCCAATCCATTTGTCGTGGTTGATATCGTGCTTCTTTTTGACCCGGTGAAGCATCAAAACCTCATCCCCCTGGGTGATATAGCATAATGTGGTATTCAGCATGGGGATTCCTCCTTGGGGTGAATGATTTGGATTCCGTGGTGGAGATTCTCAATGTGGATTTCTGTGCCACCATCGGCCTGTTCCCCGTCCAGGCTCCAGGGCATGGCAGAATCGGGATAAACCGTCAAGCGGGACACGGAACGGAAGGTGACCATGCTGCAATCGTATCGCTGTTCCCGTAGAGCCAGGATGCAGTCCCGCAGTTCTGCGGTGTCTTTGGGAGAGCGAATGAGCAGAAGCTCGAATTTTCCATCCTGGAGATCCACCTGTTCCGGGTTCAGGGTCAGCACGCCGCCCACACTGGTGGAGTTGGAAATGGCACCGAAAATGAAATCATCCTCCACCACACCGCCGTCATATTCAAACCGGACATGGTTCTGGCGAATCTGGGTTAATTCCTGAATCCCTTCCAATACATAGGCCAAATGACCCAGGGCATTTTTTACATTTTGGGGGGTGGAATAGCTGGTGCGGGTGAAGGCACCAAAGGAAGCCACATAGGAAAAATATCGCTGGTCAAACTGACCCACATCGTGGGGCTTGGGCTCGCCGGTGGCGGCAATTTCCGCAGATTGCAGGAGATTCCCAGGTAGTCCCAGGGTGGAAGCAAAATCGTTGGTGGAACCGCAGGGAATGTAACCAATGGGCACGGTGGAGCCGGCCTGAAGTACCCCCGTGATGACCTCGTTTAATGTGCCGTCTCCGCCGGCGCAGACCACCCGTTGAAATTCCCCAATTCGTTCCCGGACGATTTGGGTTCCATGACCAGAGTAGGCGGTGGTATAAACGGTGACTTCATAACCTTGACGGTTAAACAGACCGATGATCTCGGCAAGGTGCCGGTGGATTTTTTTCTGACCGGCACAGGGGTTGACGATGAACAGTAGCTTTTCCAATGGAACCATCTCCCATCCGGTTTCCTCGGGGAAAAGGGGGAAAACCGGGTATTGTTTTAAATCTGTTGTTCCCATTATATCCGTTTCCCATGGAAACAGCAAGGGAATGGGAGGGAAATTTGCAAATGATTTACATTTGGGGTGGGAAACATTGGTATTGCGCTCCGGGACGGAGCTGGGACAGCCGCAGAAGGGCCAACTGGGATACGGTCAAAAACTGATATCCCTGGTCGGCGAGGGTATCGATCAAGGACAATGCTCCATCCACCGAGCTGTCGGACATATCGTGAAGAAGGATTACGTCCCCATCGGATACCTGGCGGATCATCCGCTGGTAAATTAGTTCGGCATCCCGGGTTGCCCAGTCCTTGGGATCCAGGGACCAGGAGACGATGGAAAGGTTGTGGCATTGGGCTTGTTGGCGCACCTGAGGGCTGGACAGTCCTCCCGGGGGCCGAAGGAGGTTGATGACACCACATTGGGGCAGCATGGCCCGGGTGGATTCCAATTCCTGGGCCAAGGTCTGGGGAGTCATGGCATCCATGGCATCGTGGGTGTAACCGTGGAGGCCAATTTCGTGGCCCTGGCGATGAATTTCCTGAGCAAGCTCTGGGTAGGTTTCCAGACGATAGCCACAAAGAAAAAAGGTGGCATGGGCGTGACGCTCCTCCAAACCTTCCAGTAATCGCCGGGTGAACCGGCCGGAAGGGCCATCGTCAAAGGTGAGGGCAACGTATTTCGTAGCCTGGACAGGCATGGACAGTCCCACCAACAGGAGCAAGATCAGAAGCAATCGGGAAAAACGACCCATAATACATCCTTCCTTTCATAATCCGTTTGACGAATTCGGAGAAATGGGGTATAGTATATCCTGAGAAAAAATCGAACGTCAGGAGGAAATCCACCATGGAATTTCGCTGTCCGATCTGTGCCCAGGCATTGGAAAAAGGGGAGAGAACTTACCGTTGCCCCCAGGGGCATAGCTTTGACATCGCCCGTCAAGGGTATGTGAATTTGCTGCCGGTGCAGCAAAAACATTCCAAGCATCCTGGGGATACGCGTCAGCAGGTACTTTCCCGCCGGGCGTTTTTGGAAAGTGGGGCCTATCAACCCATTGTGGAGACGGTGATACACGCCGCATTGTGCCACGGAGCCCAGGGGCCGGTGCTGGATGTGGGCTGTGGGGAAGGATACTATGCTGTTCAGGTGGCGCAGGCACTACAGGCTGAGCTGACAGGGCTGGATATTTCCAAAGAGGCGGTGCGGTGCGCAGGAGCGAAATACAAGCAGGCAAACTGGATTTGCGGTACGGCATCCCATTTGCCAGTGGCAGAGGAATCGGTGGGGCTGGTGATGAGTCTGTTTGCTTTGACCGTTCCCGGGGAGTTTGCCCGGGTACTTCGTCAGCAGGGGTTGCTCATCCAGGTTTTGGCGGCGGAGGATCATTTGATGGGGTTAAAATCCATCATTTATCCGGAGTTGATTCACAAGGAGAAGGACAGCGTGCCGGTGATATCCGGTTTTTCCCTGGTGGAAAGCATCCCGGTTTCCTTTCCTTTCACCGTGGAGGGAGAACAAATCGGGAACCTGCTGTCTATGACGCCCCATGTTTGGAGAATCAGCGCGGCAGGCGCCCAGCGCTTGAACCAGGTCAGTACGTTGACCGATCGAGCCAGTTGTGTGGTGAATGTTTACCGGAAAGGGTGAGTTGTCTTTGCCATACTTTGCCCAGGCAACAGGCCTCCCATACTGGAAAATAATTGGAGAATGATCGATGCTGGATAAATTGCAGGCGGTGGAAAGCCGCTATGAGGAGCTGTGCTTCAAATCAGAAACCCCGGATTTTTACGGAGATCCCCGGAAGGCTACCAAGCTCCTTCGGGAAAAAAACGAGCTGGAGCCCATTGTGACCTGTTATCGAGCCTACCGGGAGGCTCAGGCGGAGCAGACGGAAGCCGAGGCGCTGATGGGGGAGCCAGAGATGAAGGAATACTGCCAGGAACTTCTCCGGGAGGCAAAAAGCCGCCAGGAGAAGCTCCATCGGGAGCTACAGTTGCTCCTGCTCCCCAAGGACCCCAATGACGAGAAAAGTGTGATCGTGGAGATCCGTGGCGGTGTAGGTGGGGAAGAAAGTGCCCTGTTTGCCCATAGTTTGTTTCGGATGTACTCCATGTATGCTGCCGGGAAGGGCTGGCGCATCGAACTGATGAACTACAGCGAGACAGAATTGGGGGGCATCAAGGAGGCAGATTTCATCATCGAAGGGGCTGGAGCTTACTCTCGGCTGAAATATGAATCCGGTGTGCATCGGGTTCAGCGGGTACCGGAGACGGAATCTGGTGGCCGAGTCCATACCTCCACCGCAACGGTGGCGGTACTTCCGGAAATGGAAGCGGTGGATGTGTCGATCAACCCGGCGGACATTGAAATGCAGGTCTACCGAGCCAGCGGCGCAGGAGGCCAGCACGTGAACAAAACGTCCTCTGCGGTGCGCCTGATTCACAAGCCAACGGGGATTGTGGTGGCGTGCCAGGAGGAACGGAGTCAGGTGCAGAATCGGGAAAAATGTATGCGGATGCTTTCCAGTAAGCTCTACGAAATGGAACAGCAGCGCATCCAATCGGAAAACGACGGGATGCGGCGCAGTCAGGTAGGCACGGGAATGAGAAATGAACGAATCCGTACCTACAATTTCCCTCAGGGCCGGGTAACGGATCACCGGATCGGCCTGACCCTATATAAAATCGACAGCGTGATGAACGGAGATCTGGACGAGATCATCGATGCACTGGCCACGGCGGATCAGGCAGAGAAGCTGAAATCTGCCGGGGCATAAGAGATAACAATATCGGTGGGACTCCACCGCTTAAAAGAGGTAATAAAAACCATGAAAACCCTTTGCTTGCCTGGCAACGACCCGAACAGTGTGGCCATTGCCGCAGATATTTTGAAACAGGGCGGTTTGGTGGCCATTCCCACGGAAACCGTCTACGGCCTGGGGGCCAACGGCCTGGATGAGGCGGCGGTGGCCCAGATCTTTGTGGTGAAAGGCCGGCCCCAGGACAATCCCCTGATTCTCCATGTGGCAGATCCGGAGCAGATGGAGCTGTTTGCCCATGACATTCCGTCGGCGGCCTATCGCCTGGCGGAGGCCTTCTGGCCCGGCCCGCTGACCATGATTCTGCCTGCCAGGGACTGTGTGCCCAGACGAACCACCGGCGGAAAGGATACCGTGGGAATTCGCTGCCCAGACAATGAGGTAACCCGGGCCATCATTCGGGTCGCTGGGATTCCGGTGGCGGCTCCCTCGGCCAATACATCGGGAAAGCCCTCCACCACGACGGCCCAGCACGTGCTTCACGACCACGATGGAAAAATCCAGGCTGTGGTGGATGACGGCCCCTGCCGAGTGGGGGTGGAATCTACCATTGTGGATTTGACGGAGGAACGGCCCCGGTTGCTTCGTCCCGGTGGAATTACTCCGGAGGAACTGAAGCAGGTGTTGGGAGATCTGGTGGTGGATGAGGCGGTCACCGGGGAGATTGATCCCTCCAAGGCGGTTAAGGCCCCGGGTATGAAGTATAAGCACTATGCACCCCAGGCACCGGTGGTGATTATCTCCGGCTCCCGGGAGCGTGCTTCGTCGTACATCCATCACTTTTTCCAACCGGGAGACCGGGTGCTGTGCTTCCAGGAGGAACTGGAACTGTATCAGGATTGTGACCCGTTGGCCTATGGCCGGGAGGAAGATGTGGCCAGCTTGTCTGCCGGACTCTTTGATGCGTTGCGGCAATTGGATGATCCGGCGATCCATCGGGTCTTTGCCCGGTGTCCGGAAGGCGGCGGCATTGCCTACGCTGTGCAGAATCGATTGAAAAAGGCGGCGGCATTCCATATCATCGATGCGGAGGCGGTTTTTTGATTTTGGGGATCACGGGTGGAACCGGATGCGGGAAAACCACACTTTTGGAAGAAATCGATGCCCGTGGCGGATTGGTATTGGACTGTGATGCCATTTACCATGAACTGCTGACCCGGGATGAGGCACTGCTCCATGCCATTCAAGGCCGGTTCCCCGGCGTGGTGGAGGCAGGACAGCTTCAGCGGAAAAAGCTGGGAGCCATTGTGTTCGGGGATCCCCAGGCTCTGGAAGATCTGAACCGCATCACCCATGGTGCCGTGAAGGACGAGGTGATGCGGCGATTGGAAAATCCCCCTGCCCTGGCAGCCATCGATGCCATCGCCCTGTTTGAAGGGGGCCTGGCAGAATTGTGTGATTACATCGTGGCGGTGACAGCACCGGAGGAAGTGCGAATTCAGCGACTGATGATTCGGGATGGCATCTCCCGGGAATATGCCCAGGCACGGATCCGAGCCCAAAAAGAAGAGGCGCTCTTTTGCCAGATCTGTGATGAGGTTCTGTGCAACAGCGGAACGTTGGAATCCTTCCGGGAAATCTGCCGAGACTTTTTGAATCGGCTGGTGTCTGAGGAAACCCATCTTGACGGAAACGGGGAAGTGTGATAAAATAGCCCCACGCCGCTGTGGTGGAATCGGTAGACACAGGGGACTTAAAATCCCCCGGTAGC
>CAZSAZ010000032.1:0-12891 GCA_964604925.1 uncultured Oscillospiraceae bacterium | reverse complement strand
TCCCCGGGAAGGGGAAGCGGGCTATGGCGAAAATAGCCGGCTGGTTTGGGATGCACTGGAATACTATGGCGTGGAGGAATACCAGATTTTGGAACGGGGAGGGGTATACTTTGTCCTGTTTGGCTTGACAGGGTATGATTCCGACGATTGTGCCCCCAACTCCGGAATGATCCTGGAAGAACCGGCCCAAGCTGCCCAGCGGGTGGTGGAGGAAGCTACGAAGGAGTGCCTGGAACGCTATGGCGTGGAGCCGGTGGTGATTGCCCTGAGCCACAGCGGAACGAATGAAGGGGAAGGGGAGGACTATGAGCTGGCCAAGGCGGTGAAGGGAATCGATCTCATCATCTCCGGTCACAGTCATACCACCCTGAATGAGGCGATTGTGGTGGGAGATACCACCATTGTATCCGCCGGAGAATATGGAAAGAATTTGGGTGTGGTTCACCTGGAGCGGAAGGCGGATGGAACGGTTGGCCTGACGGGATATGAATTGGTGGCCATTGATGAGACCATCCCGGAAGATCCGGAAATCGGAAATCTGGTGGAAGGGTACAAGCAAGAGGTGGAACAGACTTACCTTTCGGACTACGGCATGACCTTTGACCAGGTGTTGCTCCAGAACGATCTGGTATTTGACAGTGTGGACGATGTGTATGACTATGCCCATGAATCCACTTTGGGAAACCTGTTTTCCGATGCATACAAATGGGCAGTGGAGCAGACCACCGGAAAGCAGGTGGATTTGGCTCTGACAGCAGCGGGAGTCATTCGGGAAACCATCCCTCTGGGGGATGTGACAGTTTCCGATGTGTTCAATGCCGCATCCCTTGGTGTGGGAACGGAGGGGGAGATTGTGGGAATCTACCTCACCGGCGCAGATGTGAAGCACACGTTGGAGGTGGATGCGTCGGTGTATCCTTTGATGCACGCCGCGCAGCTGTATTGCTCCGGAGTGGAATACTCCTTTAACACCAATCGGATGATCTTCAACAAGGTGGATTATGCCATGTTCCGCCGGGATGGCGGGGTTCTGGAGGAGATTCAGGACGATACCCTTTATTATGTGGTTTGCGGAATGTACATGGGCCAAATGCTGGGGTCTGTGGAGGAAACCTCCTTCGGCTTGCTCCCAATTACCCCCCGGGATGAAAACGGCAACCCGGTGGCCATGGACGAACTGGTGAACTATGTGGTTCGGGATGAAAACGGAGTTCCCATGAAGGAATGGTTCGCCATTGCATCCTATCTGGAATCCATGGGAGGCACCATGGACGGTCAGTACGGAAGCGTGGATGGCCGGAAGGTGGTTTATGCCAGCGTTAACCCGGTGGATTTGCTGAGAAATGCCAACGCCTTCACCTACGCCCTGTTGGCTGGGGTAGTGGTGCAGATTGTTCTGGCAGTGCGGCTCATCCGTTTCCTGAAAAAGAAGCAGGCAAAGAAACATCACAAGAGCTAATCTCCCGTTTTAGCACCCGGCATTAAATGCCGGGTGCTTTTGTCTTGTATCCGGAGGGAAAATCTGATACAATCTATCAAAAAAGGGGAGTGAGATCCATGTATCGATTTGATCGGGAATCCTATGAACAGAGGATGAGCTGGTTCCGGGAAGCGCGGTTTGGAATGTTCATCCACTGGGGGTTGTATGCCATCCCGGCCCGGGGGGAATGGGTGCGCAGTGTGGAGCAAATGCCGGAGCAGGATTATCTGCCTTATTTCCAGGAATTTGACCCGGCGGATTATGACCCATCCCAGTGGGCAAAGGCGGCCCGGCGGGCGGGTATGAAGTATGTGATTCTAACGGCAAAGCATCATGATGGATTTTGCTTGTTTGACAGTGCCTATACGGATTTTAAGTCCACCAATACCAAGCTGGGCCGGGACATCGTCCGGGATTTTCTGGAGGCGGCTCGGGCAGAGGGATTGAAGGTGGGGCTGTACTATTCCCTTCTGGATTGGCACCATCCGGATTATCCCCATTTCGGGGATGAAAAACACCCCATGCGAAATCATCCGGAGGAGGGCAATGACCATCGGGATTTTTCCCGGTATCTGACCTATCTTCACAACCAGGTTCGGGAGCTTTGTACCAACTATGGCACCATCGATTTGATGTGGTTCGATTTTTCCTACGGTGATCTCCGGGGAGAGGCATGGAAAGCCACGGAATTGGTGGACATGGTTCGCTTTCTTCAGCCGGGAATCATCCTGAACAATCGCCTGGAAGTCAGCGGTGAGGGCTTTGGCTCCCTGGCCGCTGGAAACCCTAGTCCCTTCCATGGAGATTTTGTTACCCCGGAGAAAATGATCCCACCCCACGGCCTTCAGGATGCCAACGGAAGGGAATTGTACTGGGAGAGTTGTGTCACCATAAATGAAAACTGGGGGTATTGCGCCTGGGATACGAACAATAAAAGCGGCGAGATGCTGGTGAAAAAGTTGGTGGAGTCCGTGTCCAAGGGAGGCAATTTCCTGCTCAACGTGGGTCCGGATGCCCGGGGAAACATTCCCAAACCCTCCATGGAGAGACTGGAGTATCTGGGACGGTGGATGGAGAAGAATCATCGGAGCATCTACGGCTGTGGTCGGGCGGCACTGGACAAGCCGGAGTATGGCCGATTCACCGCCGGGGGAGGGAAGCTATACTACCATTTGTATGAACAAAGCCTGGGACCCTTGCCCATGCCGGGATTGTCCCGGGAGAAGGTGAAGACCATCCGCTATCTGGCCACCGGTGGGGAAATCCCGGTTTCCACCAGTTGGGTTCACAGTGACTACCCGGAAATCCTCTTTGCGGATTTGGGGCCGAATCCGGAGTTGCCGGATCCGGCGGATACGGTGATTGAAATTACACTAAGAGAATGAAAAAATGCACGTTTGGGTCCACCCTGAACGTGCATTTTTCCTCTACAAACTGACCAAAATGAAGGAATTCTTCCATAAGAATGAAAAATCATGCAGGGAAATTTGCAAGTTTTTCAGTCGAAAAACACGATGAATTCCGACAATGCGGTGTGATATGAAATAATATCGAACGATTTCATAATTTTGTAATATATAACTAAATTGTGAATGAAATGCGACGGAGTCCTGTGAATTATTTCGGTTTGACTTGAAGAAATGGAGATGTATAATTAACCTATGGCAAAGTGTACGTTTCAGGTGTACATTTGTCATAATTCCTTTGAATTCCGCCCAGCGTCCACATCCTGGTGCGGAGCATAAAACCAAGGAGGTAAGAAAATGAGAAGCAAAAGATTGTTGACGATGCTTCTGGCCATTGTGATGGTTCTGTCTGTGCTTTCTCCTGCTGCGGTGGCTGTGACCCCCAGCGTGAACAGCGTGATGAATCCCAGCACACAGCCTGAGGTGGTCGATCCAACAAACGAAGGCAATGCTTCCAACAAGGACAACGATCTGATCCTTTCCCAGGGTTCCACTCATGGTAGTGTGACACTGCGGGACGAGGATCGGGTGAGTGTCAATGTGCAGGAAGCGGAATCTTCCCTGAAGGGGGATGGCACCTGGACGGTGAACCGGGTGGATGCAGACCTGGATCTGACCCTGAAGGAGATTCCCGCGTGCATCGAAGAACTTCAGCAGGCTGCTGAGGTCTACTCCAAGAACGAAGTTGTTGCAGCTTTCGTTGTCATGGAGGAAGCACCTCTGGCCGAGACGGTCAGCTCCATCAGCCGCGTGTCTGCGGCGGACGAGACCAAGATGCTGAACATTCAGGATCGAATCATCGACCAGATCGAGAGCAAGATTCTGAAGGGTAAGGAACTGAACGTTCGGTATCAGTTCACCTACCTGACCAACTCCTTTACCATCGAGACCGAGTTCCAGAACCTGGAGCAGATCGCCAAGATGGATGGAGTCAAGAGCGTCTTTGTGATGCCCGTGTACAATCCCTGCACCACGGATACCGTGGATCCCAACACTGCTGCTGCCGGTGCGATGACCGGCGTTGCCCAGGTGTGGCAGAATTTGGAGTACACCGGTTCCGGCATGAAGATCGCCGTCATTGATACCGGCTTGGATCTGGATCATCCTTCCTTTGCGGCGGATCCCCAGACCACCGAGGATTCTCTGACGGTGGCGGACATCAACGCTGTCCTGACCGACCTGAATGCCTACGCCAAGCGGAGCCTGATCTCCGGCGAGACCCTGTATCGCAGCGCAAAGGTTCCTTATGCCTTTAACTACTGCGATAACAACCTGATCGCAGACCATAGCTCCGACTCCCAGGGCGACCACGGTACCCACGTTTCCGGTATCGCTGCCGCCAACAAGACCGAAGGTACCACCGTTGTTGGTATGGCCCCCGACGCCCAGATCATTGTCATGAAGGTCTTTGGTGCCAACGGCGGCGCATATTCCGACGACATCGTTGCTGCTCTGGAGGACGCCATGACCCTGGGCTGTGATGTGGTCAACGCATCTCTGGGTTCCACTGCCGGCTTTACCAGCACCGACACCGAATTGGACCTGATCTATGAGCGTTTGGCCTCCCAGGACATCGTTGCCTGCATCTCCGCCGGTAACGAAGGTACCAGCTCCAGCAGCAATATGTGGGGCACTGGTCTGAACCGGACGCAGAACCCTGACAATGCAACGGTGGGTCAGCCCGGTACTTATGAAAACGTGATGACTGTGGCTTCCGCCCAGAACGGCGTTGTGATGACTCCCTGCGTCATCCTGGCCGACGGCACCACCGTTTTCTACATGGATCCCTATCAGTATTATCCCTATAACCTGATGTCCTATCTGGCCGAAGAAAATGGCGGCGATGTGGAATATGAATATGTGGTCATCGACGGTTTGGGCGAGGCTGAGGAATTCTACGATGCCGAAACCGGCGAGAGCCTGGTGGAAGGCAAAATCGCTGTGATCCAGCGTGGTGAGCTGAGCTTCACCGACAAGATCGCAAATGCAGAAGCTGCCGGCGCAGTGGCTGCCATCATCTGGGACAATACCAGCGAGGATATCTTCACCTTTGGTATGCAGATCTCCGCTGATGGTGAGACCTATCCCGGTATTGCCACCTGCCTGATCTCTCTGGAGGACGGCGAACTGCTCGCTGCCGCAGAAACCAAGACGATGGTGGTTTGCCAGCAGCCTGGCGAGCGGGAGAATGTTTCCGGCGGCCAGATGAGCTCCTTCTCTTCCTGGGGTGTTGCCCCTGACCTGAGCCTGGAACCCGATATCACCGGTATCGGCGGCAATGTGTATTCCTGCTATGACGGCGGCGGATACGGCCTGATGAGCGGTACTTCCATGTCCTCTCCCCAGGTTGCCGGTGTGACGGCTCTGGTGATGCAGTACGTCAAGGAACGCTACCCCAACGCTCCCGACGGTTCCGTACGGGACGTGACCGAGGCACTGCTGATGAGCACTGCCGATCCCATCATTTCCAGCGACTCCGGCGTGGAGGTTTCTCCCCGTCAGCAGGGCGCCGGTCTGGTGGATGCTTATGAGGCTGTCACCGCTGAGGCCTATCTGACCGTCAACGGCGAGAAGCCCAAGGCAGAGCTGGGAGACAGCTCCACTGGTAAGTGGATGTTCTCCTTCGAGATTCACAATATTTCTTCCGAGGACAAGACCTATGACCTGAGCGCAAGCCTGCTGAGCGAGGCAGTTGCCGGCGCTTACGGCGAGTACTTCATGTACGGCATGGATTGGGAGCTGTCCGGTGAGGTTTCCTTTGACAAGGATACCATTACCGTTCCTGCCGGCGGCAAGACTAATGTGATTGTCACCGTTGCTCTGTCCGAGGACGACAAGGAAATGATCAATGCCTATTGGGAAAACGGCACCTATGTGGAAGGTTACGTCTACCTGTCCTCCGCAGATGAGGAAGGCATTGTGGAAGAGCTGAACCTGCCCTTCCTGGGCTTCTATGGCGACTGGACCGATGCTCCTGTGTTCGATACCGCGTACTGGTACGGTGACGGTTTCTGGGGCGCCGGTGACGGCACCGTGGAAGGCGATGAGTATTATCATGTTCTGTGGACGAACCTCTCCGGTTCCGACTGGGTGCTGGGCTTCAACCCCTACTCCGGTGCTGTGACCGACGAGGACGGCCATGTGGTCTATGATCCTGCTCACAATGTTGTTTCTCCCAATGGAGACGGTGCCCTGGACGGCCTGAGCGAGATCTACCTGTCCCTGCTGCGGAATGCCAAGAGCTTGACTCTGACCTACACCGTGGACGGCGAGGTGGTTGATCGGGAGACCGTCACCAACGTCTCCAAGACCATGTACAATTCCTCTTATGGCCAGGTTGTGCCTTGGCTGTACTCCTGGTATGGCAGTGGAATGTACGGTTTTGATGGTCTGGAGAACAATACCAAGGTTATCCTGACCGTGGATGCCAAGGTGGACTATGGCACCGGCGGCAACCACACCATTTCCTTCCCCATCACTGTGGACACGGAGGCTCCCGCCCTGGTGAATGTGGACAAGGTGGAGCAGGATGGCAGCTACTATCTGGTTCTGGAAGTCAGCGATAACGTAGATGTGGCCGCTGCCTTTGTGATGAATCCCGCTGGTACCCAGATCTATGGCACCGCCTATGATGTGGAGATGGAGAAAACCGAGGAAGGCACTTACCTTGCCTACTTCGACATCACCAATTGCGGCACCGAGTTCATGGTTTGCGTGGCAGACTATGGTGCCAACGAGGGCTACTACGAAGTGTCCTACGAAATCGAGGGCGGTAACCTGCCTGAGATGCCCACGGATCAGCTCTACGCCTACCGGATGTATGACGATCACATTCAGACCGATCATATGTATGGCTGGGTCTCTGTGGATATGGACATGGTGAACGACGAGTACGCCAATATCACCGCTTGGAGCGATGATTACATGGAGTACGCTGCCATTGTCGCCGCAGAGTATGCAGGTGGCAAGATCTTTGCTGTGGACGCCGTGTACAACCTGGTTGTGATGGAGCCCGGCCTGTTTAACCGTACCACCGTGCGGAACCTGGGCGTGAATGTCGTTGATATGACCTTCGACGATTCCACCGATACCATGTATGTGCTGTCCAAGCACCAGAACTACACCGCCCTTTATACCATGGATCTGCTCACCGGTGAGCTGACCCTGGTGAAGGACTACGGCTACTACTACTATGCTCCCTATGCCATCGCAGACGATGACAATGGTACCATCTACGCCATCAAGTTCGGTTCCAGTGTGATTTACACGCTGGATGCTGAGAACGACTACGAGCTGACCGCCATCACCACCACTGTGGATGATGTGGAAACCGAGGTCACCATCGTGGATTCTGAGGGCAATGATGCCTATCCCCAGTATGCTCAGAGCATCACCTACCTGGATGGTATTCTGTACTGGGCTTACTACAAGTACAGCTGGTATGGCGACCATACGGAGTTCTTCGCCATCGATACCAGCGATTGGAGCTATGTGTCCCAGGCTTACGCCGGTATGGGTTACAACTCCAACGGTGAACTGATCGAGTACTATCCTTCCACTGAGTTGGTTGGCTTGTTGAGCCTGAATGAGACCGAGTACACCATTCCTGAGTCTGACGAGCTGACGGATCTGGTTCTGTCCACCGACAGCCTGATCATGCCCATCGGCCGGAGTGCTCAGGTCAGTGCAAGCCCCCTGCCTTGGAATTACAAGGTTGAGAGCGTTACCTGGACGTCCGAGGATGAGTCCGTTGCCACCGTGGTGGCCGGCCGCATCACCGCAGTGGGTGAAGGCGAGACTGTGATTCATGTCTACGCCGACGGCTTTGAGAAGGAAGTTGCGGTTTCCGTGGTGGATACCGACACCCAGTTCAAGGCTTACAACTATTACTCCTCCGACGGCAACTACGGCTACATGATCGATGTGGATCTGGGCAAGATGAGCTACTCCCTCACAGCCGAGGCTCCCACTGACTTCATTGCAGGCGACTACAACGGCCATGACGGATGCTTCTACGGTTACTCCGAGGGCGGCATTTTCTGGCGTTGGAATCTGGAGACTGACACCGCAGAGAAGCTGGGCGATCCTGTGAGCACCCTGCCTGTGGATATGGCTTATGACTATTCCACCGGTATCCTCTATGGTGCCATCACCGACTACAACTCCGGCGCAAGCTACATCGTCTCCGTGAACATGAACAACGGTGCCCAGGATGTGGTGATGGATATGGGCTATGAGTCCATGCTGACCATCGCTGCCGATGACGAGGGCACGGTCTATACCGTCACCAGCGAAGGCATCCTGTATGCCGTCGATGTGGAAGCTGGCGAAAAGACTGTGGTTCTGGATAACTTCGGTACCCTGAGCTATATGCAGTCCATGTGCTGGGACTATGAAAACGACGTGCTGCTGTGGGCTTGCGTGGAAAGCGCAACCGTTTACTGGGTCAACGTGGAGCAGGGCTACGCTCTGTCCGTGGGCAATCCCAGTTCCGGCACCTTCGAGTGGATCGGTATGCATACCATTCCCGAGACCATTCCCGCCCGTCAGCCTGTGGAAGTTACCTCCGTGGAGGCTGCGGACATGATGATGCTCGTTGACAGCACCAAGTATGCCAATGTCACCATCCGTCCCTTCAACGCCACCAACCAGACCCTGGTGCTTTCCTCTTCTGATGAGTCTGTGGTGAAGGTCAACGCCAACAACACTCTGACTGCTGTGGCAGAGGGTGAGGCTGAGATCTCCTACGCTCTGGTGGATGGCTCCTTCTCTGGAACCTTCCATGTTTCCACTGTCACTGCCGCAGACAATGTCTACGGTCATGTGATGACGGATCTGGCAACCTATGGCGGCCAGTATTGGGTCCGCCTCTACACCCAGGATCCCAGCGATCCCGATATGTTGGCTCCCACCATCTATACCATCATGTCCGAGGAGTACCATGACGGCAAGATTTATGCCTATGGTTACGATGCCAGCGATTGGGAGGCCAACTGGCAGTTCTTTGTTCTGGACGCCAAGAGCTACGCCATCCTTTCTGCTACGGAAATGAAGGATGGATTCCCCTTCGTCTATGACATGACCTATGACTATTCCACTGGCACCATGTACGCTGTGGCTGGCCCCTATAGCACCACCACGGATCTGTATGCAGTGGATATGGCCACCGGCGAACTGTATCTCATCATGAACACCGAGCCTTTGTTCATCACCCTCACCGCTGCTTCCAATGGAAAGCTCTATGCCATGGAGAACAGTGTGGAAGTGGTGACCGGCTACGATGACATGGGCAATGAAATCATGGAGTACACCAACGCAATGCTCTACGAGATCGATCCCATCGCTGGTACCTGTGACCTGGTGGGCGACTCCGGTCAGAAGAGCAACATGGCTGCTTCTCTGGCATTCGACTATGACACCGACACCATCTACTGGACGCCTCTGTTCCAGGGCGCTGCCGTCACCAGCGGCCTGTGCATGGTGGACCGTGAGACTGGCGTTGCTACCAACCTGGGCGGCGTGGGCACTTCCGGTGCACAGATTGTGGGTCTGTACATCCTCAGCGATTCCTTCCCCGAGGACAATGTGAATGAGCTTCAGGGGCTGATCATGGACACGAACAACATTTACCTGTCCCATGGCGATTCCACGGCCATCAGTGCTGTGACCCTGCCCATGAGCCTGAGCGGTGAAATTGTCTGGAGCACCAGCGATGATACTGTGGCTACTGTGGACAGCAATGGCGTCGTGACCGGCGTGAACAGCGGTATGGCTGTGATCACGGCTTCCGTCACCCATGGCGGCAAGACCCTGGAAAAGACTTGCTCCGTGCTGGTTCTGGATGAGGACGACGGCTATCTGACCTATGATACCACCGTCAACGGCTGGGCCAATGTCAACCGCTGCACCGGCGAGGCTACTCTCCTGACTCAGGATGAGGAGGTCAGCGTTGCTGCTGTGGAGTATGTGAATGGTACCATCTATGGCGTGGACGTGAACAATGGCCTGTTTACCCTGAACACCGATACTTACGAGCGGACGATGATCGGCTATGCCAACAGCGACGAACTGATCGACGAGTATCTGGTTATGATTGGCTACGAGCCGGAGCAGATCAAGGCAGAGCATAACAACTACGCCTTCGAGATCCGTGACATCGCCTACGATAATGTGGGTGACCGGATGCTGGTTCTGGGTAACGTCTATGATGCTATGGGCTATGAGCTGTACTATGGCAACTCTGTCTATGAGATGGATTTGACCACCGGTACGCTGACCAAGCTGTACACCATCACCGATGTGTACTATGTCATGTCCCTGGCTGTGGGTTCCAAGGGCGAAGTGTTCTACTACAACGCCTTCAATGACGACGTGACCAAGCTGGATCTGGAGAAGGGAGAGGAAACCATTCTGGTGTCCCTCCAGAATCAGGGCGTTTATGGTGAGGTTTATGCAGACCACGCTATGCACTATGATGCACTGACTGATTCTGTGTACCTGCTGTTCACTGCCAATGGTTCCAGCTACATGATGTACGCCATGGATCCCAGCACTGGCAGATTGAACCAGTGTCTGGAGACTGTGGGCGAGTCCACCTATGCTGGCTTGACCACCGTTGAGCGTCACTACCATTCCTTCGGCGCATGGGTTCTGGAGAAGGAGCCCTCTTCCGCCGAGGAAGGCGTCCTGACCCGCTCCTGCGCTTGCGGCGAGCATCAGACCAAGACCATTGCCAAGCTGGTGAACAAGTTCACCGATGTCAGCGAGAAGGAATACTACTTCGAGGCTGTGCTGTGGGGCACCTACCGGGGCATTACCGCCGGTGCCACGGAGACCACCTTTGAGCCGGAGGCAGAAGCCACCAGAGCTCAGATGGTAACCTTCCTGTGGAGAGCCGCTGGTGAGCCTGTGGCAAAGACCACGGTGAATCCCTTCACGGATGTCAGCGAGAAGGAATACTGCTATGATGCCGTGCTGTGGGCCTATGAAAATGGCATTACCGCAGGCGCCACCAAGACCACCTTCGAGCCTGATCTGCCCTGCACCAGAGCACAGGCGGTTTCCTTCCTGTACCGTGCCTTTGGCGAGGGCGAAAAGACCGAGACCAAGAATCCCTTCACCGATGTTTCCACAAAGAGCTACTATTACGATGCTGTGATGTGGGCAGTGGAGCACAATGTCACCGCAGGCATGACCAAGACCGTCTTTGGCCCCGATGTCAACTGCACCAGAGCTCAGATCATGTCCTTCCTGTATCGGCTGCTTCATGTGTGATGCTTCCGTGAGGATCCTGTGACAAGGGTCTGATCATTCCCGGATCCCCCAACCTTCCCGGTTGGGGGATCTTTTTGTCCGAAAAGGGGAGAGTCATCCCGGAATCTGGAAAAAACAATGGTTGCGATTGCAATGATGAAAGAAATATGGTATAATCTTTCATATTTCTTCCAATGGAGGTTACAATCATGGATATCCAGAAGATTCAGAAGATTTTTGACGACACCGCCTATGTGCGAATGGGTGGCTCCGATGAGGAACTGAAGTGTGCCGAGTATTTGCGCGATCTAGCGGCAGAGTTTGGTTGTAAGGGTGAGATCCAGCCTTTCTCTGTAGAAATGGCCACGCTTCATGCTGTACAGCTTATCGTGGACGGCAAAAACATTCCCTGTAAGGGATATTTCAATGCCGGAAGCGGCACAGTGGAGGCACCCCTTTATTACCTGCGGAGCACCGATGAATACAGCTTGTCTCTGTGCAAGGGGAAAATCGTGATGATTGATGGGTATCTGGGCTATTGGCGGTACCAGGATCTGTTGGCCAATGGAGCGGTGGGTTTCATCACCTATGACGGAAATGCCAACTACGCCGACCGGGACATCGACCAGCGAGAGCTGCGGGGCTTTGTCAGCAAGGGTGTAAAAATCCCCGGCGTGAACATCAATGCCAAGGATGCCATTGCCCTGGTACAGTCCCGGGGCCAGACGGCAAAGATTCACCTGGAGCAGGATGAGTACGAAGGCTCCAGCCGGAATGTAGTGGTGGATCTGCCTGGCGAGGTGGAGGAGTACATCGTCCTGACGGCACACTATGATTCCACCTCTCTGAGCCAGGGAGCCTATGACAATATGTCCGGCGCCATTGGTATTCTGGCCATGACAGAGTATTTTGCAAGCCATCCCCATCGCTATGGCATCCGGATGGTTCTGTGCGGAAGCGAGGAGCGGGGACTGCTGGGCTCCAAGGCCTATGTGGCTGACCACCCTGAGGAGATGAAGCAGGTGGTGCTGAATGTGAACCTGGACATGATCGGATGTATCATGGGAAAGTTCATCGGTTGCGTCACCGGCGAGGAAAAGCTGTGCCACTACATCGAGTATTTTGGCAATGAGATGGGCTTCCCCATTGCAGTGCGTCAGGATGTCTATTCCTCTGACTCCACTCCCTTTGCCGATGCCGGCGTTCCTGCTGTGAGCTTTGCACGAATTGCTCCTAACAATACCGCCACCATCCATAACAGTTATGACACCCAGAAGGTGATGGATGCCCGGCAGGAGTGGGAGGACATCGATTTTATCTGCGCCTTTGTGGATCGGATGGCCAATGCCAAGCATATGCCCGTGAAGCGGGAAATGCCCGAGAATATGAAGGAGAAGCTGGACGAATATCTGGCAAGAAAGCGTCCGAAGAATTCCTGATTTTTTGCCGAACCTTCCCGGCGTGGAGGGTTCGGCCTTTCTCCGGATTGACAAAATCCGGGAATATGGCTACAATATTCTTATTCTTTCAACTAACCATGAGGTGATTATTATGGATAACAAACTCCGCACCGAAACCCTGTGCATCCAGGCAGGCTACACCCCCGGAAATGGCGAGCCTCGGCAGATTCCCATCATTCAGAGCACGACCTTCAAGTATTCCACCTCTGAAGAAATGGGCAAACTCTTTGAT
>CAZSAZ010000031.1:0-13011 GCA_964604925.1 uncultured Oscillospiraceae bacterium | reverse complement strand
CTCTTTCTGTTTGCTATCCACCACTGGAACTATGCCACTAACTTAATGACATTGCTCCAAAGAAGGCTCCGTTTTCCCTATAACACCGGAATCAGCAACAGCCGATCTGCCTCCGGCTCCCCTTCCAAATGATTCATCCGGCGAATGGCTCCCACGGTAGAACCGCATTTTTTCGCCAAATCCCACAGACTTTCCTCTTCCCCCCGGGCGCGGATGATCACCGATGGCCGCTCCGGATCCGGCTGACCGGGCTCGCCCAACTCCACTCCGGACACCATTTCCATGGGCTGGGAACACAGGGATTTCAAATCCACCATCACCCGGGTGTCTGTGCGCCAGGATCCCTGTTCCCGCCGTCCTTCCGGCAGGGTATGCCCCTCCTGGAAACAGACCGTTTCACACTGGGTTTGCAAATGGAGGCTCTCCCCTGCCCGGACGTTTTTTCCAAAATAGGATCCGTCGGCATCCTCCATCACCCAATGGAACACCCCTCCCACTTCCAAATCCACCGCCCCCGGACGGGATGTCACATTGGGGGCAGCAGGAAAAAAGATAAGATCCACCATGGCATCATCCTCACCCGGAACCGAGGATGTTAATGCTACGTCGGTTTTTTGAGTATCCAGCCAGGCCGGGAGATTCACCAATTCCTTCACCAGGTTCACTTCCCGGCAAGGGCTATAGCAATCCCGTAGCAGCTCCACCGTTTCCCGGGACTGAATTAGGTACTGGGCCGTCAAGCCACATTTGATTTGTAATCGGCCCTCTCCAAGGGACTCCAAATCCAGACTGTTGACGCAGAAAACCACTTCCCCCTGGGCTTGCTCCTCATACTCCCCTTCCAGCGCGGCATATTGCGCAAAGGGTAACACCAAATCCTCCCCGCGCAGTCGCCTCTCCGGATCCAGATACAGCACATGGAGCCTCAGATTCCCCCGGAAAGGCATTTTGCCCCCCAGTACCCGTTGTTCCGTGACCTCCGGCCAAACCCGATAGTAGACAATTTGTTCCACCTCCGGCGAACCCTGGGGCAGCGAAAGCTCGTCATCCAGGACGAACCGTTTTTCCCCTGCCTCCCGGGTCAGAAGGAAGGGAAAGGCCTCAATCCGTGTCTCCACATCCTCCGGCAACTGTCCCAGTGTCAGCACTTCCATCTGATCTGGATCCATCGCCTGAACCACCAGGCTCACTTCCCCCCGGATGAGGATTTTTCGATTGGAGGCCACCCGGGCATCCACACTGGTCAGGAAAGGCTCCACCCGGAGCGTTCCTCCGTTTAGCGGCTCCGCCAGATCTGTCTGAGCCTGGAATGGGATCCAGGTTTCCAGCCGTTGCAAATCTCCCCCATCCTCCGGGGCATAGAGCACCCAGGCCATGATCCCACCTGATATGGTGATGTGATCGCTTTGGCAGTCCTTATTTCGCAAAATCACCTGACCCCAGCTGGAAATGATCCGTCCCACCTCCGGCATGGAATCGGGAATTTTCCATTCCTGGGATTCCTCCCGGGTCAGCATGGTATACAGCTTCTGTTTCCAGTACCGGCATACCGTTTTTTCAAAGGGCAGTTCCAATGATGCTTCACTCCTTCATAGAGAATAATAAAGCATATTCACCGGGGCGGAAAGATATGCCAGGGATTTTCCCGGAGGATCAAAATACCCACGCCGCCGCATCCTCCTGCCAGAATCATCCGAAGGATGCAGCTTTCCACCCATCCCCCCACCAGTATCCCAACACCGAAGGCAATCAGGCACCAGGCGATGGCCCAATTTCGTCTGCACACAAAAACACCTCCCCGCACAATCTATGCGAAGAGGTGTTGGGATGGTTCTTATCCCCCCAGGTATGCCTTTTTCACCGCATCCGAACGGCGAAGCTCTTCCCCCGTGCCCGACAGGGTGATATTCCCCGTTTCCAGCACATAGGCCCGATCCGCCACGGCAAGGGCTTTGTGGGCATTTTGCTCCACCAAAAGGACGGTTTTTCCTGCCTGGTGCAGACTTTTCACAATATCAAAAATCTGATCCACCAGAATCGGTGCCAGACCCATGGAAGGTTCGTCCAGCATCATGAGCTTGGGCCCGGACATCATTGCCCGACCCATAGCCAGCATCTGCTGTTCTCCTCCGGACAATGTCCCGGCTACCTGTTTGCGCCGTTCCTTCAGCCGGGGGAACAGATCATATACCAGATCCAAATCCTCCCGGGAAACTTCCCTGTGGATGTACGCACCCATTTCCAGATTGTCCTCCACGGACATTTCCAGGAAAATCCGCCGTCCTTCCGGTACATGGGCCAGGCCACGGCGCACCAACCGGTAGGCATCCGTATGGGTGATGTCCTCCCCCATAAACTGAACCGAACCGCTTCTCGGGTGCATCAAACCGGAGATGGTTTTCAAAATGGTGCTTTTTCCCGCTCCGTTGGCTCCGATGAGTGCCACGATCTCCCCTTCCTTGACCTGGAAGGATACGCCTTTGATGGCATGGATCGCACCATAATATACCTGCAAATCCTCTACCTTTAACATACCGGTTCTTCCTCCCCTCGGCCAAGATAGGCTTCGATCACCGCTGGATTCCGCTGAATTTGTTCGGGCGTTCCCTTTGCGATGATCCTGCCGTAGTTCACCACAGCGATGGATTCACACACCCCCATCACCAGATTCATATCATGCTCAATGAGCAAAATGGCAATGTGGAACGTATCCCGGATCCGGCGGATCAACTCCATCAACTCTGCCGTTTCGCTGGGATTCATTCCCGCCGCCGGTTCATCCAGCAACAGGATTCTGGGCTTGGTGGCCAGAGCTCGGACAATTTCCAGCCGACGCTGGATGCCATAGGGCAAACTCCCCGCAGGGACATGGGCCACTTCCCCCAGTCCCATAAAGCGCAATAGCTCCATGGCCTTCTCGTCTGCTTCCCGCTCCGCCTTCCGAAATCCAGGAAGATGGAACAGATTCGAGGAAAAACTGGTGGGAATGTCATGGTGCAGCCCTACTTTCACGTTGTCCAGCGCCGTCATTTGGGTGAACAGGCGAATGTTCTGGAAGGTTCGGGCTACTCCCATCCGATTGACCTGGGACACCGATTTCCCCTTGATGTCCACGCCCTGAACCAGGACACACCCTCTCGTCGGCTGGTAGACACCGGTAATCAAATTAAAGATTGTGGTTTTTCCCGCACCATTGGGGCCGATCAAACCGCAGATCTCCGTCGGACCCAGTGTCACATGGAACTCATCCACCGCAGTCAGGCCGCCAAAATCAATGCCCAAATTCCGTACATCCAGCACAGGGGGCTTCCCCACATCCTCTGCCCGGAGGAAGGTATTGCTAGGGACCTCCACCAACGTTGTCTTGTTTCGCTGGGTCATTGCACATTCCCTCCTGTCTGTTCTTTCCGGGCTTTGTTGCCCTTCCCCAGAGACAGTCTCTGGATCCATTCCTTAACCTTAGGCGACCAGGTAAACAGCATCACCAGAATCAGTACCACCGCATACAAAATCATCCGATAGTCATACACCTCCCGGAGCATCTCCGGCAAAATATACAACACGGTGGCCGAAATCACGCTGCCGCCAATGTTGCCCATTCCACCCAGCACCACAAACACCAGAATGTTGATGGAGGTGTTGAAATTGAATTTACTGGCCTGAATGGCAGAGAAGTTCAAACCATAAAGAGCACCTGCCATTCCTGCCAGGACAGCAGAAACCACGAAAGCCTTCATCTTAAAGGCAAACACATTCAGTCCCACCGACTCCGCTGCGATTCGATTGTCCCGGATGGCCATAATTGCCCGGCCTTCCTTGGAGTGGATCAGATTCTCAACTACCACCAGAGCAAACAAGATCAGGCCAAATCCCACGGCAAAGGATGCAATCTTCTCGATTCCTGTGGCCCCCAGAGGTCCGGAAAGAATCTGTTTTCCGCCGGCCTCCAGCCCCAGACGTTCTGCCCGAAAGGCAAAGTGAAGGCCATTTTCGTCCATACCGATGTACAGGTTTCCAATGATATTTTTCAGAATTTCACCGAAAGCCAAGGTAACAATGGCAAGATAATCTCCCCGGAGACGGAGTACCGGAATTCCAATGAGGGCGCCGGCAATGCCGGCAACTATGCCGCCTGCCACCATGGAAAGCAGCAGTCGCACCGTCTGCTGCTCCACACCGGACAACAGACTGGAGGCCACCACTCCAGCAAACGCACCCACGCCCATGAATCCTGCGTGGCCCAGGCTCAGTTCTCCGGAAACACCCACTACCAGATTCAATGAAACCGCCAATACGATATACACGCAAATGGGAATCAACTGACCCCGGAGGGCACTTTTTACATACCCAAAATGATCCAGTAGATTCACCACCAGAAAGGCCGCAATCACCAAAAGAAAAATCCAACTATCCTGGGGCAATTTTCTTTTTTTGTGTCTCAAATCCATGGAATCCACCTCACACTTTCTCCTGAACGGTTTTACCCAACAATCCGCTGGGTTTTACCAGCAACATAAGAATCAGCACTGCAAACACGATGGCATCGCTGAATTGTCCTGCGCCAAAGGCCTTGGAAAAGGTTTCCATCAGTCCCAGCAGCAATCCTCCCAACATGGCGCCCGGAATGGAACCGATGCCACCAAACACCGCGGCGGTAAAGGCTCGGATGCCGGGCATAGAACCGGTGGTGGGCTGCAAAGTGGGCACCGTGGAACACAAAAGCACACCGGCAATGGCAGCCAGAGCCGAGCCAATTGCAAAGGTGATGGAGATGGTACGGTTGACGTTGATTCCCATCAACTGAGCGGCATCCCGATCCTCGGAGACGGCCCGCATAGCCTTGCCCATTTTGGTTTTTCCCGTGAAGAATGTCAGCCCTGCCATAATCAGCACGCTGGCCCCAATGGTATAAATCACCTCGCCGGTGATTACCAGTGCCCCATCAAAGAAGGTGAAAGGAGGAAAGGTCACGATACTGGTGAAGTTTTTCGGAGCAGAACCCCAGATCAGCTGAGCGGAATTCTGCAAAAAATAGCTGACGCCAATGGCCGTGATCAGCACCGCCAAACTGGGGGCGCCCCGCAGGGGCTTGTAGGCCAGGCCTTCGATTACCACACCCAGCACGGTACATACTGCCACTGCGGCCAATATGGATACCACCACCGGCAACCCCAAATAATTGGTGACACAGTAGGAAATGTAGGCTCCCACCATAATCACATCACCGTGGGCGAAATTCAGCATCCGTGCAATGCCATAAACCATGGTATACCCCAGGGCAATGATGGCATATACCGCACCAATGCTTAGTCCGTTGATGAGATATTGAAGAATATTCATATCATGCTACCTCTCTTTCCCCACAACCTATGACGGAGGTTTTTTCCGAAGCATCCGTCATAGGCTGCGCGGTATTTCCGCAGCCGACCGGAGTTTCCTCCGGCCGGCTTTTTGTGTTTCGATTATTCGACGCCAACGTAGTTGCCGTCCCGGATGACCACCGCCATGGGGGTCTTGGAGACTGCGCCAGTGGCATCCCAGGTCATGCCGGAACCGGTCAGGCCATCAAAGGCGGCGCTGGTATACCAGGAAACCATCTTTTCGCTGATCTGGGAAGCCGTCATATCCGGCGTGCAACCGGTTTCCGTCAGCGCAGCATACATGGAGTAGATTACGTCATAGGCATCGGCGGCAAACTGGTTGGGGACGATACCCATCTTCTTCTGGAACTTGGCCACGAAAGATTGGGTCTTTTCATCGGAAGCGTCAGCGGAGAAGGGGGTCAGCATCATCAGGCCCTCTGCCAGGGCAGCATCAAAGCCCTCAGTGGTCAAAATGCCGTCCATGCCGTCACAGCCGAAGAAAATCGGTGCATAACCAATCTTATTGGCATAGGTCAAAACCTGGGCGGCTTCCGGTGCGTAGAAGGGCAGGAACACCAGCTCTGCACCGGCCTCCTGGCACTTGGTCACCTGCATGGAAAGGTCTGCCTTGTTGTCGGAGGTAAATGCCTCCACACACACCACATTCAACCCCTTTGCCTCAGCCTCCACGACAAAGTTATCATAAATACCGGCAGAATAGGGGTCGGAGGAATTGTAGATCACACCGATGGACATCTCCGGGAACTTCTGGGCGAAATAATCCGCAGAAGCCACGCCCTGGTTGGTGTCCTTAAAGCAAATCTGGAATACCAGATCGCCACAGTCCAAAATGGAATCGGTGGAAGCAGAAGGCGTCATCATGAACACGCCGTCCTCCTGGCACATGGGCGCAACGGAAAGGGCGGGAGCTGTGGTCACCGGGCCGGCAAAGAGCTGCAAGCCCCAATCCTTCAGGTTGTTGTAAGCATTAACTGCCTTTTCTGCGTCGTGCTCATCATCCTGGCAGTTCAGTTCCAGCTGGAGGCCGCCCAGGGCGTTGATTTCCTCCACGGCGATTTCCATAGCCGCCTTCACCGCGGTGCCGTAAACGGCGGCATCTCCCGTCATGGGGCCGGTTGTGCCGATCTTAATCACATGGGAAGAACCGGATTCGGTGTCTCCAGCGCCGCACCCTGCAAACATGGACAGGGCCATCACCAGGGCTAATACCATTGCAACATACTTTTTCATTGTGTTTCTCTCCTTTGTTTCATTTGGGTAAAAATGCAAAAAGGCGACTGCCAAAGCAGCCGCCCAAGGGATACACAGTAAGTCATCTGCGGCTGTTTGGTTGAGGGAGAATCTCCAGAATCGCCAGAATAATCAGGGCAAAAATCAGGGAAATGGATACGAAAAAGGACTCCATCCCAAGGATAGAGCCCAAAATCCCACATACGCAGATAGAGGCGGCCGCTCCGGCGCAGGCAGAAGCAGCGGCATTGTGATGATGCATCGTTGTGAATAAAGCCATCATAACAAATCGCCTCCGAAGAAAAATGAATGACATCATTGTACTTCGGAGGCCGACATTTGTCAACTTCTTTGTTCCTCAAATCGGGGGGTTTTTGCAAGAAATTTCTGTGCATCCTGCACAATCAGTGCTGATCCATCCAGGATTTGCACGCTCCCAGTACTTTAGAAACGATGGGTACGCACACATCCGAACCGGCGCCGCCGTTTTCCACCACACAAATAAAGGCCAGAGGGTATGTTTCATCCGCCACAAACCCAGCGAAGGTGGCATTGGGATCCTCCCCACCGCCCACCTCAGCGGTGCCGGACTTGGCGCAGACCTGTAGCCCCGGGAAGTAGCCGTCGCCGTAGATGGTGGAAACATTGTTTCGCATCAGACTTTGAAGCACCTGGGCAGTTGTTTGGCTCATAATCCGGCCGGTGGAGACGCCCTTGGCGGTATAGCCTCCGGAACCATTGGATACCTGGGCCACCACATGGGGCTCTGCCGCCGTTCCGCCTCCGGCGATGGCACCCGCAAAGGTCATAAACCGGGCAGGATTCACCAGATCCAAATACTGACCGATGCCACTCCAGGCAACCTCCACAGAAGCCGCATCTTCCAGATCAAATGTTCCTTCCCGTGTGGTAATCCCATCAAAGGACAACGATTGGGTGATCTGGAATTGCTCCACATAGGATTCCAGGGTCTGTCCTCCCAAATACTGAACCAACTGGGCATAATAGCAATTGCAGGACTTCGCCAGGGCGGTTTTCATATCAATGGTTCCGTGGCTTTTGCCACAGGTCACCGGATCTGCCCCGATTTGGTGGGAGCCGTTACAGGTAAAAGTCAGATCCACCGCATCCGCTCCCAATTTCTCCAAGGCAGCCGCCGTGGTCACCAGCTTGAAAATCGACCCGGGAACGTACGCCACCTGGGTAAAGCGATTGAGATATACGCCTTCGTATGCACCGGTGGTGTCCTCCTGAAAATCCGGAACGTTATCCGGATCATAGTTGGGGGTGGAGACGGCGCAGAGTATTTCGCCGGTTTGGTAGTTGTACACCGCAACGGTGCCCTTCCGATTTCCCATTGCCTCCAACGCTACTTTTTGCAGCGAGGCCACCAAGGTCAGCGTTGCCTGCCCTCCTTGGCCGGAGTAGGAATACAAGCCGTTGAGCAGGCTGTAGCCTGCCATTTCTTCGGCATAATGGGACACCGCCGGGGCACTGATAAAACCGGAACGATCTCCCAGCCAGTGGATGGTTGCCTGGCGCACCTTTTCATCAGAGGCATACACCCGGTCATCCACCACGCTCAAAAGCACTTCCCCGTCCTGATCGGTGATGGTACCACACCCAATGTTGGTACCGTTATAGATGTGGGGATTTCCCTGAAACACCGTCCAATCCGCTGCTTCCAGGCAAAATTCCACGAGAAAGAACAACATTCCCCCAATCAGCACCAAAGCCAGCAGCAGTGCAATGGTGGATCTGCTTGCCACACGATTCATGGTCTCACCTCCCGATTCCGTTTCAGCCGGATGGCAAAACTGGCGTTCTGCCGGGTATCTGCCGCTTTTACAAAGGCCATGAGTCCCCAGGCCGAAATCATGCTGGAACCGCCGTTGGACACAAAGGGGAAAGTAACACCTGTAAAGGGCAGCAAATCCAGCGTGCCCATCACGTTGAGGATGGTCTGCACCAGCAAAATGGATGCGGCGGTACACGCGCCGATGGTATAGAAACTGCTTCTTCCCATCCCCGCAGAGCGCAGGCAGAACAGTGCCAAAACCAACACAACCCCCACCATCAAGAATGCAGCAATCAAGCCCCATTCTTCTGCAATGGTGGCAAACACAATGTCTGTATCGGCCGCAAACATATGCTTCATCCATCCGTTTCCAGCACCCAAGCCGAAAAATCCCCCCGCAGCCACACACATCAGACTCCGGGTCTGCTGATAGCCGCCGTCATAGGGATCTTCCCAGATATGCCGCCAGGAAGCAAATCTGCTCAGGGCGTGGGGCGCAATTTTCAACACGATGACTCCGGCAAAAACCAGGGCCGATACCGCCAGGGCAATGGTTCCCACGGAACCAGAACGCATATAAGCAATGGCCAGGAATGCCACAAAGAACACCAACGCCGTACCAAAATCATTCATCAAAGCCAACAGGCCACAAAGCACCGCCGAATAACCGATGAACAAAATCAGGTTCCGCTTCTGCATAATCCGATCCATGGTAGAGGCACCAGCAAACACGAAGCAAACCTTGCTCAGCTCCGAAGGCTGAATGGAATAGCCCCCGATAAACAGCCAGTTCTTTGCGCCGTAAATTTCCTTGCCGAAAGCCAGCGTCACCACCAAAAAGCCGATTCCCGCAATGGTGGCAAGGTATCGCACCTTCTTGGCCCGTTCCAGATCCCGCAAAGACCATCCAATGCCCAAAAAGACCACCAGTCCCAAAACCATAGCAATGAGCTGTTTCGTGGCCTCCCCCGGCGCAGTGGCACAGATCACGTTCATTCCCATCGTACACAGGAAGAAGGCCAACGTCTCCACCTCAAAGGCCGACCGTCGGATCATGGCATAGAAAATCAGTAAAAGCCACTGAGCCGCCACAATTCCTCCAAAGCCCATCACCACCTGCTGCCAGGCGGAGCCATCTCCGTTGAGCAGAAAGCCCAAACAGCACATCATTTGAAACAGGGTTAAAATCAACAGATTTAACGTACTGACAAAGCCACTGGAAGCCTTGGTTCGCATTTTGGCCAATTTGGCCGCCTGACGATCGCTGATAGGCTCCAAGACCAAATCCAGTCCGCCCAGGCCGATTACATCTCCCGGTTCCAACGCACAGATATTCACCCGCTCTCCATTGACGGTCACACCACCTTTGGAACCGGCATCGCTCACCGTCCAGCTTCCGTCATCATACCGGGTCAACACCGCATGATTCCGGGAAATGGTGGGCAGGTCAATGACCAGATCACTGCGCTTGTCCCGACCGATGATGTTTTCCCAGTGGGTCACCGGAAGGGCTCCTCCATCAGGAAGGCGCAACACCCCCCAGATCTCCGGCTCCCGGCGAAAGGACAGCAGGGGCTTGGCATTCCGCCACAGGATCACCCCCATAAGCACAGGAGCAAGGATCCGCAGCAGGGCAATATACACATTGACAAAATCCACCGGCAAGTTCATCCATTGGGTCAGATTTTCCATGGCGTCACCTCCATACATTTTCTTTAGAATACCCAGCAATTGAGCTGATGTCAAATTAAGAATCCTTAAACTTTTCCCGAAGCCACCGAATTTCCTCGGCATACCCGGGCAATTCGTTGGGCGTTTCCAGGATCATGGGCTTGTCCCGAAGCACGGGATGGTTGATGATGCGTTCAAAGGTTTCCAATCCCAAATACCCTGCCCCAATCCGTTCATGACGATCTTTTCTGGAACCCCGGGGATTCTTGGAATCGTTGAGGTGGAGTGCCTTCAGTCGTTCCAGGCCGATGACCTGGTCAAATTCCTCCAAAACTCCATCCAAATTCTCCACCAGGTCATATCCTCCGTCCCACACATGGCACGTATCCAGGCAAACGCCCAGATCCTTCCGGCCGACCCCGTCTAAGATCTGCTTTAGTTCCTGGAACGAACCACCCACTTCACTTCCCTTTCCTGCCATGGTCTCCAGCAAGACCGTCACCGGGTATCCCGGTTCCATGGCATGGCGCAGCGCTTCTACAATCTGACTGATCCCTGTATCCGCCCCCTGGCCCACATGGCTACCGGGGTGAAAATTATAATACTGTCCCGGCAGATGGACCATCCGTTCCAAATCCTGCTGAAGCACTTGGGCGGCAAAGGCCCGGGCCTCTTTCTCTCCGGTGCATAGATTCATGGTATAAGCGCCGTGGGCCACAATGGGGCCAAAGCCCAGTTCCCGGGCCCGCTCCATGGCACGAACACAATCCTCCTCATCCACCGCCTTGGCCCGGGATCCCCTGGGATTGCGGGTGAAGAAGGCGAATGTGGTTCCACCAATGCTCTGGGCCGTGTTTACCATAGCCAGATTTCCCTTGGTGCTGGACAAATGACATCCGATGGTCAGCATCCTTCATGTCTCCTTTTTCTTTTTATCATATCATTTTTCCCTGGAAAAAGCAAACCCCCCATTCCTTTTTACAAGTTTGTGTGGTATCATGATGGCAAGAGGTGATTTTTATGGCGAAATCCGATCATCAGAAACTGAGCCTATTGTATATCCGGGACTACCTGGAACAAAACACCGACGAAAACCATCCCGTCACCGCCCAGACCCTGATTGAAATGCTCCAAAACCACGGCATTGCCTGTGAACGGAAAACCATCTATTCCCACATTGCAGCCCTTCAGGACTACGGCGTAGACATTGTCAATCGCCGGGGTCAGGGAGGAGGCTATTACATCGCCTCCCGAAATTTTGAACTGTCCGAGCTGAAGCTTCTCATCGACGCTGTCCAATCCAGCCGATTCCTCACCCAGAAAAAGTCCCGGGAACTGATCGCCAAACTCTGCCAACAGTGCAATCGCTTCGATGCCAGCCTGATGCACCGGGACATGGTCATTGACCGGCGGGTGAAAAGCATGAACGAAACCATTTATTACAATGTGGATGCCATTCAGGAAGCCATTGCCACCAACCATCAGATCCGGTTCCGATATTTTGACTGGGCGCTGGACGGAAGCCGTCGGTACCGGGATCGGGACTATGTTGCCAGCCCCTATGGGCTGTGCCAGGACAATGAAAATTGTTATCTTCTGGCCCATTCTCCCCGGCATGGCGTGACCCACTACCGGGTGGATCGGATGAGTGATATTTCTCTGACCGAGGACAAGCGAATCCCCTGTCCCGAATTGACGGGAAAAGAGCTGGTCAGCCACGCCAACCAGCTCTTCCAAATGTACTCCGGCGAAACCGTCCGGGTAAAACTCCGGTTCCATAACAGCTTGGTAAATGTGGTGATGGATCGGTTTGGTCGAGAGCCCATGCTGATCCCCGATGGAGAGGATCATTTTACCTTCACCGTGGAAGTGGCAGTATCGCCCCTGTTTTTAAGCTGGGTGGTGGGTTTTGGAGACAAGGCTCAAATTCTCTATCCCCAAAGCGTAGTGGATGCTTGCGCCGAGCTGTGTGCCACGGCTATTTCCCAGCATCCCCACTCGTAAGGGAAAAACTGGCGCAAAGGCTGTCATAAACCTGCTGGGCATCGGAATTCTCCGGCGAAACCAGACTCAGACAGTAGTGATATGCGCCATCATCGGCAATCAAGGCCCGGCCCAGATTGATCTGGCCCTCCCCTGTTGTGCTCCATACCGTTTGATAGTAGGTCAAATCCCCCTTATTTCGGCTCATTACCGTGAGATTATCGTAGTCTTGCCCCGTAAGAGCCTCCACCGTGGCCTGAATGTTTCCGCTGTCCCGGGTCTGTAAAATCAAGGTGTGATCCTCCCAGGTATAGACCGTGCCGTTTTCTCCATCGGCAATGGCCTCCGATACAGCCTGCTCCGGCACCAGAACATGGATCTGGGCCGCTACAGGCTTTGCACCAAAATCCTGGTAAGCCTCCGGGCCGATGGTCTCCAGCACCGGTTCTTGGGCCGTGGAGCAACCCACCAGACAGAGTGTCACCAGGCAAACTGCCAGTTTCATCCGTTTTTTCAAATCACATTCCCCCCAGAAAGGTTTTTACCATGAAGCAATTCTTCCTTCTCTATCTTCTTCTAATCAATGCTGCATCCTTTTGGGTTATGCTGGTGGACAAAACCCGGGCCAAGAAAAAGGCCTGGCGCATCCCGGAATCACGGCTGTTCACTTTGGCCGCCCTTGGGGGAAGTCTGGGAATCTGGGGTGGAATGTATGCCTTTCGCCACAAAACGCGGCACCGGTCTTTCCTGTGGGGCATCCCTGCCATTGTGGCGGCCCAGGGCGTGATGCTCCTGATTCTGAGAAATTTTTGAAAAAAGAAAAAGAAAACCCTTGACATTTTCCTTTCCTCGCGGTATAATACCCAAGCTGATTGGAGTTCAGCCCACAGATGGAGCAGTATCGAAGTGGTCATAACGGGCACGACTGGAAATCGTGTGTACCCC
>CAZSAZ010000030.1:0-13106 GCA_964604925.1 uncultured Oscillospiraceae bacterium | reverse complement strand
GGTCAAGGCTGTGGTGGATGTGTGCAAGGATCGGAAGATTCCCATCCGAATCGGCGTCAACGGTGGCAGCCTAGACAAGAAGCTCCTGGAGAAATATGGTCATCCTACGGCTCAGGCTCTGGTGGAAAGTGCATTTGAACATTTGGAGTTGCTGGAAAAACAGGGATTTTATGATACCTGTGTGTCCATGAAATCCTCCACTGTGCCCACCATGGTGGCTGCTTGCCGCCTGTTCCGGGAACGGTGCGATTATCCCCTTCACATCGGCGTGACGGAAACCGGCCCGGTGCGGCAGGGATTGATTAAATCCGCCATGGGCATCGGTGCGTTGCTGATGGACGGGATTGGTGACACCATCCGGGTTAGCCTTACGGACAACCCGGTGGAGGAGGTCTATGCGGCAAAGGATATCCTGAAAGCCGCGGGACTGCGGAAAGAAGGCGTGAACATCATCTCCTGCCCCACCTGTGGCAGAACCCGGATCGACCTGATCGGTCTGGTGAACCAGGTGGAACAGGCCCTGAAGGATTGCCAGAAGCCCATTACCGTGGCGGTGATGGGATGCGTGGTCAATGGCCCCGGCGAGGCCCGGGAAGCGGACATTGGCATTGCCGGTGGAGATGGCTGGGGCATGATTTTCGAAAAGGGAGTCCAGGTGGACAAGCGCCCCTATGACGAACTGCTGGATGCCCTGATGAAGCGGATTGAAGAACTGTAAAAACCAAGGAGAATCTCTTATGTACTACTCCGTGCATAAGAGATTTTCCATCCATGGACCAGAAATGGGAGGTATCCATGAAAATCATGAAGTTTTTGGAGATGTTCAGCGACTATACCCCCTCCCAGGGGGATCAGAAGCGACTGGAACAGCTCTGGATCCACTCGGCGGAGATCGACTACCCCCGGGGGATGATTTCCGTGAAGATGGAAGGGAAAACCTACTTGCCAACGGATTTTTTACAGGAAGTGGCGGGGGAAGTGGAATTTCTCTATGGTCTGCGGAAGTTGGATGTGGAAGTGTCCTTTCCGGAGGATCAGGTTTGCAAGGTGGAGCCTGAGACGCTGACATGGATGTTTGTTAAGGAAAACCCTATGTGCAGGGGAATTCTGGCTGGGGCAAAATGGGAGTGGAAGGACAAGCAGTTGACCATTCGCTTGAAAGCCAACGGAAAAGACCAGGTGGAGTCCTGCGTTCCCCAGGTGTGCCGCCGATTGGCAAACCAGTTCCATGGAGCCAAGGTCTCCATTTCTGTGGTGTCCGGAAAGGATTTGTCGGGAAAGGCTCTGTTTGAGGAAATGGAGCGGATGCGGCTGGAGATGGTGGAATCTCCAAGCCAGCCCAGTTCTCCGGTGAAAAAAGCAGCACCCTCTGCTCCGGCGGCGGGAAACAGCGATGTGTTTTATGGCAAAGCCTTTAAGACTTTGCCCACCCCAATGAAGGATATCACCCTGGATATGGGCATTGTCACCGTGGAAGGAAAGGTCTTTGCGGTGGAGCATCGGGAGTTGAAGAAGCGGAACGCCTGGGTCATCAACTTTGATATGACCGACAATACCAACTCCATCCGGATTAACCGATTTATGGAGGCCAATGAAGCCAAGCCTGTGTTGGAGAATGTGGAAGTGGGCAAGGTGTTGAAGGTTCAGGGAAAGCTGATGATCAACCAGTATGACAACGAGATGGTGTTGCGGCCCATGGCCATGATGCCCGGAACCATGCCCAAGCGGAAGGATACAGCCCAGGGTGGAAAGCGGGTGGAGCTTCATCTGCACACCACCATGTCCAATATGGATGCGCTGACCCCGACAGCCGATGCGGTGAAAACCGCTGCCCGGTGGGGCCATCGGGCGGTGGCAATCACCGACCATGGCGTGGCCCAGTCCTTCCCCGATGCCATGAAGGCAGCAGGAAAGGCCAAAGTGGCCGGAACCGATGACAACATCAAGGTGCTTTATGGCGTGGAAGGATACTATGTCAATGATGTAGATGACCGAATCGTGGTTCACGGCAATGGGGATATGCCCCTAGGGGGGGAGTATGTGGCTTTCGATTTGGAGACCACCGGCTTGTCCAGTCAGAATGACACCATCATTGAGATTGGAGCGGTGATTTTGAAGGATGGGAAGGAGCTAGATCGGTTCCAGACCTTTGTGGATCCCCACCGGAAGTTGGAACGGAAAATCATCGACTTGACGGGAATTACCGATGAAATGTTGGTGGGAGCGCCGTCTTTGGAGGATGTGCTGCCAAAATTCTTGGAATTTTGCGGGGAGCGGCCTTTGGTGGCTCACAATGCGGACTTTGACGTGGGATTCCTCCGGGCGGCGGCAAAGAAGCTGGGACTGTCCTTCCAGCCCACGTCGGTGGATACGCTGATTCTGTCCCAGAATTTGATGCAGCATTTGAACAAGTTTAAGCTGAACATTGTGGCCGATGCCCTGAGCCTGCCGGAATTTAATCACCATCGGGCGGCAGATGATGCCATGACCTGCGGCTTGATTTTTGATCGGCTGATTCCCAAGCTGGAAGAGCTGGGGGTGGAGTCGTTGCAAACCATCAATCCGGTCATGCCGGCCCTCCGGAGCAAAGGGCGGATCGGAGACCGGAATGCCCGGCATATCCTGATTTTTGCCAAGAATCAGGTGGGTTTGCGGAATTTGTACCATTTGATCTCCCTGTCCAACCTGGAGTATTTCAAGCGGGTGCCCCGGATGCCCAAGTCTGAGCTGATGCAATACCGGGAAGGGCTGATTATCGGTTCTGCCTGTGAGGCAGGGGAACTGTTCCAGGCGATTCTGGATCACAAAAGTGACGATGAGCTGGAGCGGATTGCTTCGTTTTACGATTTTTTGGAAATCCAGCCCCTGGACAACAACCGATTCATGCTGGCCAATGAAAAATATGAAGCCCAGACCGATGAAGATCTCCGGGATTACAACCGGAAGATTGTTTGCCTGGGAGAAAAACTGGGCAAACCGGTGTGTGCAACGGGAGACGTCCACTTCCTCAACCCGGAAGATGAGATTTTCCGCCATGTGTTGCTGGCAACAAAAGGATTTGCCGACGCGGACAAGCCGATGCCGCTGTACTTCCGAACCACCGATGATATGTTGGAGGAGTTTTCCTATTTGGGAGAGGAGAAGGCCTATGAAGTGGTGGTGACCAACACCAATTTCATCGCAGACCAGTGCGAGACCCTTCGGCCGGTGCCCCATAACCTGTTCGCGCCCAAGATTGAAAATTCGGTGGAGGATCTGAAAAACCTGGTGTATGGGAAATTCCACCGGCTCTACGGCGACCATCCCCCAGAGAGCTTTGTCCAGCGTGTGGAGACGGAGCTTCACGACATTATTTCCTGTCATTACGATGTGATCTATATGTCTGCCCAGAAGTTGGTGCAAAACTCCCTGGAGCATGGATATCTGGTGGGCTCCCGTGGTTCTGTTGGATCTTCCATCGTGGCCTATATGTCGGGAATCACCGAGGTGAATTCCTTCCCACCCCACTATCGCTGCCCCAATCCTGCGTGTAAATACACGGAACTGAATGTGCCTAAGGGATACAACTGCGGTGCGGACTTGCCCGATACGGTGTGTCCCAAGTGTGGCAGTGCCATGGAAAAGGACGGATTTAACATCCCCTTTGAGACCTTCCTGGGCTTTGGCGGCGACAAAGTTCCGGATATCGACCTGAATTTCTCCGGCGAATACCAAGCCAGGGCCCATGCTTACTGCATTGAAATGTTCGGAAAGTCCCACGTGTTCCGGGCGGGAACCATTGGAACTGTGGCGGAAAAAACCGCCTTCGGCTATGTGAAAAAGTATCTGTCGGAGCGGGAGCGGAAGGAGTCACGGGCGGAGGAAAATCGCTTATCGGCTGGATGCGTAGGCGTTCGGCGTACCACGGGTCAGCATCCCGGCGGTCTGGTGGTCATTCCCCAGGAAAATGAGATTTGGGATTTCTGCCCGGTACAGCATCCGGCGGATGACCCCAAGGCTGACCAGATCACCACCCATTTTGAATACCACTCCATGGAGGAGAATCTGCTGAAGCTGGATATGCTGGGTCACGATGACCCCACCATGATCCGGATGATGGAGGATATGACTGGAGTAGACGCCAAGACCATTCCCCTGGATGACAAGGACACCATGTCCATTTTCACCTCATCCAAGGTGCTGGGATACGAAAACGATAAGATCCTGGGCCCCACCGGTGCCGTGGCAATTCCAGAGTTCAACACCCGATTCACCCGGGGAATGTTGATGGACACCATGCCGACCCGGTTTGATACCCTGGTGCGACTGTCCGGTTTCTCCCACGGAACAGATGTGTGGCTGGGCAATGCCAAGGATCTCATCACCTCCAAGACAGCTACCGTTGACTCCACCATTGGATGCCGAGACGATATCATGGTGTATCTCATCTCCTGCGGCATGAAAGACAAACGAGCCTTCAAAATCATGGAGTCGGTGCGAAAGGGAAGGGGGCTTCCCGAAGGAGCGGAGGAAGAAATGCGGGAGGCTGGTGTTCCGGACTGGTACATCGGTTCCTGCAAAAAGATCAAGTATCTGTTCCCCAAGGCCCACGCAGTGGCCTATGTTATGATGGCATTCCGGATTGCCTGGTTCAAGGTACACCATCCCCTGGAATTTTATGCCGCTTATTTCTACCGCCGGAGCCAGAAGGGTGGATTTGATGCAAATCTGATGACCGGCGGTATGGAAGCAGTGGTGGCCAACATCAATGCCATTGACGGCAACGAGGAGGCCACGGCAAAGGATGAGGATCTGTTGACGACCCTGGAGGTGGTCTACGAATTCTATCTCCGGGGGTTTGAGTTCGCCCCCATCTCCCTGTATGACAGCCATGCCACCAAATTCCTCATTCAGGATGGAAAGCTGCTGCCACCCTTTGTAGCCATTTCGGGTCTGGGAGAAAATGCGGCCTGGGATTTGATGGAAGGACGGAAGGGAAAGAATTTCATCTCCGTGGAGGAAGTGGCGGCGGCCTGCCCCAAGGTCTCCAAGACCCACATTCAAATGCTGCGGGATGCCGGCGCCTTTGGGAAAATGCCGGATACCAGTCAGATCACGTTGTTTTAAATCTTGAGGTCAGCAGAAGGTGCCCAGGGGTGCAGGGATGTGTTTGTGGTTTTGAACCAAAGGCAGAGCAAAGAATCTTGGTGATACATCTTGCAAAAAGAGTCCTGTTGTGATATACTCCTTTTATCAATCTTATACAAAAAAGGGTGACCATTATGCAAGATATCGGAGTTCAGTTCCACATTCGTTGTAAGGAAGGGGACGTGGGGCGGTATGTGTTCCTGCCTGGCGATCCCGGCCGTTGTGAGTCCATCGCAGCTCATTTTGACAACCCTGTTCATGTGGGCATGAATCGGGAGTACAATATCTACACCGGTACGCTTCTGGGACAGAAGGTTTCCGTCTGTTCCACCGGCATCGGCGGCCCCTCTGCCTCCATCGCCATGGAGGAGTTGGCGGCCATCGGCGCAGATACCTTCATCCGGGTGGGTACCTGTGGAGGCATTGACCTGGATGTGCTCCCTGGCGATGTGGTTGTGGCCAATGGCGCCATTCGCTACGAGCATACATCGTTGGAATACGCCCCCATTGAGTTCCCGTCGGTGGCAGACTTTGATGTGACGTTGGCATTGAAAGAGGCCTGCCAGGATTTGGGCTATCGTACCCATGTGGGTGTGGTGCAGTGCAAGGATGCCTTCTATGGTCAGCACAATCCCAAAAAGAGCCCCGTTTCCTATGAACTGCTCCAGAAGTGGGAGAGCTGGAAGCGTCTGGGCGTGAAGGCCAGTGAGATGGAGTCTGCGGCCCTGTTTGTGGTGGCAGCTTCTCTGGGTGTCCGCTGTGGCAGTTGCTTCCATGTGGTGTGGAATCAGGAGCGGGAAGCTGCTGGAATGTCCATGCCTCTGGTGGAGGATACTTCCGGAGCCATCCAGGTGGGCATTGAAGCAATGAAGAAGATCATTGCCAAGGATCTGGCAAAGAAAGCATAAGCAAGTTGGAGGGATACCCCAGGGTATTCCTCCAACTTTTTAATCAAACTTAAGAAACATTTGGGTAGAAATGTGGTATAATAAGGAAAAGGAGGCGATGGAGTGACAGAAAAGGAAAAGAAGGTGGTTTTTGCCCTGGCATTGGCGGTATTTTTGGGCGTGATCGTCAGCGTATGCTGGTTTGTGGGACGACCGATGGTTGCCCTGGCCGGAAATCCGGAGGCCTTTCAGCAGTGGGTGGATCAATTCGGCCTTTGGGGAAAGCTGGCCTATCTGGGTCTGATGGCCCTGCAAGTGATTGTGGTGCTTATCCCCGGAGAGCCTTTGGAATTGGCGGGAGGCTACGCCTTCGGCGCATGGGAAGGAACCATTTTGGCACTCAGCGGATTTGTGCTGGGCAGCGGGGTGGTATTTTGCCTGGTGCGGCGGTTCGGGGTGAAGTTGGTGGAAGTCTTTTTCACCCAGGACAAGATTCGCCAGATGGAATTTTTGAAGAACCCCAAAAAGACGAAGATCATTGCCTTTTTGATTATGATGATTCCCGGAACGCCCAAGGCTTTGATTAGCTATTTTGCCGGGCTGACCAAGTTGACCTTGGTGCAGTGGCTGACCATTGTGGCGGTGGCTCGAATTCCGTCGCTGATTACCTCCACGGTTCCTGGCGGAGCGGCTGGCAGCGAGAACTATCTTCTGGCGGTGGTGGTTTGGATTGGCTCTTTGGGGCTCAGTGCTCTGGGAGTGGGCTACTACCGGAAAATCTGCAAGGAACAACAGCAGCAGTACGATGCCCAGGAGAATCAAGAGCCTCCGGAGGAAATGTCCCAGGCAGGATGACAGACAGAAAAACACCATGACGATGCGCCCTCGGAATTCCGGGGGCGTGTCTTTTTCTTCCCCGGAATTGAAATCGGGTTCATCCCATGGTATAATGGCTTAGAATCTTTTTATGGAGGGATTACCCATGAACGAACGGAAGCAATACACCAACCGAAAGGACATTCCCCTGGAGCACCGGTGGGCAACGGAGGATCTGTACCCCACCGATGAAATGTGGGAGCAGGATCTGGAAAAGATGATTCAGATGGGCCAGGAAGCCACGGCCTACGCCGGAACCCTGGGTCAAAGTGGCAAGAACCTGCTGGACTACCTTACTGGTATGGAGCAACTGGATGTGCTCATGAGCCGGTTGGGCAACTACACCGCCCGAAAGGGGGACGAGGATACCCGTGTGGCCCAGTACCAGGCCATGAACGGAAAGTTCCGGTCTGCCGTGGTGGACATCTCCTCGAAGTGCAGCTTCTCCACCCCGGAGATCATGGCCATTTCCGACGAGACCTTGGAGTCGTTCTACGCCGCCGAGCCTGGCTTGGAGCGGTTCCGCCGGTATCTGACCGATGAGCGTCGGATGCGGGAGCACGTGCTGTCTGCCCAGGAGGAGAAAATCCTGGCCTCTGCCCGGAGCATGGCCCAAAGCCCCACCAGCATTTACGGGATGTTTGCCAATGCGGATCTGACCTTCCCGGATGCTCTGGACGCCCAGGGGGAAGCCCATAGCGTGAGCAACGGCGGCTATGGTGCCCTGCTGGCATCGGAGGATCGGGTGCTGCGGAAGAATGCCTTCCAGTCCATGTATCACACCCTGGGCCACTTCCAGAATACTGCCGCTGCCCTGCTCAATGGTCAGATGCAGCAGTTGAAGTTCTATGCCGATGCCCGGCGGTACCCCTCTGCCCTGGATGCGGCTCTGGCTCAGACCAATGTGCCCACGGCGGTGTACCACAACCTGATCCAGGCGGTTCACCAGAATTTGGATAAAATGCACCGGTATGTGACTCTGCGGAAAAAGCTGCTGGGGGTGGAGGAACTCCATTTCTACGACATTTATACCAACCTGGTTTCCGGCGTGGAGAAGTACATCCCCATTGAGGAGGCAAAGCAGACGGTGTATGACGCCCTGGAGCCTCTGGGGGAGGATTACCGGCGGATTTTGAAGGAAGGCTTTGAAAATCGGTGGATCGACGTGTACGAAAATCCCGGCAAGCGTTCCGGCGCGTACTCTGCCGGTGCTGCGGTGCATCCCTTTGTGCTGCTGAACTACACCGGTACGCTGGATGCCCAGTTCACCCTGGCCCACGAGATGGGTCACGCCCTCCATTCCTATCTGTCCAACCACAACCAGACACCCCTGGATGCGGACTATGTGATTTTCGTTGCGGAAGTGGCCTCCACTTGCAACGAGGCGTTGCTCATGGAGCATCTGCTGAAGCACACCACCGACAAGCGGGAGCGGGCATTCCTCATCAACCATTTCCTGGAGCAGTTTAAGGGAACGCTGTACCGCCAGACTATGTTTGCCGAGTTCGAGCTGAAGATGAACGAAATGGTTGCCTCTGGCGTGCCTCTGACGGCTGAAAATCTGCGCCAGGAGTACCGGAAGCTCAATGAGCTGTACTTCGGGCCGGATATGGTCATCGATGAGGAGATTGCCCTGGAATGGGCTCGGATTCCCCATTTCTACATGAACTACTACGTGTTCCAGTATGCCACCGGCTACTCCGCCGCCATTGCCCTGAGCCAGAAGATTCTGTCCGAGGGAGAAAGCGCCGTGAAGGATTACCTGAATTTCCTCTCCGGTGGTTGCTCCAAGAGCCCGGTGGAGTTGCTGAAGGGAGCCGGTGTGGATATGTCCACCCCTGCACCTGTGAACCAGGCACTGGAACTGTTTGGCAAGCTCCTGGATGAGATGGAAGAATTGACGGCGGAACTGTGATGGAAGAGCGGATCTTTTTACCAACACTGCACTGGTTTGCAATGACCAATACGTTCTCCGGTTCCTGTGGCGAGTTTCGGTTTATGGCAAAGCCCCACGTGATCATGGCTACTCCAAAGGAGGTGGACTTTGACCAGTCCAACATCGTGTGTGAATACTGGCACGGGAAATTGTGCTATGAGTTGTCCGAGACGGAGGGGAAAGAGGTATTTCCCTTGAGTGAGGAAGGCCGGGCGGCCATGGGTCGGTGGCTGGAAGCTCACATTTGACACAAGTCCCCCGGAGGGATGGACGGCTGGGGCTGGACATCCCTTTGGGGTGGGTTTTTCCACAATCTGAGGGGGAAACCGGGGACGCAACTGATAATTGCGGGAAAATGCAAAGAAAAGTTGGTTCCAATTTCCTCCAATTTTTGCTACAATACCAACACACACGGAGAGATAGACATGAAACTGGAAGAAAAATTGGTACAATTGCGCAGGGACAACGGACTGTCCCAGACGGATGTGGCCGAACAGCTGGATCTGTCCCGACAGGCCATTTCCCGATGGGAGGTTGGGGCATCCATGCCATCCACGGAGAACCTCAAAGCCCTGGCACGGCTGTATGGCGTGTCGGCGGATTTGTTGCTGGATGAGAGACGGGCATTGGGCACGGACGAGGAACCCCAGATGCCGGAGGAGGACACACCCACTCCGGTGGTGGAGACAGAAGTGCCCCAACAACCTGAAAAAACGAAAAAGAAGAAACCGGGACGCTGGCAGAACCTGATTATGGCTGGAGCCCTGGCAGTGGGGATGCTTGCACTGGGGTGTTTTGTGGGATATCGCGTCCGACAAACCCTGGTGGAACGAGCAAACATTTGCGTCATCTTCATTTCCCAGGATGATATGACAACCGTTCATTTCACGCCGGAGAAGCTGGCGGAGGTGGAGACGTGTACATTCCGGGATCGTTGGCCGGACTGACCGGTGGGACAAACCGAAAGGAGAAAGTTCTATGAAACGACTGATTTGTGTGACATTGGCTTGTATCTTGGTTCTGGGAAACGCTTTGGTATGCCAAGGGGCGGAGCCGACTTCCCAGGTTGGGGGCAACGAGAATGTTGTCATGCCACTGGGAGTGAAATCTTTTGAGTGTACAGTTCAGGCAAATTCCGCGCGGATTTACCCGGAGACGTTGATGCTGGCGGCGGGGGATTCCACCCAAATTCGGATGAACTGCTCCAACGACAACGCCAAGTTGACGGTGGGGTTGGTGGATTCCGATGGGAACTTCTATGGACAGGACACAGAGGGAAGTGTCATTGTCGTTGTGATTGAGATTACCAAGCAGGACGACTACCGTCTGTACATCAAAAATCGGATGGGTACGGCGGTGAGCGTATCGGGAATTGTTCGATACTAACGCTATTTCGAGAATGCCGGAAAGAGCATTATGAGGGGAGATCGCACAGGGCGAAAGATGCCTTGTGCGATCTTTTTGCGTTGGGGGTATGCCTCCGGGAAAAAGGGGGCAAACTAGGGTCTGAGGTGAGGGATGTGGAATATGGGCTGACCCATGAGGGAATTTCTGACGCCTTTGCTCAGGCGTCCGATTTTGTGGCAAGACCCCTTCGATGGGGCGGCCAGGAGGTGTGGGCTTATTTTATAGATGGCCTGGTGTCCGGGGATGATATGGCTCAAACGGTGTTCAAACCCTTTGGGGAAATGCCTCACGGCTCCATGGAGGATTTGATCCATTGGGGGAAATCGGGGGGGAGCTACAACCCGGTGGCGGAACGTTGCCAAAGGCTGGAACAATGTGTGGAAAAACTCCTGAATGGGTATTGTGTGGTGCTGTTTCCCGGGGAAGGGGCCTTGGCCTTTGAGGTGAAAACTCCGGAAAAGCGGGGGATCTCCCCACCCACGGTGGAGCCGACGGTGAAAGGTCCCAAGGACAGCTTCACCGAGTCCATGCGCACCAACACCGGCATTTTGCGCCGCCATCTCCGGACATCCGAGCTGGGGTTGTGGCAGACAATGCTGGGTTCCGTTTCGGGAACCAACGTAACGGTGGCGTGGCTGCCGGGGGCGGAAGAACCGGCCCGGCAGGTGAAGGCTCGGCTGGAAACCATCCAACCGGAAGGGTTTCTCACCCCGGGAGAGGTGGAAGAATGGGTGACGGGAAAACGGAAAACCCCCTTTCCTATGATGCAATACACCGAGCGCGGGGATAAATTTGCCATGGGACTTCGTGCCGGCCGGGTGGGGATTTTGGTGGATGGGTTGCCACTGGGGTATCTGCTGCCGGTGGATGTGGGGTACTTGATGACCTCTCCGGAGGATTTGGGGATGGACTATCTTTCTGCCGGGCTGATTCGCCTGCTGCGCTATGGGGCATTGGGACTGAGTTTGCTGTTGCCGGGGTGCTATGTGGCATTGGCCATGTTTCACCAACAGATGATCCCGTTGCCGCTGCTTCGGGCTATGGTGGAAAGCAAGGCTTCTGTGCCCTTCTCCACGGCAGGGGAAGTGCTGGGGCTGCTGCTGGCCTTTGAATTGCTTCAAGAGGCAGGATTGCATCTGCCTCAATCCGTGGGGCAGTCCGTGTCCATCATCGGTGGAATTGTGGTGGGGACAGCAGCAGTGGAGGCAAATTTGGTTTCCCCCGGGGCGTTGATTGTGGTGAGTTTGGCGGGGGTCAGCGGCTTTGCTCTGCCCAACCGGGATTTTTCCGAGGCCATTCGCCTGTGCCGCCTGGGCTTGACGGGGTTGGGGATGTTGGCCGGGCTGTTTGGTGTGACGGCCGGGGCAGTGGGACTGGTGATCCATCTGGCTGGGTTGACCAGTTTGGGGAAAGCCTATCTTGCCCCCTTTTCCTGGGGGAAGATGCCCCGAATTCTCCCGAAACGGCCGTCGGAACAGGGGGAAGCGTGAAAAAGTGGCTTTGGTGGCTGGGGGCGTTGGTACTGGTGTGGGCTGCGCCTCGGCTGAATCACCCGGCGGTGGATTTGGGCAAGGTGACACCGGTGGAGGTGGTTGCTTTGAATGTCCAGGATGGATGGGTGGAGATTCGAACGGATTTGGGAGATGTGGGTCAAGGAACTAATTTGGCCCAGGCGGTGGAGAACCTGAAATCCCGGGCTCCCCGGGTGTTGTTCCTGGAAAGTGGGGATAAGCTGTTGGTCTCCGGAGGGGTGGAAGGACTTTGGCAGGAGATCTTTGGGATGTTTCGCCCCAACTGTCAGATCTGTCTGGCAGAGGAGAATCTGGATTTGAATTTGGTCAGGGAGTATCTCAATGCCCATCCGGTGCCCCAGACCTTGGGAAATCTCCGGGGAACCGGTGTGATAAAATACCAATTGGAATTAACGGAAGGGAGGGGGCACCTTGTCCCAATGGGATAACCGGGAAAAGCAACTGTGGCTGTGGGGAGCCATGGGGAGCCTGACGCTTTTTGTCCACTCCGGGGGCGGATACCTGTGGGGGATGATAACGGGAGCGGCTGTCCTGCTACTGACCAAAGGGATGGGAAAAAGCTCCGGGACGATGTCCAAAGCCCTGGCCTGGATGGAGTGGGCATGGATTGGGCTGGTTCTGGGATCGATTTTGCCCCAGGGAGCGTTCTACTGGCCGGGAACCGGGGGAACCTGGGCGGTGAGTCTGACCTTGCTGGCGTTGTCTCTGGGGATCCGAGGACTGGAGCAGGGATTGCGGTGGGTAAGCACCCTGTTTTGGCCGATGGCTGCATTGGGACTGATTGTGGCGGCAAAGGCTGTGGGAAATGTGGAGGCAGCGTGGCTTCAGCCGGAGCTGGGACAGGATGAGGGAATGATGGCTTTAGCGTGGGCATTGCCGGGGGTGCTGCCCTGGATTCTACCCCAAGAAAAGGGGAGAAAGGGAAAGTGGCTGGCCCTTGGCGGGATAGGGCTTTCCCTGGCTGCACTCATCCAGGGAAACTTAAGTCTGGGTGTGGCAGAGGGGGTGGATGCACCCTGGTATGTGATGGCTCAGGGAATAGGTCACGGTGGCATGGAATTGATTGGGGCGGTGGGGGCAACCCTAGGGTGGTTTGGTGTGACCAGTTTGCTTCTGGAAGCCGGAGCAAAATGCGCGGCTTTCGGAGGATGGAAAGAAAGAGAGGGGAAACTTCTGTTGGCAGCTGTGGCGGCAGGGATGGTGCTGGGGGAAATCGGTTTACCGGGTGAAATCCTGGGTTGGGGGAGTGTAATGGCGTGGCTGGTGATACCGAAACTCCTTCCGAGAAAATAAATCGAAAAAAGGAGAAAAAGGTGCTTGACAAAATGGAGGTGGCATGAT
>CAZSAZ010000029.1:0-13138 GCA_964604925.1 uncultured Oscillospiraceae bacterium | reverse complement strand
GGTGGACATGACTATGGACAAACAGGGTATTCTTCTCGGGATCCAGGCCGCAGGCGATATACTGAGCCAACTGCTCCAATGTGCGCCGCCGCAGGTCTGCCGGATTCTGCCGGACGGTGATGGCGTGGAGATCCGCCATAAAATAGAAGCAGTCATATTCATCGGCCCGCTCTGCCCAGTTTTTTACCGCTCCCAAATAGGAACCCAGGGTCAGATCGCCGGAGGGTTTGATACCGGAAAGCATCCGCTTTTTGGGGGCGGCAGCTTGGAACATTTCTTCAGACATGGTTTACGCTTCCTTTACGTCATATTTTCGCTATTTTACCATAGCACTGGGGAATAAGCAAGTTTTTTCCGAAACAGGCGGCAAATCTCGCCATCGTTTTCCAGGTTTTCTGGTCATTGATTTCCTCCCTTTGAAATAAAAAAAGACGCAAGCTCCCATCCAAACGTGAGCTTACGCCGTCCCGGAACCCCCACGGGGTCAATTCCGCGCCAAAGGGCATGACGAAGTAAGCCCATTTCGCCACCAGGCAGAAACGAACCAGCACAGATTCCAGCAAAGCATCTGCATTTCGCCACGACCTCCTTTTTTCTTTCATGATAGCACGCCTGTCGAGTCTTGTCAACAAAATATTCTCTTCCCTTCCGGGAAGAAATGAGCCGGGAGAAATTGACAACCACCCGGGAAAATGCTATAGTATTCTAAGATTTCAGAAACTAATAAATGAGGTATTTCTTATGGACTACAATGTTCTTGCTGAGCTTCTCTTCCCTGACGTAACCGAAACGCCTGAGGAAGTGGAGGCTCGTTTTCCCCAGCGGGAGTTGCCGGAAGGTGCTGTTGTGACCCGTATGGCTCCCTCCCCCACTGGCTTTGTTCATCTGGGCAACCTGGTTCAGGGCATGATCTCCGAGCGGATGGCTCATCAGTCCGGCGGCGTACTGTTTCTCCGGGTGGAGGACACCGACGCCAAGCGTGAAGTCCCTGGTGCGGTGGAAGTGCTCATCGATTCGCTGGAGCACTACTCCATTTGCTTTGATGAAGGCGCAACCCATACCGGTGACAACGGTCTTTATGGCCCCTATCGTCAGCGTCAGAGAGCTTCCATCTACCATGTGTTTGCCAAGAAATTGGTGCAAGACGGTATGGCCTATCCCTGCTTCTGCACGGAAGAGGATCTGGCCGCCATCCACACCCAGCAGGAGCAGGCCAAAGAAAACTTTGGTTATTACGGCAAATATGCCCAGTGGCGTGACCGTTCTCTGGAGGAAATCCAAGCTCAGTTGGATGCTGGAAACCCCTGGGTACTGCGCTTCCGTTCCACCGGCTCCATTGAGCATCAGTTCAAGTTTGATGATTTGGTGAAGGGCAAGCTCACCATCACCGAAAATGACATTGACCACGTTTTGCTCAAGTCCGACGGAATTCCCACCTATCACTTCGCCCATGCAGTGGACGATGAGCTGATGCGTACCACCCATGTGGTGCGGGGTGACGAATGGCTCCCCAGCCTTCCGTTCCACATTCAGCTGTTTAAGGCCCTGGGCTTTAAGCTGCCGAAGTATGTCCACATCGGGCCTCTGATGAAGATGGATGGCACTTCCAAGCGGAAGCTCAGCAAGCGGAAGGATCCTGAGCTGGCTCTGACCTACTACAAGGCCGAGGGTTTCCCCGTTCAGGCCATGCGGGAATATCTGATGACCGTGCTGAATTCCAATTTTGAGGATTGGCGGAAGGCCAATCCCGATGCTCCCCTGGAGTCCTTCAAATTCAGCCCCAAGAAGCTCAATCCCGCCGGTTCCCTGTTCGACTATGCCAAGCTGGTGGACGTGAGCAAAAATGTCATCTCCCGGATGGATGCAGACACGGTCTACACTCTGGTTCTGGAATGGGCTCTGGAGTTCGACCCCGACTTTGGAGAAAAGCTGGCCGCCGATGCTGCCTATGCCAAAAAGATCCTGGCCATCGGTCGGGGCGGCAAGAAGCCCAGAAAGGATCTGGCAACCTGGAAAGAGGCCAAGCCCTACATGGGATTCTTCTACGACGAATACCTGGAAAAGCCGGTGTTCGACGAGAAATTTGCCTCCGCTCTGGTCAAGACCGTGCTGGAGCAGTACCTCCAGGGCTATGACTCTGCCGACGATGCCAATGCCTGGTTTGCCAAGGTCAAGGCCATCACCGAATCCGTCGGTTTCACCACCGACATGAAGGCCTACAAGCAAAATCCCGATGCCTTCCCCGGCACCGTGGCCGATGTGTCCTCCATGCTCCGCGTGGCCATCACCGGCAAAACCAACTCCCCCGACCTGTACACCGTCACCACCATTCTGGGTGAAACCCGGATGCGTCAGCGGGTTCAGGCTGCTGTGGATTCCCTGTAAAGTCTATTATGTCAACTGTGGTGTGCCTCCAAACCGGAAGCACGCCACTTTTTTCCTCATTCCCCTCCTTACAGAAAAATCCCACCGACTTTCCAGAGAAGATCGGTGGGATTTGATCAATCCTTTTCCTTTTTCGGCTTCATCTGCGCCTGCAAGTGCATACTCAGCACCGCCAACGAGGTCGCCATATTCTGGGTCTGGACGAGGATATTGTCCGGCACATCCAAATGGGCCGGTGCAAAATTCCAAATAGCCTTGATGCCACAGTCTACCAACTGGTCACACACCTTTTGCGCCGCCGATCCGGGAACGGTGATAATACCCATTAACACCTTGTGGCTCTTGCAGTAGCTTGCCATCCGGTCAATGGCCAAAATGGGCTTTCCGGAGAAATCATCCACCCCAGATTCAGGGGGATTCCGGTCAAAAGCCGCCAAAATATTCAGACCATACTCAGCAAAGCCTTCATACCCCAGCAAAGCCGTGCCCAGGCGGCCGGCACCCACCAACACGGCGTCGGTGGTGTTGTCATAGCCCAGAAACTGCTCAATATCCTCGATCAGGCTCTCCCGAAGATATCCGATTTTCGGCCGGCCACCGTCGGACACCAATGCCAAATCCTTCCGCACCTGAACCTCACCCATCCCCAGGGCATTGGCCAGCGCCGTGGCAGAGATATGGGTGGGGGCGTCCTCGGGCATATTCTTTAAGTAGGTCAAATACCCCGGCAGACGCTTCAACACCGATCTGGAAATTTCTTTGCGTTGTACCATAGAACAATCATTCCCCTCTGTTCATATCGATATTAATCTATATCGATTGTAACATACGGAATGTAAAATTGCAAGACCTTGGCGTTATGCGCAACCGGTTTGCCGCATAAATTCTTTTTTCAGCCGCGCCATGATGCGTTTTTCAATCCGGGAAATGTAAGATTGGGAAATTCCCATGACCTTGGCGACCTCCTTTTGGGTTAGCTCCTTCTGCCCTTCCAGGCCGTAGCGAAGGGTGACGATCTCCTTGTCCCGCTGTGGAAGCTGGTCCAGCGCCTGACGCAGAATCATCAAATCCACATTTTCTTCCAAGGGCCGGAACACCACATCCTCCTCGGTACCCAGCACGTCTGACAGCAGCAGCTCGTTCCCCTCTCCATCCATGTTGATGGGTTCATCCAGGGAAATCTCCGTTTTTTGGTTGGAGATTTTCCGAATATGCATCAAAATCTCGTTTTCAATACACCGGGAGGCATAGGTGGCCAGGCGAATGTTTTTGTCCCGACGATAGGTACCCACCGCTTTGATTAACCCAATGGTTCCAATGGAGATCAGATCTTCCAAGTTCACCTTGGTATTTTCAAATCGTCGGGCAATGTACACCACCAAGCGCAAATTGTGCTCAATGAGGGTAGCACGGGCTTCTTCCCTCCCCTGCTCCAATTGTTCCAGGGCATCCAACTCCTCCTGCCCCTTGAGGGGAGGAGGCAGAACATCACTGCCCCCAATATAGAAAATCCGTTGTTCCTCCTCCACCAGTCCCAACCAGCGAAGCAGTGCCATCATATTACCCATATACCCCTCCCACCAGAGCCTGATATTCCCCACAGCCCAAATCCTGGCTGGACAGCACCACCACGTCACCGGCTCGCTGTCCGTTCACCTTCACAGCTTCACACCCCAGTCTCAGGAGCAATCCCCTATTCTGGGCTACGGTGCTACAGGGAATCAATCCCAGACCCAAATCTGGGTGAGCCAATATGGCCTGAGCCGGATGGGACAGCTCCCACTGGGACAGGCCTGTTAGAATCCGGGCCGTCTCTCCGTCCAGTACCGTCACCGGCCCACCGTTCAATGGATCCCGAAGACCGTTTCCCGTATCCACAAAGGCTGTCAGATCTAGTTGCCTTCCCCGCCAGACTACCGTCACAGGAACCAACCGTTGCCCCGACTTCCGACGAAAGCCCATCCGGCACAACAGCGCCAAGGCTCCGCCACATCCCAGAATTTCTCCACCAGTTCCTGCCGTCAGGGTGGTTGCCATCCCCCCCAGAGCCAGGGACAACACCAAAAACAGCACCCCTCGAGGCAACGCACTCCGTTTGGCCCCAAAGGCCGCCAGACTCATGACCCCCAATCCCATCAACCGCCACCCCCGGGCGGCCAGAAATCCAAGCCCAGGCAAACAGCATATCCCGACATATCCACTGCCCACGGCTGCCGCCGCAGCCGTTCGCCGTCCCTCCCAAGGAAACCCTGCCATCCGATTCACTCCCAGCAATATCATCCAGTCCACCAAGAAATTCATCCCCAGAATCCCATCCAGATATACAACCATGCCATCCCTCCTTGCAGATCCCCAGTATACTCCACCTCCCAGAAAAATTTCGTCGCAACCATCCCACCGATCAGCCGCAAGTGTCGTGGAAACTCCCCCGGAATTCCATTTCCCCCAGGGAAGAACCGGAAAAACGGCAGCCGATTTCACCGGCTGCCGTTGCATCACGTCGTTTTGTTTGTTTCCTGTCGTTCCACGGAACGAATGTTTTTCTCTGCCTTGTACCGTGGGAGCATCACTTCATGTCCGCATCCCAGGCATTTCAGCCGAAAGTCCGCTCCGGTTCGCAAACACTGCCACCGTTTTTCTCCGCAGGGGTGGGCCTTCTTCATCACCAGCACGTCCCCAAGTTGAATATCCATTTGGTTATCCTCCCTGTTGTTTTACCATATCCCAATACTGCTTTGCCGCCTGCTCCATTTTATTGGGGCCGTATTCATAGTATTTTGTCCCCACCAAATCGTCAGGCAAATACTGCTGCTGGACGTAGTGATTGGGGTAGTTATGGGGGTAAAGATACCCCTGCTCCCGCTCTTGGGTGTGGGTATCGGCGTGAACATTTTGCAAATGCCGGGGAAATCCTCTCCCTCGCCCCTTTCGCACATCCTCCAAAGCAGCATCCAGAGCAATATGACCGGAATTGGATTTGGGCGACGTTGCCAGCAAAACCGCCACATCCCCCAGGGGAATCCGCGCCTCCGGCATACCAATTTTCAGTGCCATGTCCACTGCCCCATTGACGATGGGAATGATCATGGGATAGGCCAAGCCCACATCCTCCGCCGCAATGACCATCAACCGGCGGCAAGCAGACGTCATCTGCCCTTCTTCCAGCAGCCGAGCCAAATAATGGCACGCTGCGTCCGGGTCAGACCCCCGGATGGATTTTTGCAAAGCAGATAGCAAATCGTAGTGATTGTCTCCCTCCCGATCTGCCCGGAGGGCACTTTTCTGGGTTACAGCCCGGGCATCGGCCAACGTCAGATACAGTTTCCCATCCTGGGGGATTCCAGCAGAAAACAGCACTTCCACCCCATTGATGGCCTTGCGCAAATCCCCTCCGCAGGCCCCGGCAATGTATTCCAGTGTTCCTTCCTCCGGGACCGCTGTCAGGCCGTTCCGTTCTTCTAAATAAGCTACCGCCCGTTTCACCGCCTTGAGGGCGGCAGGGGCATCAATCTGCTTGAATTCAAAGATCGTGGAACGGCTCAAAATGGCGTTGAACACATAGAAGTAAGGATTCTCTGTGGTGGAGGCAATGAGGGTGATCTTTCCGTTTTCGATGAATTCCAGCAAACTTTGCTGCTGTTTTTTGTTGAAGGATTGAATCTCATCAAGATACAGCAACACCCCATTGGGTGCCAAAAAGGTATCTAATTGGGACACGATCTCTTTGATGTCTGCGGTGGAAGCGGTGGTGGCATTGAGCTTGTAGAGCTTCCGGTTGGTTTTCTCAGCGATGATATTGGCCACCGTGGTTTTTCCCGTACCGGAGGGGCCATAAAAGATCATATTGGGAACTTTACCCGATTCAATGAGCCGACGAAGCACCGCGCCATGGGCCAAAATATGATCCTGGCCAAATACCTGATCCAGGTTCGTTGGGCGGAGGGCATCGGCCAAGGGCTGATACATATCCATCCCCTCCTTTTTGTTTTTTCTTATGATAGCACAAATGGGTATTAAAGGCAACCGGTTTTCCCCTTGGCATTTCCCAGGAAATGTGGTATCATGGGATTATCATCATTCTATTGAGAAATTCGAGGCGATCCCATGACTCAAACCGTCCAATCCATCCTGGAACTGCTCAAACTCCGCTATCCCCAACCAGTCTGTGCCCTTCATTACCAAAAAGATTACGAGCTGATGATTGCCGTGCGCCTGTCCGCTCAGTGTACCGATGCCCGGGTAAATCTGGTAACACCGGCTCTGTTTGCCGCTTACCCCACCCTGGAAGCCATGGCTGGCGCTGACATTTCCCATGTAGAAGAATTGGTACGCTCCTGCGGATTTTACAAGCACAAAGCCCGGGATATCGTCACGGCCTGTCAAAAGCTATTATCGGATTTTGACGGGAAAGTTCCCAACACCATGGAACAGCTTCTGTCCCTGCCGGGGGTGGGGCGCAAAACCGCCAATCTCCTGTTGGGGGATCTTTACCAGGTTCCCGGCAGCGTGGTTTGCGACACCCATTGCATCCGCATCTGTGGACGGTTGGGGCTGAGTCACGGCAAAGACCCGGAACAGGTGGAGCGGGAGCTTCGCACCATTCTCCCTCCTGAGGAAAGCTCGGATTTCTGCCACCGAATCGTCCTGTTCGGTCGAGAGATTTGCACTGCCCGGAATCCCAAATGCGGCCAATGCCCTCTGGCGGTTTTTTGCCAGGAAATCAATCGCACATGACATATCCCCCCGGAAGAAGGCATACACTGATTCCGGGGGGATGCTTTATGTCCAGAAAACTGCCCATTTTCTATGGAGCTCTGCTTCTTACCGGGGTCAATCTCCTGCTCCGGTTTCTTTCCACATCCTTTCAGGTCTATCTGTCTGCCCTCATCGGCCCAGAGGGGATTGGCCTGATCCAGTTGGTGCTGTCCCTGTCCGGGCTTGCCATGACCATGGCCCTGGCCGGGATCCGCACCACCACCATGTACCTCACCGCCGAAGATCTGGGTCAGGGCCGCCGGGACAACATTCCCTGGGTGCTGACCGGGTGCTTTGGCTACTGTTTTGCAACCAGCGGAACCGTTGGCCTGCTATTGTACCAAGCCGCTCCCGTGCTGGCTCGGCACTGGATCGGCTCCATGGATGCCCTTCCGGCTCTCCGGTGTTTTGCCGCATTTTTGCCCATCTGCTGTCTGTGCGGCGTGATGACCGGCTATTTCACCGCTGCCAACCGAATCACCACTCTGGCTACGGTTGAAGTTGGGGAGCAATTGGTTTCCATGGCATTGACCTTGATTTCGCTGAAGGTTCTGTCCCCCGGCACCACTGCCGGTAGTTGTCTGGCCATCGTCCTGGGCTCCTCTGGTGGCTACGCCCTGACCCTGACCGTGTTACTGTTTCTATATCGCAAAGATCGTCGGCACCGGGGATCCCGTCGTCCCATCGTCCGACGGCTGCTGACTTCGGCTCTTCCCCTGGCTGTGGCGGATAATTTGAAAGGCAGCATCTCCACCCTGGAAAATCTGATGGTTCCCCGACGGTTGGCCCGATACCCAGGAATCGCCCATCCTCTGGCCGCTTTTGGCATAATCTCCGGCATGGTATTTCCCATTATGATGTTCCCATCTGCCCTGTTGTTTTCCCTGGCAGAGGTGTTGATTCCGGAACTGGCTCGATGCGCCGCCTGCGGCAGCAATGGGAGGATCTCCTACCTGACCCGACAGAATCTGCGGGTAACGCTGCTGTATGGCTTGATCTGCGGCGGGATTCTGTTTCTTCTGGCAGAACCGCTGTGCGCCAGGCTCTATCCCCACGTTCTGGTGGCCCCCTATTTGAAGTGGTTTTCCCTTCTGGTTCCCATGCTGTATTGCGATTTGATTGTGGACGCCATGACCAAGGGGCTGGGGCAGCAACGTGCCTGCGTCCGCTATAACATTCTGACCAATGCTTTGGACGTGGTGCTTCTGTTTTTCCTTCTTCCCCGGCTGGGGATTGCGGGATACTATCTCAGTTTTCTGGTAACCCATGTGCTGAACCTCTGCCTCAGCCTTCGCCATCTGGTGAAAATCGTCTCCCCTCATTTTTCCTTTGCCTGGCCCTGTCTGAGCATCAGTGCCTATCTCATATCCCTGGTCTGCGCCTCCCGTTTCACCGGATGGGTGCGCCCCAGTCTCGCCTTTGCCGGATTGTTTTTCTCCATCAGCTACTGGTTTGGCGTGTGGAATCGGCAAGATCTGCTTTGGCTCAAAGGTCTGTTCCATTCCACCCAGGTCTTCCCCACATAGGAAATCCCCCTCTGCACCATATGCAGAGGGGGATAAATGGTTGTTACAGTGCCTTCAGCACCGCCTTTAGATATTCCCAAACCCGAGCCGTGGATGCAATATCCAACTTCTCCCGGCTGGTATGAATGTCGTGCATCTGGGGGCCCATGGACACTGCGTCCAGGCCGGGGATTTTCTCACCCAGCAGGCCACATTCCAGCCCGGCATGGATGGAAACCACCTGGGGCTTGGTGCCGTAGCAATGTTCATAAGTTGCCACCATGGTATCCCGAAGGATGGAATCTTCTTTATACTCCCATGCAGGATAGTGCCCCACGCTGGAATAGGATGCGTCATAGAGCTTCGCCAGTTGCTCCAACTGGTTAAGCAGATCCGTCTTTTCCTGATTAACGCTGGAGCGGACAGAGAAAGTCATCCGGAAGGTATTCCCATCCAGCTTGGCAATGCCCATGTTCAGACTGGTCTGCACCAGATCCGGCATATCGGCACACATGGCCTGAATCCCATTGGGGGCGGCACAAAGCAGGCCAATGATCCGGTCGGTATCCTGGGTGGACAGGGCATTGCCCCCCAACGCGTCAATGTTATCGGCGTAGATCCGAGCCTCCGGCTCATCATACTCCCGGCGCACCTGCCCCTGGAGCCGGGCAGCAATATCGTTGATGGGTTCCAGGTTCATGCCCATGGCCACAGCACTGACAGTGCAAGACCGGGGAATGGCATTGTCCTTGGAGCCGCCTTCCAGTGCCGTCAGACACAGGGGCATGGTCTTTTTGATCTCATCTAAGAACTGACCCATAACCTTATTGGCGTTGGCCCGGTTTTTGTCAATCTCCACACCGGAGTGGCCGCCGGCCAAACCTTCCACCGTCAACCGGATACACGGCCCATAGACGGCATGGCGTGGAGCCGTCCGTTCCAGAGTGGCCCGCGCGCCACCAGCACAAGAAACGGTGAAAATCCCTTCATCCTCGGAGTCGATGTTAATCAACTTCTTGCCCCGGAGCATGGACAGGTCAATTCCGGCAGCACCAAACATTCCCGTCTCCTCATCCACGGTGATAACCACCTCCAGAGGGGGATGAGCAACCGTCTTGTCCGCCAGCAATGCCAGTGCATAGGCCACCGCAATGCCATCATCACCACCCAGGGTGGTGCCCTTGGCATAGACAAAGGTGCCGTCATGGGTCACATCCAGACCATCGGTGTCAAAATTGATAGGGCACTGGGGATCCTTTTCACAGACCATATCCATATGCCCCTGGAGGATCACCGGCTCATGGCTTTCATACCCCGGCGTCCCATCGGCAAAAAGGATGACATTGTTCAGCTCATCCTGGATATATCTCAGCCCCTGCTCCTTGGCGAAGGACACCAAATAATCGCTGATGATCTTGGTATTTCCGGAACCATGGGGCATGGAACACAATTTCTCAAAATAAGCAAATACCAGTTCCGGTTCCAATCCGGCCAGTTTTTCCGCTTTCATGGCAATTCCCCCTTATTCGCCCCGCTCAATGCGGATAACCTTACCCAAATTCCACAGGTTTACCACATTGTGGGCTGCAATCCGCTTTTCTTCCTCGTTGTTGTACTCCAGGAAAGTGGTCTGAGCACCGCAGTCCTGGCACTCCACATACACCCAGCAGTCTCCCTCAAAATACACCAGGCCGTCTCCCCGGCAATGGGGGCAGCACTCCAAATCAAATAACAAATCCTGATCGATCATCGTCAAGTTCTCCTTTCGGTTGTTTATCGAAATTCCGTGCCATCGGCGCAACGGACTTGGGTTCTGCGAATTTTGCCAAAATCCGGCCGATGGTCAGGGCAATACAGCTCCACCGCCGCCAAAATCTGGGCGGGGTTCAAACTGGGGTTCTGGGCGCAGATTTCCACAGAAAGTACCATTTCCTGCTCCGAGGCAGGATAAATCTCTACAGCACGGATCATGGGTCGAATATCCTGCTCCACCGGGCCGTTTTTTCCCTTCTTGGTGACGGGGATGGTTTCCCGGTCAAACAGGGCATCCAATGCTTCCTTCGTTCCCTGGGGGATTCCCGCATCATATTCCAGGGTGATGTCGCAGTCCAGATAGGTTAGATGCTTGATCTTCTGGTCGCTGTCATAGACCTGGGTGACCCGAATACCCTTGGGCATGGTGGCGTTCAGCCGTGCCTGAATCTCCTGGTTGAACAATTCCTCCTGGTCAACCAGTTCAAAGTCCAGAATTTCACACACGCTTTCCACACCCACGCTCAACGGCAACGCAATGGAAACCACCGCCCGTGGACTAAATCCCTGGGTGTGCTTCAGATTCAGGCCGCCTCGCTTGAACCCCCGCTGGAACAGGCGCATGAGATCCAGATGGGAAATCCAAATCCCATCCCCGGTTTTTTCAAACAAAATCCGTTTACTCATCGCATTTTCCCTCCTTCAGCAGACAATTGGCACCGCATCCGGCGCAGCCGGTTCGGCAATCGGGGGTAATCGTTGCCTGGTAGGCCTGTCGCCGCTCTTTCCGAAGGAAAGCCTTATTCACGCCCACGTCAATGGGATCCCACGGAAGCAGTTCTTCCTCCCCAAACCCCCGGGTGGTATAATATTCCATGTCCACGCCGGTATTCCGGAAGGCCTCCATCCAGATTTCATTGGAAAAATACTCGTCCCAGCCATCGAGCTTGGCACCCAGCCGGGCTGCCTCCTCAATCACCGGAGCCACACGCCGGTCTCCCCGGGCCATCACCGCTTCCAGGCGGCTGATATCCGGTGTATGGTAGTTATACACAATGGACTTGGAATAGAAGTGATCTTTCAACAGTTTGCATCGGCGGAGATACTCCTCCACCGGAATCTGTTTTTCCCACTGAAAGGGGGTATGGGGCTTGGGCACGAAGTAGGCTGTCGCCACATGAATCCGCAGTCCCCGCTTCTTTGCGGTGGCAAATTCCTTCCAGGTCCGGATAATCTTGTACACCAACTCGGCAATCCCCAGGACATCCTCATCCGTCTCTGTGGGCAGACCCAACATGAAATAGAGCTTCACATTGCTCCATCCTCCACTGAAGGCATTTTTACAGGTTTCCAGGATTTCCTCCTCGGTGAGGTTTTTGTTGATGACGTCCCGCAACCGCTGGGTTCCGGCCTCCGGCGCAAAGGTCAGGCCGCTTTTCTTTCCGGTCTGGAGTTTTTCCATCAGCTCCCGGCTGAAATTATCCGCCCGAAGGGAGGGCACCGAAAGGCTCACCTTCTGCGCCTCACAATAGGGAATCAGTTCATCCGTCAGCTCCTTCAACCCCCGATAATCCGAGGTGGACAAACTGGACAGGGTGATCTCGCTGGCACCGAAGTTTTTCAGACATTCCACCGCCTGGCGGTAGAGCACATCTGGGCTTTTTCTCCGCACCGGGCGGCAGGAAAAACCGGCCTGGCAAAACCGGCATCCCCGGATGCATCCCCGGAACAATTCCAAATTGGCCCGGTCATGGACGATCTCCGTGGAGGGAACCACCATGTGAGTGGGGAAATAAGCCTCATCCAGGTTTTCCACAATCCGTTTGGTCAATTTCTCCGGGGCACCGGGCCGAGCCACGATCTGCGCCAGCGTACCATCCGGATGATACTGGTGATCGTAGAAGCTGGGAACATACACCCCAGGGATTTTGCTGACCTCCCACAGGAAGGTCTCTTTCTCCCAAGATTCTGCCTTGGCCTTGTCATAAAGGGTCAGGATTTCAACGGTGCTCTCCTCCCCTTCTCCCAGAGAGAAAAAGTCTACAAAGGGAGCCAGGGGTTCAGGGTTGAAGGTGCACACGCCGCCGGCGAACACCAGGTTCTTCAACCCCTTCCGCTCCGACGCATGGAGGGGAATCCCCGCCAGAGACAGCATATTCAAAATATTGGTGTAGCACATTTCATATCCGATGGTAAAGGCGATGAGATCAAATTCTCCCACCGGTTTCTGGCTCTCCAGGGCCCACAAAGGAAGGTTGTGCTTGCGCATCTGTTCTTCCATATCCCCCCAGGGATGAAACACCCGCTGGCACCAGATCCCATCCATCTGGTTCATCACCCCATAGAGAATTCTCATGCCCACGTTGGACATTCCGATTTCATAGGTATCCGGGAAGCAGAAGGCCACATTCACCCGAACAGAATCCGGGTCTTTTTGGATCTCGTTGTACTCTCCCCCGGTGTACCGGGCAGGCTTTTGCACCGTGGGCAGAATTCTGTGTAACAGGTCGGTCATAGCATTACCTCATTATTTTTCTCAATCAGAACTATTGTACTCCCAAAGCTCCATCTTTGCAACAAATATTTCTCCCGTGGTGCCCCCATCCAGGCTCCCCATGCCCAGAAATCCAGGAAAAAGCATCGTCAGCACTTGACATTTCCCCATTTCTACCCTATAATATACAAGCTATCGGGGTATGGCGAAGTTTGGTATCGCGCTTGGTTCGGGTCCAAGAGGCCTC
>CAZSAZ010000028.1:0-13415 GCA_964604925.1 uncultured Oscillospiraceae bacterium | reverse complement strand
CCGTAGCGACTTAAGTATCTTACCACATCTTTCTCCATTTGTCAAGAACTTTTTTGTTCTTTTTTCAAAACTTTTGTTGTGTGTTTCGGATTTTGCTCTGCTCTCGCAGACAGCTTGCATATATTACCACCGCTTCTCTGATTTGTCAAGCACTTTTTTCATCTTTTTCAAAAAGAAAAAGGGGCTCCGTTTGGAGCCCCCAAAGTCAATCCGATTACGGCATATCCTCGATCAAGCCATAGCCACCATCATTCCGCTTATATACCACGGCGAATACCCCGTCATGGTCCTCATCCCGGAATGCAAAGAACGTGTGGCCCAGCAGATTCATCTGCATCATAGCCTCTTCTCTGCCCATGGACTTCATGGGGAACTGTTTGATCCGAGCCAGCTTCAGCTCATCTTCCGTCTCCTCAGGCGCGAAGGAGGTTTCCTCTACCTGCCGTACAAAGGCATCCTGGCGCAGGCGGCGAGCCAGACGGGTCTTGTTCTTTCGGATCTGCCGTTCGATGGTGCCAACCGCGGCATCAATAGAAGCGAACATATCCGAGGTGGATTCACTGGCACGGAACCAGGTTCCTGCGCCGTGAACAGTCAGTTCCACATTGTTCCGGTTTTTCTCCACGGAGAACACAACAAGGGCCTGTGCATCCTCGTCAAAGAACCGTGCCAGCTTCATAACCTTTTTCTCTGCATAGGCATGAACATTTTCCGGGAGTTTTACTTTTTTCTCACTATACTGGAACTTCATATGCGGCAACTCCTTTCATCTCACCGGTCCTCCGGTGTGCCTATACTATACCACACAATACACATTTTTGCAAGTAGTTCGCTCTATTTCTTTGTGAATTTTCTATAATGAATTGGCCACTCTCCCAGAGAATGGCCAATTACACTTATTCTTCCAAGGAATCCTCTGCATCCAACAACTCATTCATGGTCAGGTTATACAGACTCTCGGCTTTTTTCTCAAACATCCTGCTCAAGCGAACCGCCTGACGCTGATCCGGTGCCACCAGTTCCAGGGTCATCAAATTCCCCATCTCATCATCAAGGGACATGATTACCGACACATCCCCCTTTTCCCGGGGAATAACCTGGGTCTTGACAAAGCTGCTTCTTTTCAGCTGGCGATTAAATTTCGCCACGGCATTTTCTGCCTTCTGCTTCACCGTAAAGGCCAGGGAATCTGCGGTGAGGTTTCCGTCCTCCCGACCTTTTTCCGTGATCTGATACTTTCCTTCCGCTGCTTCCACCAGATGCCCTGTCTGAACCATCTCCGGAACTGCCGTGCAGACGTCAAAATAACTCAAACACTCATCCACATAGCACAGCTCGTAGATCTCCTGTACCGTCATGGGGTAACTGGATCGGGCTGTCACATAGAGGATCAACACCTTTACATCAATCATATCATGAATAAAACCAAGTCGCTTCACGAAAATCACCTCTTACCCTTATTATACTGATAGAAACAAAAAAATCAAGTCTGCACCCATCTCCCTTTTTCAACATATTTTGGTTTATGAAAGGAGGAACATCCCATGAATCCCATTACCCTTTCCATTCCCATCTCCACGCCGGCGCTTCAATTTGCCGGAAGCCTTTTGGAGCAAGCCGGTGTTCGAATGGTATCACAGGCAGACGAAGCGGAGTATCTATTGTATCCCTGTCCCACCAGTCTCAGCACCATCACCGATTATTCTTCCGGCGCTACCATCATTGGCGGAAACCTGGATTTTCTGAACCCCTCCGTCCGCCGAATTGATCTGCTGAAGGATCCCTTCTATCTGGCCGACAATGCTGCCATCACCGCCGAAGCAGCCCTGGGTATGGTTCTGTCCCGGCTGCCTTGCGCCATTTCCCGGGGTGAGATTCTGATTCTCGGCTGGGGTCGTATTGGAAAATGCCTGACCCACCAACTGGCTCATCTCAATGCCCCGGTAACGGTTTATGCCCGAAAACAGGAAGACCAAGCTCTGCTTCGCGCCCTGGGGTACCATCCCATTTCCACCCAGGATCTTCCAGCCTCTCTTCCCCAATTCCGTTGCATCATCAACACCATTCCCCAAAGGATTCTGCCTGTCCAGGCTGCCCAAGTCTTTCGTCCGGATTGTTTTCTGCTGGATCTCGCTTCTGTCCCTGGTCTACCCGGAGATACCGTCATCCACGCCCATGGCCTGCCCGGGAAATACAAACCCGAGTCCAGCGGCAAGCTCATCGCCAAAACCATTCTCTACCACACTGGGGGGATCTGCTCATGACCATCGGTTTCGCCTTAACCGGCTCCTTTTGCACCTTTCAAAGCGTCCTGCCCCTGTTGGAGCCCCTGTCTCAGGAGTATCAGATCATTCCCATCGTCTCCCAGGCCATTGTCCATACGGACAGTCGCTTTGGCACCGCCCAGGCAACGCTTCGCACCATGGAAACTCTTTGCGGCCAGCCTCCTCTGGATTCCATTCCCCAGGTGGAGCCCATCGGCCCGAAAAAGCTATTGGATGCTCTGGTTATTGCCCCTTGTACAGGCAATACCTTGGCCAAACTTGCCCATTCCATTGCAGACGGCCCTGTTACCATGGCCGCCAAAAGCCACCTGCGAAATGGTCGGCCCATTATTCTGGCGGTATCCTCCAACGACGCCCTTGCCGGTGGTGGAGAAAACATCGGTCGATTGCTGAACCGGAAGCACTTCTATTTCGTACCCTTCCGGCAGGATGCCCCTTTCGCCAAACCTACCAGTTTGGTCGCGGAGTTTTCCCTTTTGCCCCAAACCCTGAAACAGGCCCTTCAAGGCCAACAAATCCAGCCCCTCCTTCTTGGGCCAAATATCTAAAAAAACGGTCAGCACTCCATGGTGCTGACCGTTTTTATCATCTCAACCCAATTCCCACGCCCATTCCTGTGGAAACTTCATCTTCTGTGCCAGCCACGCCCAGAAACGCACCGGTTCTTGCTTCTGGATTTCCTCCTGAGCGGTATCCTGGGCGTGGTGCTTTCCTGCCTCAAAATCCCAGGAACCGGTGGTTGCCGCCTGACAAGGCAGTGCCAGGGCTGCGGCGATCATGGCAGCGGAAACAATAGCAGTGATTCTTTTCATGTGTGATTCCTCCTCGTTTTTTCAAATGATTAACTGGTAAGCGTGATGTAAGCATCTTCGCTACCCCAGCCAATGTTATTTCCATCCGCATCATAAATGGTTTCATACTCCGGTGTCACCTGGGTAGATACCACAACGTATGCGGCGGTTGGATGCGTTTCACGCAACTCCGCAATGGACTTTGTCCCATGCTTATATCCATATTTCTTCGGATCTCCGGTCACGGACTCATGGTAGTAATCCTCGACATTTACATCCCCGGAGGAGGCTAACCACCTCCTGGACTCATCAAAAACAGCCCAGGTTGCCATTCCGGAAGTTGCCATAACAAACACGTTATACTCCATTGTGGTTTTCCCATCCAAGGGAATATAATCTGTCCGAAGGTAATTTGCAGAGGTGGAAATGGTTCCGTTTTCCCGGATGAACCCTGCCAGATTCGGGGTGTAGGTTTCTGCCGTACTCGTTGCCGTATTCACCGAAATCACGGTTGGCATTTTATCATCCGTCAGGGTCACGGTTTCACCCCTTCCCCGGAAATAACGCTGGATCCCAGATAAAATGGGAGGAACGTAAAACCGAAGATATCCTTCCTCATTTGCGTGCCAGCCGTCCCCATTGGCTGTGTACTGTACCTTGAACTCCTTGAGGTTGTAAAAGTCTGGTGTAAATTCCATGAGATCAACCACAGGAACCCCATATTTTTTACAGGTTTCCAGAATCGCCGTTCTGAAATCCAGGGTGCCGGTCATTCTGTGGGGGATGATGAACAAGATTGTCTTGTTGCTCCACTTGTACACGGCCTGACGAAGCAGGTACTCCAAACCGCCATAGAATGTGGATTTATTCAGTTGCCGACTGAATCCTTCGGTCAATGTACCCAGATCTTCATATCCCTTTGTAATCATGGCCTGGTCGTTCACGCCGCCGGAAATCAGGATGATATCGGCATCGGAACGCATGGATTCAATGCTGTCGCAAATGGAAAAGCGGGTGGCTCCATCCTCATCCACAATACCAGAAGCAACGGTTGCGCCTCCATGGGCGACATTTTCATAGGTCATGGCGTATTGGTCTGCTATGAGTTTTACATATCCTCCGGCGGTAGATTCCCCGGTTGCCGCAATCACGGTGCTGTCTCCCGTTGCGGTGATAATCGCTCCACGTATCTTTTTCATATCATCCTCCCCTTCATAGTTTCCTGTGATTTTTAGCCCAGAGGCCGAGGTAAAGGTTTTACCCTTTGCCACATCAGCGGCAGTGGCATCCCCAAAATGATCTCCTGGAGTGTGAAGGGTAAGCGTATGTTCCTCACGACGAAAAAGATGGTCAAAGGGGAAGGTGATTTTCGTTACCAGTTCTCCATCTTCAAAGGAATCACCAAGGTACAAACCACCCTCCCACATATTGGCACTAAAATTCATGCCTCTGCTTTCTACCATTCCGGTGATCTTCTTCCCCTTGACATATGCCGTCACGCCCTTGGGCAAATCCTCTGCCGTAGCTGTTGCATCAGAGGTATCCGTTCCTTCTGTCACAATTGCTTCGATGGCCGGGGCCACCTCACCGGAGCATAACAAGCTGGTTGTACCTGTTTTATTCCGTACCGCATCACAAATCGCCTGGTAATCTTCTCCGGGCATCATCACCAATTCTGTTAACGCCATTAAACCCCCTCCTTTCCCACATTGGTAAATTGTTCCGCCACTGCCTGGGCCAACTGATCCAAATTCATCTGGCTGGTTTCTTCCAGATTCTCTACCCGAAGGGTCAGGGCCTCCACCACCTGGTGGAGGCTTCCGGACACCCTGTCATGGGAGTCCCACCCCTGTCCTGGCATAGATTTCACATCCACCAGAAAAGAAAAGGTAGTCAGCTGATGGCCTTCGCCATTCTGGAGCTTTACAGCGGCAAATACCCTTCCAGGGAGAGACAGCATCTCCGGTGACAGTTCCACCAAAATCGTGTTTCCCTCCAGGGTGCAGGCCTGGTTCCCGTTTTCCAGGGTTTCATAGGTTCCTGCCGTTCCGTTTTCCCGGTCGTAGACCACCGTGGCGGTTACGCCTTCCGGGATGACCCATGCTTCTCCCTGATCCAGAATTTCCAGCCGCACCACCCGGCTTCCTTTGTCCCCTTCCACAGCGACCACCGGGCCGACCGCATCCCAGGCCCCCAAATCCATGGATATTGTTTTGGTAATGTTCATGTTATCCCCTCCAACCCTAGAAAAAAATACGGGAGAAATCGCCCCCAATGGTGCAACTTCTCCCGTTTGATTTTTATTTTCTCAGAAAGGGGCCACTTTTTCCAGCGTGTTATGTCAAATTTCTTCCCCGGTAAAGGAAACTGACAATCTGTGCCCGGATACAAACCGTTCCCGTACCAAATCGGCCTCCGTCCACGCCGGCAGTGATCCCTTGTTGGGATGCCCACAGCACGCTGTCCCAGAAATAGTCCCCAGGCTTCACATCGGAAAATGGATTTGCCCCGCTGGTTTGGGGACATCCGGCGGCCCGGTATAGGAATGAAACCACTTGCTCCCGGGTACAGGCCATCTCGGGATCGAACATCCCCGGCCCTGTTCCTGCGGTAATTCCCTGTTCCGTTGCCCAAAGTACCGCTTTGTAATAGTAGCTGTTCTGGGGAACATCCCAAAATGCCCACGCTTCCCCTTGGGGTTCCGGACATCCCTTGGCCCGCCACAGGAAGGTTACCACTTGTGCCCGGGTACAGGTGTCATCCGGGCCGAAATGGATCTCGTCTACGCCAACGGTAATGCCCTGATCCACCGCCCACAAAACGCTGTCGAAGAAATAGTCCTTCTTCTTTACATCCACAAAGGGGTTGACCAGTTTGGGGGTTGTCTCCGTTTTGGTTTCCCCACACCGGCGGCAGGTATAGGTGCGCCGTCCCATTGCGGTGGAGGTAGCTTCTTTCGTCACCACCCCTTCATCAAAGTCGTGTCCCAACTTCACCTGTAGGTCATCTTGGTATGACGTACCGCAGAATTCGCATTGATGGAGGGTGTAACCATCTTTGGTGCAGGTGGGCAGAACCACCTCTTCCCCATACCGATGATCCACCAGGTCGGTATAGTCGATTTTATTTCGCTGGCCACACCGGTTGCAGGTCAGGAGGGTGTATCCCTCCTTTAGGCAGGTGGGCTCCACAATCCGGGCTGTGAAGTCATGACCCAACGCTTCTGTGTAGTCTGTTTTATAGCTGTCTCCACAGATATCACAGGTATGCCGGGTGTAGCCCTGGCTGTCGCAGTCCGGTTCCACCACCATTTGGCTGTATTGATGCCCCAAAGCGGAGACGGAATCCGTTTTCCGGCTTCCCCCGCATCGCTGACATTCTTCTAAGGTATATCCATCTTTTTCGCAGGTAGGCTCCACCACCTGGCTGACGACATACATATGCCCCAGGGCATCTACATAATCCGTTTTGTAGCTGTCTCCACAGATATCACAGGTATGCCGGGTGTATCCCTGGCTGTCGCAGTCCGGTTCCATCACCATTTGGCTATATTGATGCCCCAAAGCGGAGACCGGATCCGTTTTCCGGCTTCCCCCGCATCGCTGACATTCTTCTAATGTATATCCATCTTTTTCGCAGGTAGGCTCCACCACCTGGCTGACGACATACATATGCCCCAAAGCATCTACATAATCGCTTTTCACCGCATCGCCGCATCGGCTACAGACCCTTTCCGTATATCCATCCTTTTCGCAGGTGGCCTCCACCACTCGGGTGGTGTAATCGTGTCCCAGCGGGTCAACATAATCTGTTTTGTAGGTGTCACCGCAAACATTGCAGGTATGTCGGGTGTATCCCTGGCTATCACACTCCGGTTCTACCACAGTGGAACCATAGTTGTGCCCGGTCGCCTCCACAACCCGGGATTCTTTGTATCCACAGCGTTGGCAAATCCTGGTCTGTTCTCCCTCGGCCTCACACCCCGGCTCCTGGCTCGTCGTCCAATCGCCATAATCGTGACCCAAGGGATCCGTGTTTTCAAATCCGTATTGATCTCCGCATTTGCTACATTCATAATATCGAACTCCGGGCTTGGTGCAGGTAGCAGGCTCCTCCCGCTCCACATAGGTATGGTCACATTCTGCTCCAAATACCGGTTGGCACACCATGGCCAGATACAGAGCAAGGCAGACGATCCCCCACAGTACATTCTTGATCTGTTTCATATTCGATTCTCTCTTTCCTATGATCCGTTGTTACACCAGGAGCATGGAGACTGCCCACCACAGGTTCAGCAAGAATAATCCCACGATTCCCGGAGCGGTCAGGAAACTCCGCCAGGCTCCCTTTCGGGTACTGCCCCGATGGAATAGACCCCGTAGTTTGTCCTGATTTCGAAGCAACGCTACCAGGCTGATGCAGCCGCCCAGCACATACAGTCCCAAAAATAGCAGGCTATAGGCCCCATCGGACCAATGCTGGGTCAATCTGGGAAGGATATCGCCCAAAATCAGATTGTTTCCCATATGTAACACCATGGCCCAGGCAATTCCGTATTCCATTGCGGTATATCCCAGTATCATACCGGCGGCCATGGCGTAAGGGATCTGCACTGCGTTCCCGTGGAACATACCAAACAGCAATCCCGATGCCACAATGGCAAAGCCTTTGCCGTAGGATTCCAGTCCCCGTAGGATTCCTCCCCGGAATAGGATCTCCTCTGTCACCGGTGCCACCAGTGCGCTATAAAGAAACATGGTCAGGTTGTCCGGCATTTCTGTTGCCAGACTCATGGCCTCCTGGGAAGAAAAGCCAAAGCTCTGGCAAATCCACTCCAGCACCAGGAACCAAACCTGAGCCAGAAGCTGGGCAAACAACATCAAGCCCACCAACTGGACAAAGACAGACCAGGTCATGGGATGGGGCTCCCGCCAAATACAGTTCCATGTTTCCTTTCCTTTCCAAAGCCGGAACAATCCCACGCCCATGAGACAGGCAACCAAATATCCCCAGCCATATCCCGTGGCGGCGACAGCCTCACCGCCAGGGGCGCCGGATGTGGTGAGCCAAATCATCGCAACCGTCACCCCACCAGAGACGCAGATGTTGATGAGGAAGGAGTAGATCATCAGGGCCCAGCCATATTGGCTCATGTCCCGTCTGGCTTCCTGGCGAAACTGTTTTTCCTCCATCTTCATTCCTCCCCCAGGTGTTTCAGCACAGCTTCTGCTGCCATCATGCCATCCACTGCCGCAGACATAATCCCTCCGGCATATCCAGCACCTTCTCCGGCAGGATAGAGTCCCACCACCGGAGACACGCCATCCTTGCCCCGGAGAATCCGCACAGGAGAGGAGCTTCTGGTTTCCGGCCCGGTGAGCACCCCATCTGGATTGTCAAACCCGGCCAACTTTTTCCCCAATTGGGGAATCCCTTCTTCCAATGCCTTGGTAATCACCGGGGGCAATATCTGGTGCAAATCCGTCCAGATGACACCCGGGCGGTATGTGGGAGCAATTGCGCCTTCCCCGATGCTGGCTTCTCTGCGGAGGAAGTCTCCGATTTTTTGAGCCGGCGCCCGGTAAGATCCAGAAACTTGATAGGCAGCTTGCTCCAACTCCCGTTGCCAGTACATTCCACCCAACGCCCCCGGGTATGGGAAATCAGTGGGGTTCACCGTCACAAGTACCGCGGAATTGGCGTTTTCCCCTTCCCGGTCAGCGTTGCTCATGCCGTTGGTCACCACGCCCCCTTCTTCCGACGCTGCTGCTACCACATATCCGCCCGGGCACATACAGAAGGTGTACACCGTTCGGTCATCCAAGTGGGCCACCAATTTATAATCCGCCGGAGGCAGCCAAGGTTGCTCCTGGCCGTACTGAGCCTGATTTACCATAGTTTGGGGATGCTCCACCCGAACACCCATGGAAAAGGGCTTAGGCTCCATGGGCACGCCCATTTTCTCCAGCATTTCGAAGGTATCCCGGGCACTATGTCCAATGGCCAGAATCACCTGATCCGTTTCCACCACTTCTCCAGAGGCCAGCTCGACACCGGTGATGTGCCCCTGGGCGGTGCGCAGTCCCGTAACCTGGGTACGGAATCGAACCTCTCCCCCCAGGGAAATGATTTTTTGGCGAATGTTTTGTACCACTGTCAACAACACATCCGTCCCCACATGGGGCTTGGCATCGTAGAGGATTTCCCCTCGTGCCCCTGCCAGAACAAATTGTTCCAACACCCAGGGAATTCTGGGATTGTTCACACCGGTGTTCAACTTTCCGTCGGAAAAGGTTCCGGCACCGCCTTCTCCAAACTGCACATTGCTGTCCGGATCCAACTGACCGGTCTGCCAGAAGGTTTCCACCTTCCGGTGCCGGGTCTCCGCGTCCTCCCCCCGCTCCAAAATAAGGGGTCTTGCCCCGGCCATGGCCAGCACCAAGCCAGCAAACATTCCGCCGGGCCCAAAGCCAACCACCACAGGACGGTGCTTTCTCGTGGAAACCTGGGACACCCGATAGACACTCCAAGGGGCAATAGATGCCTTTTTGCATCCAGATTTTTTCAGAATCTTTTCTTCGTTTCCATTAACCTTTACATCCACCGTATAGATCACCCGAATATCCGGCTTTTTCCGGGCATCGATGGATTTTTTCACCACTTTCACCTGTCGTACGGTGCTGTTGGGCACCCGCAGCAGCTTCGCCGCCTCAAAGTCCAACTGGGAAATAGAATGGGCTGCGGGAAGGGAAATATCCCGGATTCGTATCATAATGTTGCGCCTCCTGCACTTTTTCCTGCTACACGGCCAGAACTCCAGGCCCATTGAAGGTTATATCCGCCGCAATCTCCGTCCACATCCAGCACTTCGCCGCAGGCGTAGAGTCCGGGTACCAGGCGACTTTCCATGGTGGCCGGATCAAATTCCCTGGTCACAATTCCACCTGCTGTAACTTGGGCTGCATCCATTCCCAAAGGCTCCGTCAGACTGACGGAGAAGTGTTTAACCAGCCCGACCACAGCCTGAAGCTGTTCCTGACTGAGTTCCGATACCATGCCACGGCCTTTGACCCTGGCACTCTGGGCAATGACCCGTCCCAGACGGTTGTGCAAAATGCCGGTGAGCAGTTCCTCCACCGCCCAAGCCCGCTCCTGTCTTGTCCGCAATTCTTCCATCAGTGCCTCTTCCGAAACCTCCGGCAGGAAATCCAGGACACACTCCCATTCCCCACCGGACTGGCAGGCATCCCGGGAAATTTCAAATATCACCGGTCCGGACAGGCCATATTCGGTGAATTGTATCTCGCCCTGGGATTCCCGGTGGAGTACCCCATCCCGGTAGATGGCACCATGGCAATTTGCCCGGACGCCCTTCAGCGCCGACACACCATGCCACCCGGTTTTAACCTGCACCAGGGCAGGACGGAGTTTGGTACACTTGTGCCCCATGCTCCGCAGAAGCTGATATCCCGACATGGATCCTCCCAGCTTGGTTCCAGCCAAGCCGCCACAAGATACGATCACCCGTTGACAGAATATGGTATCTTCCCGACCCTCCAGAAGGAATCCATCATCCGTTTTTCGGATGCGCTGGACTTCAAAATCGGTTTTCACCTGAATATTGGGGCGATCCAGGGCAAAACGCAGAACATCCACCACAGAATTGGCCTGGTCAGAGTAGGGATAGACCCGTCCGGAATCCTCTGTCACGGTGAACAGTCCCAGTTTTCGAAACCACGCCAGGGTTTGTTCCGGGTCAAAGGCTTTCAGCGGCCCCTGGTAAAAAGCAGGGTCATCCCCGTGGTAGCCTCTTTGCCCGGCATGACGATTGGAAAGATTGCACCGCCCATTGCCGGTTGCGCTGAGTTTTCGGCCCAGCCGGGCCTGGCGTTCCAGAAGGATTACCTCGTTGCCCGAGTCCTCCCCGGCGGCCAGTGCCGCCGCCATACCTGCCGCACCGCCTCCGATGATTCCAATGACCATTTGATTTCACCTACTTTCGTTTTCCCCATTATAGCCCAAAAAACTCCATCACACAAGAAAAACTTACTATGCAAAAGGGGTTTTTCATGATATAATCCCGGTGGTGATTGAATGAATCGAGGAAATATTGAAAAAATCGCCCAAACGCCTGATGACCGGATGACTCTGGCCAAGGTTTGGGACACAATAACCATGGGCATCCGGAAAAACATTCCGGCCAATACAGGATTTCTTTCTCCCCGGGAGTTGGAGATGACCCGATTGTTGTTTGGGGAAGTGGAGGGTCTCCTTCGTTTCGGTGGATACGACAATGCCGAGCGGTGCACCCTTGTCTACCTGCCTGATTATCTGGAACAAGACTGGCTTTGGGATGAGGAAAGCCCTGTGGTTTGCCTCCGTGCCACTTATTTTCAGGGGGACAGTTTAACCCACCGGGATTTTCTTGGTAGCCTGATGGGGGCCGGTGTTTCCCGAGAGTCTGTGGGAGATATTTCTGTGGGTACGGGCCGTTGCGATTTTTTTGTGACAAGGGAAATCGCCCCTTACCTGCTCCAAAGTTTTGATGCTGCCGGACGAACCAAGTTTCGTCTGTGCCAAATTCCTCTGTCCGAAGCGGACATCCCCCAGCCGGAGGTCAAACTCATCCGAGACACCTTGGCTTCCCTCCGACTGGACAGCGTGATTCGTTCCGGATTCCGAATTGGCCGCAATCTTGCGGCGGAGGAAATCGCCGCTGGCCGGGCTGCCATCAACGGCCTACCCTGTACCAAGCCGGATAAGCTCCTGTCCCAAGGGGATACTGTTTCCCTGCGGGGGATGGGAAAACTGAAACTGGCCGAAGTAAACGGCCAAACCAAAAAAGGAAGGATCGGCGTTCTTCTGGAACGCTATGTATGAGGTGAACCATTATGACCATGGAACAAACCATTGCCCGTATCAATGCCCTGGCCCACAAAGCCAAGACGGAAGGCCTGACCCCGGAGGAAATCACCGAACGAGATAACCTTCGCCGGGTGTATATCGATGCCTATAAAAAAAGCCTGGTTGCCCAGCTGGATAATACCTATATTGTGGACGACAAGGGCAACAAGCACAAACTCCGGAAGAAGGGCTGACCCTTCTGCTTGACTTTTTTTGCGGAAAATGGTATAGTAGCCTTCACACGGAGAGTTGTCCGAGTGGTTTAAGGAGCCAGTCTTGAAAACTGGTGATTCCGCAAGGAACCTAGGGTTCGAATCCCTAACTCTCCGCCATACCGTGGGTATCTTTGGGATATCCCCTAGCCCCCGACGTTGTCGGGGGCATTTTGTCAAGACCCCCTGTTTTCTACTTGTGAAAACAGGGGGTCTTGACAGACGAAAGCAGGATGATGCGTTTGCTTCATCCTGCCTAAACGTTGATCGGTTATTAGTATGCCACGCCCCAGTAGACCATCTTGCTGGCGGGCTTACCGCAACAGGGGCACTTGTCGTCCAGGTGCTCCTGAGCAAAGGGGATGCACCGGGAGGACATTCCTGCCTGCTCCTTCATCTTCATTTCACATTCCAGCTCGCCGCACCACATGGTCTTGATGTAGCCGCCGTTGGCCTCCTGAAGTTGCTTTGCCTCTTCCAGGGAATGAGCCTCATAGATATGCTCGTCCAGGTTTTTCTTGGCCTTGTCGTACATCTGCTGCTGGACCACCTGAAGCTGCTGCGCCACAGCCTGCTCCAACTCCTCCAGCTTCACCACGACCTTCTCCCGATCCGTCCGGCGCACCAGCACACACTGACCGTTTTCCAGATCCCGGGGGCCGCACTCCACCCGGAGGGGAACGCCCTTCATTTCATACTCTGCGCACTTCCAGCCCATGGAATTGTCAGAATCATCCATCTTCACCCGGAAGCCGGCGTTCGCCAGCCGCCCCCGAATGGCTCCAGCCCCTTCCAGAACGCCAGCCTTGTGCTGGGCAATGGGCAGAACCACCACCTGAGTGGGGGCAATCTGCGGAGGCAGAACCAGGCCGTTGTTGTCGCCATGGGTCATGATGATGCCGCCAATGAGTCGGGTGGATACGCCCCAGGACGTCTCATAGGGATTCACGCGCTGATTGTTCTTATCGGTGAATTCAATGCCGAAGGCCTTGGCAAACCCGTCCCCAAAGTAATGGGAAGTACCGGCCTGCAATGCCTTCCGGTCGTGCATCATGCACTCGATGGAGTAGGTTGCCTCAGCGCCGTTGAACTTCTCCTTCTCGGTTTTCTGCCCCCGGGTCACAGGCATGGCCAAAACGTTTTCGCAGAAATCCGCATAAACGTTCAGCATGGTCTCGGTAAACTCCTTAGCCTCTTCCGCAGTGGCATGGATGGTGTGACCC
>CAZSAZ010000027.1:0-13567 GCA_964604925.1 uncultured Oscillospiraceae bacterium | reverse complement strand
AGCCTGGAATACTACGACCAGGAGCGCAACGAGCACTATATCCCCTACGTTATCGAGCCCAGTCTGGGCTGCGACCGGGTGGCTCTGGCCTTCCTGTGCGAGGCTTATGACGAAGAGCAGGTAGGCGTGGACAAGAAGGGTAACCCGGATGTGCGTACCGTTCTCCGGCTCCATCCCGCTCTGGCTCCCTTCAAGGCCGCTGTTCTGCCCCTGTCCAAGAAGCTCAGCCCCAAGGCCGAGGAGATCTACAAGATGCTCAAGAAGGACTTCATGGTGGACTTTGACGATTCCGGTTCCATCGGCAAGCGGTATCGCCGGGAGGACGAGATCGGCACGCCTTTGTGCATCACCGTGGACTTCCAGACCGTGGGTGACGAGAACACCGAGGCGGACAACTGTGTTACCGTCCGGGATCGGGACACCATGGAGCAGGTTCGGATTCCCATTTGCGAGCTGAAAGACTACATCGCCAAGAAGTGCGAATTCTGATTCCCCTTTCCCAATAACAACCAACGGCGCTGTCCTCATGTCAGGACAGCGCCGTTTTTATGCTTTTCAGAAGGGAATCTTATTTGTCGTTGAACACATACCGGTTCAGTCGGTCAAAGGCCTCCTGCACCCGGCTCAGGGGCAGAGCCAGGTTCATCCGGATGTGGTTTTCCCCATGGAAGGGGCGGCCATCCTGCCAGTAAACACCCACATCCCAGCCTGCCTTCATCACCTCGTCCACCGTTTTGCCGTGGTCACGGCACCACTTTTCGCAGTCCAGGAACAGCATATAGGTGCCCTCGGGACGGCTGACGGACACACCGTCAAAGTGGCTTTCGATGTATTGACAGGCATAGTTCACATTGCCGGTGATGGTCTTGCACAGCTCGTCCACCCACTCATAGCCCTCAGGCTGGTAAGCACCCATCAATGCGTGCATACTCATCACATTCATGGCATTGTAGTGGCTCAGGGCAGACTCCTTGTCGCACCGCTCCCGGATCCACTTGTTATAGATCACATGGTAGCTGCCCACCAGACCTGCCAGGTTGAAGGTCTTACTGGGAGCGTACAGCGCCACGGTACGCATGGCGGCATCTTCGGACACAGACTGGGTGGGGACATGATGGTGGCCGGAGAGGATGATGTCCGACCAGATCTCATCGGAGACCACATACACGTCATGCTTCCGGAACAGCTCCATGGCCTTCTCCACTTCCCAACGCTCCCAAACACGACCGGTGGGGTTGTGGGGAGAGCAGAACACCGCAGCGTGGATCTTATGCTCCACGATCTTCCGCTCCATGTCCTCGAAGTCCATCCGCCAGATCCCCTTCTCATCCTGCACCAGGCCACTGTGGACGATGTGGTAGCCATTGTCCTCCAGAGAGTGGGTAAAGCCGATATAGGTGGGGCTGTGAAGCAGGACATGGTCTCCCTTGGAGCAGAACACATTCAGGGCAGTAACCACACCGCCCAGAACGCCATTTTCATAGCCAATATGTTCAGGCTTCATGCCGGTGACACCGTTGCGCGTCTCGTGCCAACGGATGATGGCATCATAATACGCAGACGGTGCCACAAAATAGCCGTAGTGGGGATGGTTCAGCCGCTCAGCCATCGCCTGGGTGATGGTGGGCACCACAGGGAAGTTCATGTCCGCCACCCACATGGGGATCACGTCGAAGCCCTCTCTGGGAGCAGGATACGCAATAGCGCCCTCTGCGCCGATGGCATCCACGGCAATGGCATCATGACCCTTCCGATCCATAATAGAGGTAAAATCGTACTTCATGGAAAAAACGCTCCTTTTCTCTTTGTTACATGGAAATTATACCATGGCATGGTTGCTTTTGCAACCTTATGCCCCTTGGAATTGCGCCATCAGTTCTCCAAAGATGGGCAAGCTCTTTTCGATCATCTCCCGATTGACGCAGTAGCACAACCGAAAATACCCTGGACATCCAAAATCCCCACCAGGAACCACCAACAGATCCCGGGTTTTGGCCAGCTCCGCGAAAGCCGCCGCGTCTCCCCCGGGTGCTTTGACAAACAGGTAGAATGCTCCGTTTGGCTGGGCCATTTCGTAGCCATAGACCCGGAGGCCTTCTGCCAGCAACCGCCGATTTTCATCGTAGGCCTTCAGATCCGGACGGAGATGAACGCACCGGGCAATGACCTTCTGCATCAGCGACGGGGCACACACATGGCCTCCGGCCCGGGCTGCTCCGGCAATGGCGGCGTAAAGCATCTCATGGTCGGTACACGCTTGGGGCACATAAACATATCCAATCCGTTCCCCGGGAAGGGACAGGCTCTTGGAAAAGGAGTAGCACACCACCGTATCCCGGTAAATCTGGGGCAGGAAGGGAACCTGAGCCCCATCGTAAACCAACTCCCGGTACGGTTCGTCGGCAATGATATAGATGGGATGACCCATCTGCTCAGATGCCCGGGCCAGCAAAGCCGCCACCTGTTCCAGGGTCTGGCGGGTATAGACCGTTCCGGAGGGGTTATTGGGGGAGTTGAGAATCACCCCCTGGGTGTGGGGCGTAATGGCCCGTTCCAGAGCAGCAAGGTCAATCTGGAAGGAGGGCTCGTCTCCAGGAACCACCACAAACCGCCCCCCGGCTTCCTCCACAAAGGGCTTATACTCCGGAAAATAGGGGGCAATGGCGATAAATTCTCCCCTTTCCACCCCCAGGGCCCGGAACACACTGACCAATTCCGGTGCCGCACCACAACCCAGGAACAGATCCTCCGGCCGGACGTCGGCGCTGTAGCGCTGATTTAAGTCCCGGGCAATGGCTTCCCGTGCCTCCAAATCCCCACCGGCGGAGGTATAACCATGGACGGTCAAAGAGTCATATTCCTCCAAAATGGCCCGAATGGCCTCGTTGACCTCCCGGGGAGCCGGAATGGACGGGTTGCCCAGAGAGTAGTCAAATACGTTTTCCCGACCCACCACCTTTGCCCGCTGGGCACCATATTCAAACAACTCCCGGATGCAGGAACGATTGGCCCCCAACCGGGCCATGGATTCGTTAATCATGGACATTTCCTCCCGAATTTCGGATGGATTTATTATCCACCCAACCCCAGGGATTGTCAATTCTTTTTCCTGGATGGATTTTATTGCTTTTTCCCGGGGAAACTGATATGATAAAGAAAAACCCAGGAGGTTTGGATCATGGCAACATTCGGCTTCATCGGCATTGGAAATATGGGCGGTGCCATTGCCCAGGCGGTGGCTCAGTCGGTACCCCCCCAGGAGATCATGGTTTCTGCCGCCCATCAGAACCGGACGGAGGAATTTGCCCGGCTTTATGATGTGCTCCCCGGGGACAACGAAACCATCGCCCGGGAATCAAAGTTCCTCTTTCTTGGAGTCAAGCCCCAGCAAATGGAAGGGGTGTTGCGGTCTCTGAAACCGATTTTGGAGGTTCGCACCGATTGTGTCCTGGTTACCATGGCGGCCGGACTAACCACGAACCGCATTTCCTCCATGGTCGGTGGTGGCTATCCTGTTATCCGGATCATGCCCAACATTCCCGTGGAAGTGGGCCAGGGTCTGGTGCTGTATTCTGCCAACGAACGGGTGCAGCAGAAGGATCTGGAGCAATTCCGTTCCGTGATGACCCACTGCGGCCTGCTTTATCCCCTGGCCGAGGAACAAATGGATGCAGGAAGCGCCCTTTCCGGCTCCGGCCCGGCATTTGTGAGCATCTTTTTGGAAGCTTTGGTGGATGGTGCTGTAGCCTGCGGTCTGTCCCGGGAAACGGCTACAGCCTGTGCCATCCAGACAATTTTGGGTACGGCTTCCTACCTGGATGCCTCCAGCTGGCAGCCCAGCGAACTGAAAGGGTCAGTCTGCTCCCCCGGCGGCTCCACCATCCAGGGGGTTCGTGCCCTGGAGCGGGGTGGATTCCGGAGCAGCGTTATGGAAGCCATCATTGCCGCCTATGAAAAAAACAGGGAGTTTATGAAATGAATCAGGAAATGTCTTTTATCATGCACACCCCGGAGGGGGATATCACCATGAATGTGCTGTTCACCTTTGAGTCTCCGGAGACCAAGGCATACTATATGCTCTATACCCCGGACCCTCTGGACAGCCCGGAGCCGGTGCGCCTGTCTGCCTGCCGGTTTGACCCCAACGACCCCACCAAGATTCTTCCCTTGGAAGGGGAAAACGATCGGAAGATCGTCCAGGGCTTCATCAACTACGTCTCCACCCACACCCCCGAGGAAATTGCAGACGCCGCTCCCCTGGCCTGAATCCATCTAAAAGTGAAATGCGCCTCCGATCCTTTGGCATATCGAGGGCGCATTTTTCCAGGTCATGCCTCATCCGTGGCGTTCGCCCACGGTGAGGGTTAGCTCATATTCTTTTCCACTGCGGTAGATCATGGCACTGACCTGCTGACCCACTTCCAGTCCATTGACCAGATTTTGGTAGGTTTCCATGTCGGTGATTCGTTCCCCATTGAGGTACACCAAAATGTCCCCCGTCTTGATGCCCTGGGTAGCGGCATCGCTGTCCAAATCCACGGAGGTAATCATCATCCCCGAGGGCATCCGGTAATAATGCTGGTAAAACAGGGACAGCATCCGGCCCTCCAGTCCCAAATCCGGCCGGCCGGCCACATAGCCGTACTCCGCCAACTGTTCCACCACGGTTTTCACCGTGGAAATGGGAATGGCAAATCCCAGACCCTCCACGCCGTTGGAACTAGCATAGTCCCCGATTTTCATGGTGACAATGCCAATGACCTGACCATAGCAATTGACCAAGGGGCCACCGGAATTTCCGGCATTCAATGCCGCATTGGTCTGAAGCAGGGACATGGTTTTTCCATTCACCTCCAAGCCTCGGTTGATGGCAGAGACGATTCCGTCTGTCATGGTTCCCCGGAGCTTCACACCCAAAGGATCGCCAATGGCCACCACTTCGTCTCCCACTCGCAGTGTATCGCTGTCTCCAAATTCTGCCGCCGTCAGGCCATCAGCATGGATATACAGCACCGCAAGATCCGAGATGGTATCCAACCCCAGACACTGGGCCGTAACCGTGGTATTGTCAAAGAGAATCACCTGAATCAGACCGGCATCCTCCACCACATGGGCATTGGTGATCACGTAGCCTTTGTCATCCATAATCACGCCGGTGCCGCTGGAACTGGAGTAGCCATCGGAGCAGACAATGCTGACCACACTGGGGATTACTTTGTCATACACATCCTGCCAGTCCAGCATCATGTCATTTTTTTGTGTCATCTCTCCCGAAATCCCCTGGGAATCTACCTCGTCAGAGTTGGTGGGGATTTGGTTGATGTGCAGTTCCATGCTACCAGGCCCGGTGGAGGGAATCGTCTCCGTTTCTGGCTCTTTTGCCTCCTCTGTGGAGCCTTCCAGCCCGGCTGGACGATTGTTTCCACTGGATGGGGAGAAATGCACCGAAACCCCCACATTGGATTTCGCCGGTTCCTGCACCACATCTCCAAACACGTCAATGTTCATCAGACTCAAGGCACTTAGCACGCCACAAATGGAGATCACCAAAATCAGCACCACAGAGATCACCGCCGTATGATCCTTCGGTGGAGTGGTGGATCCGATACCGAAATAGCACTCATTATTCCTGCTGTTCTGCCAGGCATATTCATATTCCGGCTCCCTGGCTTCCAGGGAGTCATTTTCATAATCGGACATCGCCCTTCCCCTCTCGTGGTGAATGTTCCTGCCCCGTCAATTGACCAGGGGCAGGGTAAAGGTAAATTCCGTCTTTCCATCCCGGCTGGACACGGATATGTTCTCCCCGTGACTGCATACGATGGTCTTGACGATATAAAGGCCCAGACCCCAACCATCCCGATTCTGGGAACGGGACTTGTCGGTTTTATGGAACCGGTCAAAGACCAGGGGCAGTTCCTCCGGGGGGATGGTGTCTCCCTGGTTGGACACGGAGACATAGATCTTGCCGCCTCCTTCCCGGAGCTTGACCCCCAGTTCCCCGCCAGGCTGGCAGAATTTCACTGCATTGTCAATGAGATTATAGATCACCTGGGTGATGGAATCGGCATCCGCCCGGGTGTAGGTGGGATGCTCCGGCATATCCACCTGGACATCCAGCCCCTTCTGGTTGATCTTCTGTTCAAAGGTGATGAGCACCTGTCCCACCGCCTCTTCCACATCAAATCGGCTCTTCTTTTCCTCGGGAATGGAAGAATCCTGGAGCCGGGAAATATCCAGCATACTCCGCACCAGGCGGCTCAGCCGCTTGGTCTCGTCGGAGACGATCTGCATATAGTGGCGATGCTGCTCCGGGGGAATGGTACCATCCAGGATTCCGTCGATGTATCCACCAATGGTGGTCATGGGGGTTTTCAGCTCGTGGCTGACATTGGCCACGAATTCCTGACGCTGATACTCACTTTTTTCCAGGGAGGCCGCCATGGTGTTAAAGGCCACCGCCAGTTCGTCCACTTCCTCGGTGTTCCGTCCGCCGGTTCGAACCCGAGCTTTCAGATTTCCGTGGCCAAATTCCCGGGCCGCCTGGGCCATTTCCTTCAGAGGACGGCACTGACTCCGGGTGGACACACTCATCACCACCACCGCCACCAAAATCACCAGCAACGATACCGTCACCTGGATGTCGGTAATGCCCTCCAGCATCCGCAGGGCATCGGCAATGGGCACGGACACCAACACGATGCCAATATTGGCACCGGTATTCCGGCTGACAATGGGTACGCTGGCTAAGTACCGGGCTTCCTCATACAGCCCTTCGATCTTTCCCGTGGACAGATCTGAGCCGACGGAAAATACCTGCTCCAAATAAGCAGAATCCATCACCATACCCAGATGGGCACAGCTTAGATCCCGGTCGGAACACAACACCACCATACCACTGGTGTCGCAAACCACGGCGTCCGATCCAGACACCTGAGCCGCAAACGTAAGATTGGTTTGCAGCAATTCATCATACAACCGGTCGTCCGCCGAGTAAGCGGCGGTGAGATCGGCAATGGAGGTGGCATCGGTAAGCAGTTGCTGGGTGGTATTTTGCTTCAAATACTCCGAAGCCAACACCCGAAACGCCCCTCCCAACAGCAACAGCGCAAACAGGAGGATCAGCACCGTGGCAGAAAACTGCCGGCTGAATGTGGATTTCATGGGTTACACCACCTCAAACTTATATCCCACACCCCAGACGGTTTTCACCGACCACTGGTCGGAGACCCCTTCCAGTTTTTCCCGCAACCGCTTGACATGGACATCCACTGTCCGGCTGTCGCCAAAATAGTCAAAGCCCCACACTTCGTCCAGAAGCTGGTTTCTGGTATAGACCCGATTGGGAGAGGAAGCCAGATGGAACAGTAGCTCCATCTCCTTCGGAGGGGTGTCCACTTTCTTTCCATCCACCGTCAGCTCAAAGGCATCCATATCGATGATGAGCTTGTCAAAGGTCAGCCGCCGGGCATTTTTCTTGGTGGCTACCCCAGACCCACTGCGCCGGAGTACAGCCTCGATACGAGCCAGCACTTCCTTCATCTCAAAGGGCTTGGTGATATAGTCATCCGCACCGGTTTTCAGTCCCGTTACCTTGTCATCGGTTTCGCCCTTGGCCGTGAGCATGATGATGGGGGTCTGGGATTCGGTACGGATGGCCTTGCACACGCTCCAGCCGTCCATCACCGGCATCATCACATCTAACAGCACCAGATCCGGCTTGATGGCCCGGAATTTGCTCAGTCCGGCACCGCCGTCATGGGCCACCGTCACCGCATAGCCCTCCTTCTCCAGATACATCTGAAGCAATTCCGCAATATTCTTGTCGTCCTCGACAACCAAAACAGATACAGCCATGATTGAATACCTCCTTGCATTTCTCCGCTGATGTTCCTTTTCCCTCATTATACCCATTTATCCGCCATTCGGGTGAACAATTTGTAAAGTCTGGGGCAGGAAAAAGGAGAAAGGAAAAACCCGCTCCCTTCCAACCTCCCATTTTCCCCACAGCTTTGCCCAAAAGCGGCAATGTACGGAATTCTTCTTGCAAAAACCCCGGAAAGACGATATAGTATAAGAAATTCGTATGATCGTTCATACAGATTCCGAAAGGAGATAATCCATGTTTCTTGAAATTTTGAAAGCCATTCTGTTTGGCATTGTGGAAGGCATCACCGAATGGTTGCCGGTTTCCTCCACGGGACATTTGATTTTGCTCAACGAGTTCTGCAATCTCAATGTTTCCAAGGAGTTCCAGTCCATGTTCGATGTGGTGATCCAGCTGGGAGCCATTCTGGCCGTGATCGTCCTGTTCTTCCATAAACTCAACCCCTTCTCCCCCCGCAAGAGTCCCAAGGCAAAAAAAGCTACCTGGGAACTGTGGTTTAAGGTGTGTCTGGCCATCATCCCCAGCGGCGTGGTAGGTGTCCTTTTTGACGACTGGATGGACGAGCATCTCCACAACGGCATTGTGGTTGCGCTGGCTTTGATTGTCTACGGCATCGCCTTCCTTTATGTGGAAAAGAAAAATGAGGGTCAGACCCCTCTGGTGAAAAAAGTCTGGGGAATTGACTACAAAACCGCTTTGTACATCGGCCTGTTCCAGTGCCTGAGTCTGGTGCCTGGCACCTCTCGCTCCGGCTCCACCATCCTGGGAGGTATCATTTTGGGGGTCAGCCGTGGTGCCGCCTCGGAGTTCTCCTTTTTCATGGCCATTCCCACCATGCTGGGTGCCTCTGCCATCAAGAGCTTAAAATTTCTTCTGTCCGGCGTAGCCATCACGCCCATCGAAGTCTGGATTCTCATCGTGGGTACCGTGGTGTCCTTCCTGGTGTCCATGGTGGCCATCAAGGGTCTGATGAACTACGTCCGGAAACATTCCTTCTCTGCCTTTGGCGTGTATCGCATCGTACTGGGCATTGTGGTGCTGGTATACTTCGCCGCAAAGGCCTTGGTGGGATAAACCCTTCCATATTTCAAATAAAAGGGGAAATATCATGATCTATACCATTGAAAACGAGCTTTTGAAAGTCTCTGTCACCACCTTCGGTGGCCAGATCTGTTCCGTGATCCGGAAATGCGACGGTGTGGAGCACATCCACGACGCTGATCCCCAGGTCTGGGGCTACCATGCTCCCTTGCTGTTTCCCTACACCGGAAAACTGGTGGATGGGAAACTGGAGGCCAAGGGGCAGGTGTATGAAGGCGGGCAGCACGGCTTTGCCCGGTTGATGGAACACACCTTCCTTCGGCAAACAGAGCATGAAATCGTGATGGAACTTTGCGACTGTCCCGAGACCCTTTCCCAGTGGCCCTACCGATTCCGGCTTCTGTCCACCGTCTCTCTATTGGGAGACTGCGTCACCCAAACCCTGACGGTGGAAAACCGGGATGAGGAAGCCATGCCCTTCGGCATTGGCTACCACCCTGCCTTCCGTCTGCCCTTTGATGATCGCCACACCATGGACGATTATGAACTCCGCTTTGACCAGGTTCAGTCTCCCATGTGCCTGGGAACCTATCCGGCGGGGCTGCTCAACGGAAGTTGGTATTCCCTGGGGAAAAATACCACCACCATTCCTTTGACCCCGGAGACCTTTGCCAGCGATTCCCACTGTATGGTGAATCTCACCGCCAACACCCTGGGCGTTTACGAAAAGGACACCGGCCGGAGTGTGGTGTGCGACATTGCCGCTTTCCCCTACACCCTGATTTGGAGCAAGCCCGTCTGGCCCCTGCCCTTCGTGTGCATTGAGCCCTGGATGAGCCTGCCCGGAGCTGAAACCGACTCCATATCCTGGAAAGACCGGGCCGCTGCGGCGGTGCTGGAACCTGGCCAGAGCTGGAGCATTTCCCTTCCCACCCATTTCTTAAGATAATCCCTTCTAAAAAACAATCTGGAGGTAATTCAAATGAACAAACCCGTTTTGGTGGTCATGGCCGCCGGTATGGGCAGCCGCTACGGCGGACTGAAACAGCTCGATCCCATTGACGATCAGGGTCACGTGATCCTGGACTATTCGGTTTATGACGCCATGCGTGCCGGCTTTGAGACGGTGGTATTCGTCATCAAGCCGGAAATCGACGAAATCTTCCGGGAAAAGATTGGCAACCGCATTGCCAAAAAGATGAATGTGGAGTATGTATTCCAGCGTCCCGATGACCTGCCGGAAGGCTATTCCATCCCAGAAGGCCGCACCAAACCCTGGGGCACGGCCCAGGCTGTGCTGTCTGTCCGGAATGTGGTGGACGGCCCCTTTGCGGTGATCAACGCCGACGACTACTATGGCCCCGAAGGTTTTGATGAGATCTACAACTACCTGCTCCACCATCCCGATGGAGAGGATATGTATGAATACGCCATGGTAGGTTATCTGCTGAAGAACACCGTCACGGAAAACGGCTCTGTGGCCCGAGGTGTGTGCACCGAAACCGCCAACGGCTACCTCCACTCTGTGGTGGAACGCACCAAAATCGTCAAGGGCGAGCACAATCCCCAGTACACCGAGGACGACGGCCAGACCTGGCACGACCTCAGCGGTGACGATGTGGTGTCCATGAATTTGTGGGGTTTCCAGAAGAGCTACCTGGAAGAAGCCTGGGCCGGGTTCCCTGCCTTCCTGGACAAAGCTCTGGTGGAAAATCCCATGAAGGGGGAGTATTATCTGCCCACGGTGGTTTCCAATCTCCTCAGCCAGAAAAAAGCCCGGGTCAAGGTACTCCGCTCCAATGACAAGTGGTACGGTGTGACCTACAAAGAAGATAAGCCCACGGTGGTCTCCGCCATGGCCCAACTCCGGGAGAAGGGGCTCTATCCAGAAAAGCTCTGGGATTGAGATTCCTCCAAACTCGATTGATTTCGGTTTCATCCAGCGTTGCCTCTCCCTATGGGGAGGCAACGCGTTCGTCTTTCCTTTATATACAAACAAAACCACCCCGCCGAAGCGGGGTGGTTTTGCCATACTTAGGAGATCGGAAAATCAGTTGTGCAGAGGTGATGTTCCGTAGGGGGTTTGTTTGGGTTAGCCCTAACTAACTGTCTAAATATTATCACAGGCAACCTACTTTGTCAATAGGGAATTGAGAAATTTTTTCCGGCTTTTCCATTTCTGCTGTCTTGTCCCCTTCATTGACAACCCCCTCCCTCCGTGGTATCATGATAGCAAATGTGTTTTCTCGGAGGTTTTTCCATGACATACGTGATGATGCTCTTGTTTGTGGCCCTGGCGGTGGCTCTGGATCAAGTGGTCAAAGCCCTGGTAGTGGCCCATATTCCCCTGGGCGGAATGGTGCCGATGTTGGATGGCGTGGTACATCTGACCTATGTCCAAAACGACGGAGCTGCCTTTTCCTCCTTCCAGGGACAGCAATGGCTCTTTGCCCTGATTTTTCTGGCCTTCACCCTTGCCATCGTCTATGATCTGTGGAAAAAGGCCATGCCCTTTTCCCCCTTTGAGCGGTGGTGTATCGCTGCCATCTACGCCGGAGGCTTGGGAAATATGATCGACCGGCTGCGCCTGGGATATGTGGTGGATATGTTTGAAGTGGAATTCATCCACTTCGCCATTTTCAATGTGGCAGATGCCTTTATCACCTGCGGCTGTATCGCCCTGGTGGTCTCCCTGGTGTTTTGGAACAAGGATTTCTGGAAGGACGAGAAAAAATGATGAACTTTACTGCGGATATTCCCGGAGAACGGCTGGATGCCTTTCTGGCCCGGGTAGTACCCAATATGAGCCGTTCTGCCGTGCAAAAACTCATTGACCAGGGAGCCGTCCGGCGGAACGGCGGCTCTGCCAAGAAAAACGATCGCTTGGAGCCGGGAGATCAGGTGGAATTGACCATCCCCGACCCGGTGGAGGTGGATATTGCCCCCACCAAAATGGAATTGGAAATCGTATATGAGGACGATGATGTTTTGGTCATCAACAAGCCCAAAGGTCTGGTGGTTCACCCGGCACCGGGCCACCAGGATGATACCCTGGTCAACGGGCTGATGTATCAGTTGGGGGACAATCTGTCCGGAATCAATGGAGAACTCCGGCCGGGAATCGTCCACCGCATTGACAAGGACACTTCCGGCCTTCTGGCCGTGGCAAAAAATGATTATGCCCACACCATGCTGGCCTCCCAATTAAAGGACCACTCCATGGCCCGTACCTACGAGGCCATTGTCTGCGGCACCCTCCGGGAGGACAGCGGCACCGTGGACGCCCCCATTGGCCGTCATCCCACCGATCGGAAGAAAATGTGCGTCACCCAGCGCAACTCCAAACCTGCCGTCACCCACTGGGAGGTGATCCGCAGATACCGGGGTTATACCCACATCCGGTGCAAGTTGGAAACTGGCCGAACCCACCAGATCCGGGTTCACATGGCCTATATCGGCCATCCCATTTTGGGCGACACGGTATATGGCCACAAGAAAAAGGAGTTGGGTCAGCTCAGCCAGTGCCTTCACGCAGGGGCATTGTGCTTCTCCCATCCCCGGGACGGCCGGCCTGTTCTTGTACTGGCTCCCCTTCCGGAATACCTTACCCAGGTGTTGGAAAAATTGGAGCGAATGGAGGGAAATCTGGGATAACCCCCTGGATTTTAGACACAGTTATGGCAGATTATTCCAAAGTTCTTTTGACGGTGGACTTTGACCGCACCCTCACCGGGCCGGATTCCACCATTCCTCCTCGCAATTTACAGGCCATTCATCACTTCATGGACCAAGGTGGTGCCTTCACCGTGAATACAGGCCGGTCTGTGCCCATGTACTCCCGGCTGATTCATCAGGTTCCGGTGAATGCTCCGCTGCTGCTGTACAATGGTGGAGCCGCCTACGATCCCCGGACTGGTCACTTCCCCTTTCTCCAGGAAATTCCCCTGGATTGGCGTCAGACCATCCGTCAGGTCATGGAGCAATTTCCGGAAAACCCAGTGGAACTGCAAGGCGTGACCCATCACCATCTCTTTGCGCCCAACGAAATGTGGCGTGATTTCTGCATCCACGAAGGTTGTCCCTGGCAATTTTCCGATTTTCACCAGGATTTGTCCCCCTTTCTGAAGTTCACGGTTTATGGTGAGATTCGGGATGTTACTGTGGCCCATTTGTTCCAGGGCACTGCCCAGGAGTTTCAGCGGATGGATCAGATTCAGCAAGCCCTTCAGGACGCATTTGGGGAAGAATGTGCCATTTTCCGTTCGGCCAATCGCCTCATTGATCTGCAAGCCAAGGGCATCAGCAAAGCCACCTCCGCCCGTTGGCTCCAGCGTCATCTGAATCGAGAAATCCTGGTGTGCGTGGGAGACGGGGAAAACGATGTGGATATGCTCCAGGATGCGGATTTTGCCTTCTGTCCCGGAGATGCAGCAGTTCGGGATCGATTTGAGACGGTGTGTTCCTGCGGGGAAGGGGCCGTGGCCGACGTGATTGAGAAAAAAATTCCAAAAATTCTCGGATAGGGGTTGACAAAACGCTCTTCCTGTGATAAGATTTTATGGCTGAGAACGCTAGACAGCAGGGTCTGCGGGTGTAGTTCAATGGTAGAACACCAGCCTTCCAAGCTGGATACGCGGG
>CAZSAZ010000026.1:0-14172 GCA_964604925.1 uncultured Oscillospiraceae bacterium | reverse complement strand
ATCATGCCACCTCCATTTTGTCAAGCACCTTTTTCTCCTTTTTTCGATTTATTTTTTGAACACGATCCACTTACACAAAACATAGTTCAAAATCACCACAACCACGGACAAGATAACCTTCGCCACCATAAGCCCAGACAGTTTCATGCCCCACAGCATCCACATCATCCCATCCAGCCGACACCACTGGCAAATCATCAATCCAGCCTCTTCCACCAAGAACGAGCCAATCCGTCCACCCAGAAATGGCGGCAGTTCCTTTTTCAGAGCGGCAATACTCCAATCTTCACTTTCAAAGACAAAGACCTTATTAACCACAAAGGCAAAGATCACCGCCCCCACAAATGCCAGGAAGTTGGCCCATAACCCATTGGTATATCCAAACAACCAGGTGTAACATCCATGAAAGATTCCATAGTTCACCACCGTGGTTGCCACTCCAAATACTATATATAGTATGGTCTCCCGGTTTACCAGTTTTTTCCACAGCTTCTCCATTCCTTTGCCTCCTTTTTCTTGCATCATATCCCTCGGTGGCGCAAAAGTCAAGGGACATATTCTAAATGCACAATTTTCTTCCATTTTCTTTGTGGAAAAGGGAAAAAATCTATTGACACTTGCCCTTCCATGTGCTAGGATACTTCCATAAATGAATCGCTGGATAGAGGCGCGGAGCTCATGAGTACCGACATGGTTCAACCGTCAGGCACGGTTTGTCGAAAAAGGGATCTCCGCCGAAGTGTTCCCGGAAGCCTGTTGCCGTGGATGCTGGGTCGTCAGATAAGATCTGCCGGACTGTCACAAGTTTTTTGTGAAGCGCTATCACGAGCCGCCAATTTCTCCCCAACCGTTGGGGTTTTGTTTGCTGGATCATGGATCGCTTGACAAAGCGGTCCATTTTTTATTATTCCCGTGCCAGCCGGGGATTGTTGCTGGCAAAAGAAAGGAATCTTATGAGAAGAATGTTTGCCTTGCTGCTGACCCTGATGTTGGGTCTGTCCCTAGTTGCTTGCGGCACCACCTCCCCCGACTCCACCCCCTCCACCACTTCGACCATTCAGGGTCTGGAGGACGGCGTGCTCACCGTTGGAATGGAATGTACCTACGCTCCCTACAACTGGGCTCAGCCCGATGATGCCAACGGTGCCGTGCTGATTTCCAACGGAAACGGCGCTTATGCCAATGGATACGACGTGATGATGGCAAAGAAGATCTGCGAAGCCAACGGTTGGGAACTGGAAATCAAGATGATGGACTGGGATTCTCTGGTTCCCGCTGTTATGACCGGCGACATCGACTGCGCCATCGCAGGTCAGTCCATGACAGCCAAGCGTGCTGAGCAGGTTGATTTTGCTGGTCACAACTGGGCTCAGCCCGATGATGCCAACGGTGCCGTGCTGATTTCCAACGGAAACGGCGCTTATGCCAATGGATACGACGTGATGATGGCAAAGAAGATCTGCGAAGCCAACGGTTGGGAACTGGAAATCAAGATGATGGACTGGGATTCTCTGGTTCCCGCTGTTATGACCGGCGACATCGACTGCGCCATCGCAGGTCAGTCCATGACAGCCAAGCGTGCTGAGCAGGTTGATTTTGCTGGTCCCTACCTCTATGCTTCCATCGTTTGTGTCACCAAGTCCTCTTCTCCTCTGGCTTCTGCCACCGGAATCAGCCAGTTGACCGGCTCCTGCACCTCCCAGCGGGGCACCATCTGGTATGACACCTGCCTGCCCCAGTTGGACAATGTGGAGATCCAGGCCGCCCAGGACACTGCCGCCTCCATGATTATGTCCGTTGCCACCGGCATGGTTGACTTTATCTGCACCGATATGCCCACCGCTCAGGGCGCCGTCATCGCGTATCCCGAACTCACCATTCTGGACTTCAGCAACAGCGATGACCAGTTCACCGTCTCCGACGAGGACATCAACATCGGCATCTCCATTCGGAAGGGCAACACCGGTCTTTTGGATGCCATGAATGCTGTGCTTCAGGACATGACCGCCGAGGACTTCAACGCCATGATGGCCCAGGCAGTTGCAGTCCAGCCCATTGAGTAATTCCCTCCCCCATCTATAGAAAGGAACCATTATGAATCCCTTTGTCCAGCTTTGGCAGGATATGGTGAAGCTGTGGAGCGCCTATGGCGGTCAATACATGACCGGCATTTGGACCACCATCTATCTTGCTGTAATTTGCACTGCCGTGGGCTGTATCATCGGCCTGTTGTGCGGTATTCTGAATACCATTCCCTACAGCAATCGGGATCCCCTGGTCAAGCGTGGCCTGCTGACCCTTTTGCGGGGGCTGATCCGGGTGTATGTGGAGGTATTCCGGGGCACTCCCATGATTCTCCAGGCCGTGGTGATCTATTATGGTCTGCCCTATTTTACCAACTACTCCATGCGCTTTTCCAGTGAACTGCTATGCGCCTTTTTCGTGGTATCCATTAACACCGGTGCCTACATGGCCGAGTCCGTCCGGGGCGGCATTATCTCCATCGATCCCGGCCAGACCGAAGGTGCCAAGGCCATTGGCATGACCCATTGGCAGACCATGATCCATGTGATTCTGCCCCAGGCCCTGCGGAATATTCTTCCCCAAATTGGCAACAACCTGATCATCAATCTGAAGGACACCTCGGTGCTGAGCATCATCTCCGTTACCGAATTCTTCGCCGTCCATAAAAATGTGGTGGGTACCACCTACCTCTATTTTCCCTCTGCTGCCATTGAAATGATTGCTTATCTCACCATGACGATTATCGCATCCGTGCTGCTGCGGATGGCAGAGAAGAAGCTGGACGGGGAAGACAACTACGTTCTGACCCAGGACGACGCCCTGACCCTCAGCGCCGGAACCTACCGGCTGGACAAGCAGCCCGAGGATCTCCAGGAGCGTAATTTGGAAGGAGGCCACAACGGATGACCCAGCCTATTTTACAAATCAACCATCTGTCCAAGTCCTTTGGTGCCCACGTGGTGCTCCGGGACATTGATTTCTCCGTTTACCCTGGTGACGTAATCAGCATCATCGGTGCCTCCGGATCCGGAAAAAGCACCCTGCTTCGGTGTCTGAATCTCCTGGAAACTCCCACCAGCGGCGAAATTCTCTACCATGGAGAAAACATTCTGAGCAAGGGGGTCAACGCCCCGGCCTATCGTTCCCATGTGGGAATGGTATTCCAGAGTTTCAATCTGTTCCACAACATGACTGTTTTGGAAAACTGCATGGTGGGCCAGCAGAAGGTTTTGAAAAAATCCCGGGAAGAAGCCCGGGCCAACGCCATGACCTACCTGGAGAAGGTTGGTATGGCTCCTTATATCAACGCCAAACCCCGGCAGTTATCCGGCGGTCAGAAGCAGCGAGTGGCCATTGCCCGGGCCCTGGCTATGGAGCCGGAGGTACTGCTGTTCGACGAGCCGACCTCCGCCCTGGATCCGGAAATGGTGGGAGAAGTGCTTTCCGTCATGCAGCAGCTTGCTGCCGAAGGCATGACCATGTTGGTTGTCACCCACGAAATGGCCTTCGCCCGGGATGTGTCCCACCGGGTGGTCTACATGGCCGACGGCCTGATCTGTGAAGAAGGCTCCAGCGAAACCCTGTTCCGTAACCCACAGAAACAGCAGACCCGGGACTTTCTCTCCCGCTTCCGCCAGGGATAATTCAATACGCAAAATCCCGGGATCCCAACCAATATGGGATCCCGGGATTTTTTATGGACAAAGCGGTACTCATGCTTCTCCGATTTTTTTCTTCATCCATTTTTGTGCCAGCCGGAGATAGGTATGGGTTTTCTGACACAAGTATTCCGGTACGTCCTCAAACCGCCCTGTTTCTCCGTAACTGGCTGCGGGACAAAATTCGCATATCTGCTTCCATTCGCAGCTGCTACACCGGCCCGGAATCATAATTTTATCCCTTTCCTGGCGAATGGTCTCCCAGGCTGATTGGAAATTTCCCTCCCGGATGTTCACGGATGGTACCTGCATCATTCCACAGGGACGCATTTGCCCGTCATAGGTCACCCAGAAGGTAGTTGAGCCCGCCCGGCAACGAATCCGTTCGGTAGGCAACTCCTGGCACTCCCAATCAGGATCCTGAATTTCCTTTCCCTCCAGTACCCGCTTCACTCGTTCCAGCAATTGGGCTTCATTCATTCGGAATTGGTCATACTCCAACTGCGCTTGGGCAGCCTCCTCCGGTGTCAGTCGGAAAACGCCACAGGTTCCATCCGCACAGGCACGAACCGGCGGGAACATATAACTGGCGGTTTGCATCAGCAGACCACGTTCCCGAGCAAAGGAATACACCTGTTGCACATCGCCCTGATTCAGGGGCGTCATGCTGTAGTTGAGTTTCAGTGGGATACCCGCCTGGCGCAACATCTCCACACCTTGGTAGGCTCGTTCAAACGCATTTCCATCGCCGCATAGTTTTTGATAGGTCTCCCGTGAAGCCCCATAAAGCGTCAGATTCACCCGCTGGGGAGGATTGTCTGCCAGAAAGGAAACCATCTGTTCTGTCATCATTGTGCCGTTGGTGTTAAGCGACACCATCAGTCCCAAATTTCGACATTCAGAATAAATCTCCCGAAAATCCGACCGCAGAAGGGGTTCCCCTCCCGTCAGAAGCAGTAGCAACATTCCTTTTTCCTGTGCTACCCGAGCCAAATCCAGCCACTGACCTGTGGTCAATTCCTCTCTGCGTGCATCCAGATCGTTGGCACGCCTGTGGATATAGCACATTTTACAATCCAGATTGCATCGGGATGTGAGTTCAAAGGTTCCAGACAGAGGAACTCCATGCTGTCTAGCCTTCCAAAACATATATTCAATCCATTGCCCATAGGAAACCATCGTTTTATAACCCCTTTTCCAATGCTCGCTCCAACACCGACACGGCCTGTTCATCCGGTCTACACTCCAGGACATACACCGGGACTTGTTCCACCAATGTCAGCAAGATCGATAGAATTTTTTCCTGGCACCCTGGCAGCCCAGAATGGCCAAAGCAATTTTTCATGATTTCTCCCAGTCCACGAATTCCTCTCAACTGGGAGACCACATTTTCCCTTCCCTGGCTGAGCAATACCAGCCCTGCCACCGGTAGCTCAAAGGGTTGGGCTATTCCGCTTGTGCCACAAATGGGCAATCCGCAGGCTCGGATTTTTCCCTCTCGTACCAGAATCCCTACCTTGTCGCCGTTGAGAATTCTGGCACCACGATGAATACGCCACAAATTAGCCTGGGTAGATTTTCCTGTCCCAGAAGGAGCCACAAACAGCAACGCCCTCCCCCCAATGTCTACTGTGGCGCAATGAAGTGTCACGATTCCACGTTGAAGCAAATGGAAAGGCAGATCCACTGCGGCCCATATTTGATCCAGGCACACCGTATAGGGGTGGTGTCCTTTCAGACCCCAAAGACAGGTTTGGCCGTCCCCCATCAAGGGATAGCTCGCCACTTGAACAGGTTCCCCGTCCTTTCGGTTCAGTCGTTCCAGCCAGACTTGCTTCCCTTGGAGGTAGATCTTCAGTTGGGAATCCGCCCCAACGAGTTCTCCCCCGTGAGCTGGAAGGGTCTGTACCTGTTCCAGCCGACAAATCCAGTCCGGTTGATTGTCCCCAGCCTTCCATCGGAAGATACGGCTCTGCTCATTTTCCACCAGAGGGACGGAGGACTGAATCCGCCAACGGAAATTTCCAAAACAATAGTCGTAGTTCATGGCCCATCCTTTGCAAAAAAGTGCGCCTGCGCTTTTTGCCACGCAGGCGCACCGTGTCATGTGATCGTTGAGGCAAATCGCCTCATTCCGGGTTAGGAATTAAACAGGAAATTCCCCGTTCCGTTGGAAGTGAAGTAGCAGTAACCCTCCAGAGGGACATCACAGTTGTGATCATCCGTCAGGGTGGCTCCAGTCATATCCTGCATTTCCTGCCACTCATGCGTGGGGTCATCGCTACAGCCCTCTACGGTATGGTTGTAAACCTTCAGTCCACAGCCGCTTGCAATGGCCTCGTTCATCTCAAAGGGGATCACTTCCAGCATCGGCTTTGCATAGTTCTTTCTCATGGTTGTAACCTCCTCTCTCCGTTACTTCACCGTGATTGTGATGCTCACGGGGGCACTGGCATTGCCATTTTTGTCATAGGCAATCACTTCAAATACATACTCGCCCTTCGACAGACCATTGGTCTTGAAGGTATGGCTGTACTTGTAGACGGTGTCCTTGCCATTTTGCACACGCTTGTTGTTGCTGGCAGTCAGGGTCTTTTCCTCCACACCCGCCTTCTCACAGCGAATGGTGACATGATCCACATCGTCTGTGGAGGACTGGATGCTCAATGCCAGGTTCCGGCCAGAGCTAACCTCGTTCTTACCAGTGACCGTCAGCAGTTCGGGCTTAAACGCACCAGCAGACTCTGTCAGCTTTTTGGTCACGGTCTGTCTCAGTTCGCCAGATGCCTTAGGGGTAATGTTTTCGGAAACCTTGAGGCCGCTCAGAGCCAGCAAGGACGTTGCCTCAGCATCATTGCCGATCACGACAAAGTAGATGTCATTCTTATCGTCCTGCTCCGGAGTCACGTCGTAGTACATTTCCGTTGCCGTCATCAGCGCCTCATCCAGCGCAGTTGCGCCCATCTCAGTGGAACCAGACACGCACTTCATAGAGACCTGAACCGTATCGCCTTCTTCGTATCCAACCAGTTCAAAAGCAATGGCGGATCCGTGAGTCAGGTAAACTTCATTCTGGGGACCGGCCTCCTTGTATTCACCAATGGATGCAACCCCCAGTTCTCCATCATATTCCACGTACACGAATGCATTATCGATATCATCCTCAAAGTCTGCAACGCTGTTCTTCGCGAAATCATAGATGGAGTAGTATTTGACACCCTTCTCGGCCTCATTATAGACCTCGGAATCCTGCTCCAGGGGCTGATAGACCCGGAAACCGTCGAGATAAGACGTTGCTGTGACAGAGACATCCTCACTCTGCACGCTCTCACCACTGGTGGTGACCACATCAGAGAAGATAGCAGTGTTTCCAAAACCACCGTTCAGGACGCTGTCCTCGTTCATATAGGAGACTTCCACATCCTCCACATCCAGCACATCGTCCAGACCCAGTTCCTCCAGAATCACTTCCACGATTTCCTGGGTGCTAACACCGCTGGACTCGGGCATCTGAATTTCCTGGCCGTCGGCAGAAGTGGTAGCTACTGCGGCACCGGCGGTATTGATCAGATAGCCATACACAGAAACCTTGTATTTTCCATAGGGCAGGTTCAAATTCCGAACCACAGGAACCTGATGATCCAGGATTCCTTTCCCATTGACAAAGTCTTCGTCACCGGTGAAGTAGGTGTCCACAATATAGGACTTCACCGTCTTACCGGTGTTCAGGTTCTCCACCTTCACCACCAGCATACCGGTATTGGTGCCGCAGGCAGAAATCAGGTCGAAACCGGTACCTGTAAAGGTAAAGGTTGCAGCTTCCTTCGTCTTGGTGGTGCTTTCTCCATTCAGGGTAAGCTCCGCTTCCAGATAGCTGACGTTGCTAAAGGCTTCGCTTTTGCCATAGGCATCGGTGTAGCCGTAGACGGTACTTGCATTATCCTCAACGGTGGGCAGCTCATTGTCTTCTCGAGTCCAGCCCTTTGCATCGTCAATCAGGTTCTCCTCGTACAGGACGCTGGTTGCAGGAATGAAAGACATCTTCTTCGTCACCTTGTAACCACCCTGGAATTCCAGCGTCACCTCGATCTCGGCGCCGGTATCAGCGGCATTGGGGGTGAAAGTAACCTGATTATTCTCCTGATCGATCGCCAGCCGGTCGTCAGCAGATGTGATTGCAGCCTTCAATTCCACATCATTGAATACCTTCGTGTACACATTCTCCACGCCGAAGTCATAGGTAAAGGCCATATCCACGGGGGCGTAGGTAATTGTCAACGTTCCGGGGTTCTTGCTAATGGTATAGCTGTTTGTCACATCATTTTCGTCGGCATCTTTGATGACATACTTAGGCGTCATTCCATCGGCCGTGGTGAAGTTATTTTTATAAATGCCAGGATTGGTTTTCGTCACCACAGAGTAGACATTATAGATGATGTTGCCATCGGGGAGGGTATAAGCGCCATTGCTCTCATCCTTCAAAACGCCCTGGCTCGAATAACCCAGCTCGTCGATCAGCACCTGATTCAGCGTATGAGCGTTTCCGTCATATTCAAACCTGTCCTCAGCCGCGTGAAGAACAATTGTTTTTTGGCCTTCTACCGTATACATGACGTTGATCACATTGTCGGCGCCACGGGTCACCACATAGGGAATGGTACCCAACTGTTCGCCGTCGGTCACAGCCTTCTTACCAGCCTTTGCAATGGCGGTTGCCTTCATGTAGTTCAAGCTGCCTGCCGTGGTACCGCTGGGGAGGGTAATTTCCGTGCCATAGGCCTGGTTGGTCAGCGTTGCGTTGCCCAGATAGCCTTCTTCACTCAACTGGCTCAGATAGTACCGCACCTCAACGGAAGTCTCCGTCTCCATCTCCGTGGTCAGCGTGACCTTCAATTCATCAATGGCACCCGTCTGGCTGTTGTTGAAGCAGTACAGATCCAGATGCACCGTGGCATTGTCTGCAATGCCGGATGCGCCATAGTTCTTACGCATCACCGAGTTGATGGCAGTGGTATCCGTCAGGGTGTACCAGTAGTCGGTGTGCTGAAGGCGCTTCGCCAAATCACTGTTCAATTCCAATTTCGTGACATTCGAATTCGTCAGACCACTCTTGACGCCAACTTCGTTGGGGTAGGACTGGTAGAACGCACGGGTGCCCTGAATCTTGGCAGAAAGGAAGGTTGCGGGAGTGGTACGAGCCCAATCCGCATTGGTATTACCATTCATGGTCCAGATACCCTTGCCAGAAGTACCCGTCCAGAACAGCAGATAATCGTCGATGTTGTCTGCGGTGATCTTCGTGGTGCCATCTTCGACCCACATCACGGCAAATACGTCATCGTTCACGGGCAGAACCTTTCTTCCCGCAAACCGCTCCTTCAAAGCTTCATTATTGTTGATGTAGTCATAGATTGCCTGGTACTTTGCGTCATTGACCGTTTCGATGGAAATGGTGGTCTTGTTCAGATCATATCCCTCAGGCCACTGGAACGTACCAGAGATTTTGTACACGTTGGCATAGTCCCAAGCTTTGGCAGAGTTAGTGCTGAACTCCACATAGGAAATCCCCTGGGAGTCCGTGGTCCAGACATCATCGGTTTTTGTTTCCTCGTCGTTAATGAGCTTGGTGATGTCACTCCAATTCCATGTCAAGGCTGTAAACCGGTCATAGGTTACGCCATCTGCGGTGTAAGAATTATTGGAGTTAACATAGGAAACATTGGCAACATAGTTATTTCTGGAATCCACTGTACGCTTCCAGGAAATGACCGGCGTTGCGGAAGCCGTAATGGTACCATTATCCGGCGTAGTTTCCCCCATCTCCGCAGCAGGCACCGCCAACGTGGTTGTGCTTCCGTCAGAGCCGGTGACGGTGTACTCATATGTCTGGGTTGGATCAGCGGTGGCATCGGTAAAGGTGCCATCTTGTACCTGTCCCAGCACCTCCGAATCACCATCGGACGATGTCCCCGTTGCAAACGCATTGGTGGGGGCAATCAATCCGAATACCAGCACCATCGAAAGCACCAGGGAAAGAATTCTGCGCGTTTTCATAAGGCATCCTCTCTTTCAAAAAGATTTTATTAAAGTCCATAACCACCTGGAATCGGGGGACGAATCATATCCCCCAATCCCAGAAAGCAGTGGCTTACAAAGTGTGATGCGGTTTATTCCGCAGTGTCTACCGCTCTCCGGCTGACGGTGTACGTGACGCCATCTTTGGCGTCCCAAGTCAGGGTGATGCTACCATCGGCGTTTCGGGTCCAGGAAAGGGTTATGGTAGGCGCCTTCCCGTCCACAGCCTGAATCAGTGCCTGATGGGCGGCTCTGGCCTCTTCCTGGGTTTCGAAGGTACCCTTCGCCTGTTCCAAAGCGGAAACAAAGGTCTCGTTTTCCTTATTTCCCTTGGCCTCCGCACTGGCCAGAACATCCGCCTGAATGGTGTAGATTGTGGATGCAGTGGTCATCCGGTAGAAATACCAGCAGCTTCCCTCGTCTCCGGCCGTCCATGTGCCCGCTGTTCCACCACCGTCTGCCCGGTAGTTGAGGTAAGCACCTGTGGTTTCATTGTGGATCAACCAGGAACCGGAAATCACACCGGATTCCGAGATGGTCAACACAGTAGCATCCGTTCCGACAGAAGCAGTTGTAGCATTGTTGTCAGCCATGGTCAGATATGCTCCAGAAGCCTTCGACTGGAGGGTATATCCGTCGGTGACCTCGGAAACAATCCACTCATAATTCTCCACACCGTCAAAGGGAGTCACAGTGGTTCCAGAGATGGAACCGGAGATCTCGGTCAAAGACCGATCCTTACTCATGACTTTATTCAGGCTATAGCCCGATCTTGCTCCCATCACCAGGTAGGTTCCGGAAGTCAGGGAACTAGCATCCACACGCCCATATCCCTCCGGGGTGGAGTTCTTCACATACACCGGCTCAACGGTCACACTGGCACGCTCCCCTTCCGAGGACGTCACAGTGTAGCGTACCTCCGTCTCCGGAGCGGTCACAAGGGTATAGCTACCACCGGAAATCCCAGATACAATGACGGTATCCTCGGAGGATACGTCATAAGTCAGTCCATCCTGGTCATTCCAGCTAAGAACCACACTTCCGGTATAATTTCGGGTAGCCTGAACCTTCAAGGCAGTGTTACTCAATGTGAGCACTTCACCCGCCTGCGTAGAAACGGTAACAATGCCATCCTGCCCATCGGCGTAGGTGGCAACCACCTTGCCCTGGGCATTGCGGAGCACCATTCCCTCAGACAGGCGAATGGAGCAATCGCCGCCCTTTTGTGCAGTAAAGGTTGCGCTTTCCAACTCACCCTGGCTCCAACTCATATCCACCGTAATGTTTCCTTCAGCCAAAAGGCCGGTAACGCTACCTTCGTTCCACTCCTGGGGAATGGCGGGCAGAAGCTCAATATATCCCAGATGGCTCTGCATCAGCATTTCTGCCACACCGGCAGAGAATCCATAGTTGCCATCGATCTGGAACGCGCCATAGGTATTGTAGGTGTGATAATCCCACAAGTTATTGTAAACTCGATTTTTCAGCAACTGGCTCACAGAGAAATACGCATTTTCTCCATCTCCCACGCGAGCCCAGCTGCCAATCAACTGACCATAAGTCCAGCCGCCCTCCGGGTCGTTTCCGGAGGTTCCCACCCGACCAAAGTTTTTATTGTTCAGGGAGACAATCGCAGCATCCTTCTTCTCCTGGCTGTCAAACAGCGTACCGGGGTACAAGCCCAGCAAATTGGACAAATGGCGATGGGAGCTGGTGTTATTCACACTGTTAATGGTAGTCTCGTTGTACCACTCCTTCACCTGGCCACTGGTTCCAATTTCAACAGGGCGCAACTGATCCATGGTCGTTTGCCATGCTGCAATAGAATCAGCATCCTCGCCCAAGATCGTAGCTGCCTCAATGGTATCGCTATACAGCTGCCAAATCAAGGACTGCTCATAGGTATTGCCCGCAGAAATGGTGGAAAGCTCCGGAGACTGGGTGATAGGCATCACCAGTCGACCGTTGTATTCCTTCAGCAAATCCTGATACATGAGTATCTGTTCTTTTAGCATGGGGTAAATAACGCTACGCAGGGTGTCCAGATCCTGAGAATATTCAAAGTAGTCATAGCAATTCTGCAACAGCCAAGTTGCCGCCGCAGGGCTCCATCCCCAAGTGCTGATGCTCCAACCAGGAGAGGTATAGCCGTATGGGGTGTTCTGGGTGTGGGCCATAATACCATAGCCACTACCGGTATAGGTCTTCACCGTAATACCGCCAGGAATTTCCAGGGAAGCCATATACTTCACCAGAGGAACTGCACACTCCGTCAGGTTACAGCTATTGGAGAGCCAGTAGTTCATTTCCTCATTGATATTGGTATGAATATCCGAGTACCAAGGTGCCGCCGTGCTGTTGTTCCAAATACCCTGAAGGTTCGTGGGAAGCTGGCTGTTTTCCCGGCTTCCTGCGATAAGCAGATACCGACCATATTGGAACATCAGTACCTCTAAGTAACGCTTTTCTCCGTCCGTTGCCGTTCCGTTTTTATACGCCTTCAACAGATCATCGGTCATCTTTGTATTGTTTTGGCCGAGGTTCAGAGAAAGTCGCTGATACAGGTTCTGGTAATCCTTCAGATGGTCCTGCCATACCTCCTGATAACCTTTGTTCACCGCGCTGTCCAGTACCTTTTTCACCCGAGCAGCCAGTTCCGCTGCCGTCTCGCCAGTACGATAATAATAAGAAATCTGCTCTGCCTCGTCATAAAACGTATTTTCATAGTCGGTAGCGGCGGTCAGGTACACCGTTACCTCCGAAGCATTAGAAACCTGAATGCCGCTTCCGCTGACGGAAACCGCACCGTCGCTGATTACCGCCACTTGAGTATGATGCAGAAGCCCATTGTTTTGAACGCTACCAGCGTAGGTAATGTAGCCCTTACCGTCATTTACCTGAGCCGAAACCGAACCATTTTGCTTTCCCGTGAGAGAAACCACCAGGCTCATCGTTCCACCATTTGCCGTCATCCGGGATACGATTACATGATCCGGATTGCTGGCAAAATAGCTCCGGTGATGCGACACACCCTGCGCTGTGAAATCCACCGTTGCAACGCCTTGCTCCAAATCCAGAGCCCGAACATAATCACTGGTAGATCCAGTCAAATCTTGAAATTGAAAATAAAGATCTCCTAAAGGCTGATATCCACTGTAGTATCCGCTGTTATTGGCAGATACGCCAGCCAGGCCTTCAATATTTGTAACATTTTCCCCATTGAGCAACCGATTGGCATAGGACTCATATACCTCCACCTTGCTGTCGCTGGGGTTGCCGCCGTTATAGTTCGTAACACTTCCCCGGCCACCAGACCATAGTGTTTCTTCATTGAGCGTCAGGTGCTCCCGCTGGATCTCACCGTATACGTTTGCGCCCAGGATTCCGTTTCCGATGGGGAGCGTTGCTTCTTGCCAAGTATCCGCAGAATTGGTTCCGCTGGCAGGCTCATCATACCGCAACGAAAGTGTCTGCCCATCTGTTGTGGTAGATCTCTCCGCCGCAATGCCTATGGCTCCAGGCACCAAGGCTCCAGCCAGAAATACCGAAGCCAATGCAGTGCTTAGAATTCTTTTCATTTTCATCATAATTCCTTCTTCCGAACTTTCCCGGTCCCCCTTAGCTGAGAAGTTCTCTCTTTTTTCATTTTTGCCGGTTCCCTTGCCGTTTTTCTTTTCTTCAAAAAAATTGGAAGAATATTCCAGCAAAAGCACTTATCCCTCACTTTAAGTGAATATAGTTTAGCACGATGGGCTTAAAAAATCAAGAACTGGCCGGTAGAAAACCCACAAAACCTGAATCAAATTTTCGTCATTTTTCAACCCTTCCTTTACCAATTAGTATTCTCCCAAGCAAAGGGCACTTCCCTTTCTTTCTCCCCGCCAGCAGTCCCATGTGCCAATCCGGGAAGGAAAAGGAGTGAAAAATTTGGCGGTTTTTTCAATCTTTTTTCCTGGCGTTCGCCATAGCTTGACAAGTTATTGCAAACAATGTAAAATGAAGCTGTTTAAGTATGGATACCCTTATCAATTATGGTATAAAGGAGTAACAATAATGACACCCAATGAACGAAAGGCATTGAAGACCATCGCCTGCAAGGTGCGCATGGGCATTGTGGAATCCACAAATGCAGCCAAAAGCGGCCACCCCGGCGGTAGCCTGTCTTCTACCGAGGTTTTGACTTACCTGTACTTCAAGGAAATGAACGTAGATCCCACCAATCCCAAGATGCAGACCCGGGATCGGTTCGTCCTGTCCAAAGGACACTGTGCTCCTGCTCTTTACGCCGTTCTGGCCCAGAAAGGCTTCTTCCCTATGGAAGATCTGGTGAAGCTGCGGAAGATCGGTTCCTATCTCCAGGGCCACCCCAACATGAACACCGTTCCCGGCGTGGATATGTCCACCGGCTCTCTGG
>CAZSAZ010000025.1:0-14263 GCA_964604925.1 uncultured Oscillospiraceae bacterium | reverse complement strand
ACAATATCCACCTGCTTATGGGTGTTGAAGGCCATACGGTACAGGGCGGACATATTTTCGCCCTGGGAACCGGTGGAGACGATGACCACCTTGTTCTTGGGCAGGCTCTTAATGGAAGCCAGATCCACAATGGTGTTAGCCGGGACATTGAGATAACCCAGCTCTGTGGCTACCTTCAGCATATTTTCCATGCTTCGTCCGGAGACGGCAACCTTCCGGCCGTAGCGATGGGCTGCGGCCAGAACCGCCTGAATCCGGTGCATATTGGAGGCAAAGGTGGTGACGATGATCCGCTGATCGCAGTCTTTGAACTGCTTGTCCAGGTTTTCGGCGACACTGGTTTCGCTGGGGGAGTAGCCCGCCCGCTCCACATTGGTGGAATCGGACAGCAGAGCCAGCACGCCTTTCTTGCCCAGTTCGCCCAGACGACCCAGATCCATCATGCCATCCTTGGCGGTGGGGTCGATTTTGAAGTCGCCGGTAAACAGAACGGTGCCCACAGGGGTCTTAATGGCGAAGCACACCGCATCGGCAATGGAATGGTTGACGTGGATAAATTCCACAGAGAAGCATCCTGCCTTCACCACATCGCCAGGCTTATGGGTCACCAGCTTGACCTTGTTGGACAGGCCGTGCTCCTCCAGCTTCAGCCGAATCAGGCCGTTGCTCATGGCGGTGCCATGGATGGGGCAGGAGAATTGCTGCATGGCATAGGGAATGGAGCCGATGTGATCCTCATGTCCGTGGGTGATGAACATACCCCGGAGCTTGTCAGCGTTCTTCACGATATAGGTGAAGTCGGGGATCACCAAATCCACGCCGTACATATCTTCCTCGGGAAAGCCAACGCCGCAATCCACGATGATCATGTCCTTGCCATACTCCAGGACGGTGATGTTCTTGCCGATCTCATCCAGACCGCCCAGGGGGATAATTTTCAGTTTTTCTGCCAAAGTAAATTGATACTCCTTTCGGTAATAGGTTGGAAGCAGGCGCGGGTTTTCCTGGGGCACGGCCCTGTGTCGCCGTTTCCGTGGGAAAAGCCTGCTTGGGGTTTGATTTGAGTCTGCCCGGGTCGGATCACCCGGCGCATAATCATCCTTAGTATAGCACACATCTCACAAAAAGTATACTTCTTTTTTAGTCGAATTGACCCGAATGGGATTATTTTCGCAAAAAATACAAAAGAGGTTGCACCTTGAATGGGGATTTGATATAATATCGTGTATGTGGATTTATCATGGGGATTCGTGTCCCCGGAGGGAGGCGCAGCGCATGAACAAGAAACTGGGACGACTGCTACAGCCTGGTATGGGTCTGTATTTTGGGGTGATGCTGTGCTTTGCAGGGGCTGCCTTCCTGGCATCCCAGACGGTGCTGGCTTTGGTGGAAATTGGCGTAACAGCAGTGCTGTTCGTGTTTTATCAGTTCCGGAAAGCCAACCGGAAGCGGGAACTGGAGAATTTTATCCAGTCTGCAACCAATACCCTGGAGGACACCGACGGCGGTCGAACACCATTTCCCATGGTATTGACCCGTTTGGGAGATGGGGCCATGATCTGGGCGAACCAGTCCTTCACCCAGATGTCCGGGTTCCAGGATGGAATGTATGAACAGCAAATCACCGACCTAATCCCCAATTTTACCGGGGACTGGTTGATCTCCGGTCAGACGGAATACCCCTATGATGTGACACTGAACGACCGACGCTACCGGGTCTACGGAACGACCATCCATGCCAATGATCCCCAGGGGACGCTGCTGGCGGCACTGTATTTCACCGACTTGACGGATCTGTATCAGATCCGGGATGAGTATATCCGTTCCCGGCCGGTGGTATCCCTGATTTTGGTGGACAATTACGAGGAGCTGACCAAAAACCTGACGGAAAGTGCCACCTCTACCCTTAATGCCCAAATCAACGAGACCATCACCCACTGGGCCGAGAACTACCACGGTCTGCTCCGGCGATTGGAGCGGAACCGGTATTTGCTGGTGTTTGAAAAGCGGGATCTGCAAAGTGCCATGGACAACAAATTCTCCATTCTGGAGGAAATTCATGGCGTCACCTCTCCGTCGGGAATCAGCGCATCCATTAGCTTTGGCCTGGGCGTGGACGGAGCCACCTTTGAAGAAAGCTATGATTTTGCCGCGTTGGCCATTGAAATGAGCTTGAGTCGCGGCGGCGATCAGGCGGTGATTAAGGATCGGGTGAACTTCGACTTCTACGGCGGACGAACCCGGGAAGTGGATCACCGGAGCAAAGTTCGCTCCCGGGTGACGGCAAACTCGATGATGGAACTCATCGGCCAAGCCAGTTCGGTGTTCGTGATGGGACATCAGAATGCGGATTTGGACAGTGTGGGTGCCGCCATGGGCGTGTGCTGTCTGTGCCGGAAAAAGGGGAAGAAGGCCTACATCGTGTTGGATGTGGATCACAATGCGTCGGAAAAGCTGGTGGATCAGATTCGTGCTACGGCAGAATACCGGGACACCCTGATCTCCGGCCAGGATGCTCTTTTGATGTGCGATGCGGACAGTGTGCTGGTGGTGGTGGATACCAACCGGCCAGATATGGTGGAATGTAAGCCGTTACTGGAAGCCATCCCCAAGGTCTGCGTGGTGGATCATCATCGCCGGGCGGCGGATTACATCAACCCCGTGGTGGTGAATTTCCACGAGCCCTTTGCGTCCTCTGCCTCTGAGCTGGTGACGGAGCTGTTGCAATACGGTGTGGAGAAAAATGATGTGCTGCCCATTGAGGCTAAGAGCCTGTTGGCGGGTATTTTCCTGGATACCAAGAGCTTCAACCTCCGTACGGGAGAGCGCACCTTTGAGGCGGCTGCCTTCCTCAAACGGCTGGGGGCCGACCCCATGGATGTGAAACGGTTGCTGCAAAGCGACTTCCAGACCACCATGAGTCGGTACCAGATCCTCAAATCCGCCCGAACCTATCGGGATGATATTGCCATTGCGGCGCTGAATACCACCACCTCCCGAACCTTGGCAGCCCAGGCGGCGGATGAGTTGCTGAATATCACCGGGTTCCAGGCCTCTTTCGTCCTGTACCCCGATGGGGATCAGGTTATCATTTCGGCCCGTTCCATTGGCGAGGCCAATGTTCAGGTGATTTTGGAGCCCTTGGGTGGTGGTGGAAACCCGGCCACTGCGGGAGCCCAGGTGAAAAACGCTGGAGTCAAAGAGGTGCTGGATCGCCTGGTGGCCTCCATTGACCAATACTACGACAACCCATGAACCTCCCATGGGGGAGATTTTGAAGGTATATTCATTTCCAAAAGGAGAAGTTAATTATGAAGGTTATTTTGCTGACAGATGTGAAGGGTAAGGGCAAGAAGGGACAGATGATCGAAGTCTCCGACGGCTACGCCAGAAACTATATGTTGCCCCGGAAGATCGCCGTTGAGGCAACGGCCGATGCGGTGAACACCATGCGCATGAACGACAAGGCCACCCAGGAGCGGATCGCCCGGGAGAAGGCCGAGGCCATGGAGATCAGCAAGAAGCTGAAGGCCATGACCCTGGTGGTGCCTGCCAAGGGCGGCGGAAACGGCCGGCTGTTCGGTGCTGTGACCAACCAGGAAATTGCAGAAGAACTGGAAAAGCGCACTGGCATCAAACTGGATAAGCGGAAGGTGGTTATTGACGAGCCCATCAAGAACGTGGGTACCTACACCGTCAAGTGTAAGCTGGGCTATGAAATCGTGGGCCAGCTCACGGTGAGGATCGAGGAGCAGTAACCCATTCTCCCCATTGAGGGGAAAACGGAACAGACGAGAAATCACAAGGGAGAGAAACATACCATGGATGAAGAATTGATGAACCGACAGCCCCCCCAATCCCTGGAGGCGGAACAGGCGGTTTTGGGGTCGATCCTCATAGACAGCCGCTGTGTGGCGGATGTCATCGGCCTGGTCAAGCCGGAGGATTTCTTCCTGGAGCAAAACCGGGAGATCTATGAGACCATCTATACCATGTTCAACTTCTCCCAGACTATTGACCCGGTGACGGTGTTGGACAAAATGCGGGAGTTGGGGTATTATCACGACAATTCCCGGGATTATGTGCTCCAGTTGATGGAGATTACACCCACTGCGGCCAATGCGGCTCGTTATGCCGGAATTGTTCGGGATAAGGCAATGCTCCGGGGGCTTGCCCAAGCGGCCAAGGATATTTCGGAGATCGTTTATGACCAGGTGGGTACGCCCACGGAAATGCTGGAAGCAGCAGAAAAGAAGATCTATGCTCTGCGGAAGGGAGAACGGGGAGATTCTCTGGAACACATTGGCACGGTGCTGTACAAGGTATTTGACCACCTCACTGAGCTGAGTCAGTCGGACTCTGCCATTCCTGGCCTGAGTACCGGACTGAGGGATCTGGATGTGAAGATCAACGGCCTGAATAAGTCGGATCTGCTCCTCATTGCGGCCCGCCCGGCTATGGGTAAATCTTCTTTGGCGTTGAACATTGGCGTAAATGTGGCGAAAAAATACCAAAAAACCGTGGCAGTATTCAACCTGGAAATGTCCCGGGAGCAGCTTGCCATGCGATTGCTCTCCGGTGAGAGCTTTGTGGACAGCGCAAAGCTGCAAACGGGAAAGCTATCGGACGAAGAATGGACTAAGTTGGCCATGGCCTCTGCGGCCCTGAGCCAGACGGACATTCGCATTGATGACAACCCTTCCATCACCGTGGCGGAAATGAATGCCAAGCTCCGCCGGGTGGAGGATCTGGGCTTGGTCATCATCGACTACCTTCAGCTGATGACCGGTTCCGGTTACGGAAAGCAGTCGGACAATCGTGTGCAGATCGTGGGTGACATTTCCCGGTCGTTGAAAATCATGGCCAAGGAATTGAACGTGCCGGTGATCTGTCTTTCTCAGCTGAGCCGTGCGGTGGAAAGTCGGACGGACAAGCGTCCCATGATGTCCGACCTTCGGGAATCAGGTGCCATCGAGCAGGACGCGGATGTGATTATGTTCATCTATCGGGACGACTACTACAACGAGAATTCCCAGGATAAGAATGTGGCCGAGTGCATCGTCTCCAAAAATCGCCACGGCGAGACGGGAACGGTAAAGCTCCAGTGGCTGCCCCAGTATACCACCTTTGCTGACCGGGAGTGGAAACATGGAGAATAAAGTCCTGGGATTTTTGAAGCAATACCACATGGTGTCCCCTGGAGATCGGGTGATTTGCGCACTGTCGGGAGGAGCTGACTCCATTGCCCTGGTGTGGTGTTTGTGGATGCTTCGGGAAAAGCTGGGACTTACCGTGGAAGCGGCCCATTTCAACCACAACCTCCGGGGGGAGGAATCCCAACGGGACGAAGCCTTCGTTCGCCAATTTTGTCAATTTCATGACATTCCCCTTCATGTGGGACGGGGTCAGGTAATACCGGGAAAAAAGGGGCTGGAAGCAGCTGCCCGGGAATCCCGGTACGCCTACCTCCGGAGCCTGGGGGGAATCATTGCCACGGCCCATACCGCCGATGACAACGCGGAGACGGTGCTGATGCACCTGGTTCGAGGCGCTGGTCTCCGGGGATTGGGAGGCATCACGCCCAAGGCAGATGGCCTGATCCGGCCCATGCTGACGGTGACCCGAGGGGAAGTGGAGGCATATCTGGAAGAAAATTGGCTGACTCATGTGGATGACAGCTCCAATGCTGCCGACGATTTCCTGCGGAATCGAATCCGCCATGGAATTATGCCCGGGCTGAAGGCGGAAAACCCCAGTTTGGCGGAAAATCTCAGTGCCATGGCTCTGCGATTGCGCCAGGATGAGTGCCTGCTTTGCCAACTGGCCGAGGGCATCCCGGAAGGGGATGTGGCAGCCCTCCGGGAGGCAGAACCGGCGTTGAGACGCCGGGCGTTGGAGCGATTGCTCCAGTCTGCCGGACTGGCAGAACCCAACGCCAGCCACATTGCCCAGGCGGAGGCTTTGGTTTTTTCAAATCGTCCGTCGGCCTATGCCCGGTTCCCTGGAGGTGTGATGCTTCAAAGAAGGTATGGTCAAATTGAGCCGGCTCAAGCACCTCATCGGTTAGAATCGGTGGAGCTGAGCCTGGGGCAGCCAGTCCGTCTTAGCAACGGGATGACCGTGTGCCTGGAACCGGATCCTCCTGAACATCCCACGGTCTGGCATTTCTCTGTCTATCCTCGGGGGGATGTGACCATCCGAGCCCGGCAATCTGGGGATGAGATCACCCTGTCCGGGGGGACAAAATCCCTGAAAAAGCGAATGATCGACCGGAAGATTCCGGCCAGCGCCCGGGAAGAAATTCCGGTGGCGGTGGATGCATTGGGAATTTTGGGGGTGGGCGGATTTGGAACCAATTTAGCCCGTACCCAGGGAAAGGCACTGGGACTGCATTTTATAGACAATGGTGGAGACACCGAAAAAACAGAGAAAAAGTGAGGCTTCCAATTATGCACAATGATATTAAGGAAATTCTCATCACCGAGGAACAATTGAAAGCCAAGGTGGCAGAGTTGGGAAAAATTTTGGCAGAGGACTACCGGGACAAGAATCCCGTGGTGGTGGGCGTGTTGAAAGGCGTGGTGATTTTCTACGCGGACATGATCCGTGCCATGGAGATTCCCTGCCAGATGGACTTTATGTGCGTTTCGTCCTACCAGGGGACCCAGTCCTCCGGCAGAACCCAGATCAGCAAGGATTTGTCCTGTGATATCGCAGGCCGCCATGTGCTGATTCTGGAGGATATTTTCGATACCGGAAATTCCCTGGAATTCATCATCAATCACTTGAAGAACAAGGGAGCTGCCAGTCTGAAAATCTGCACGTTGCTGGATAAGCCGGAGCGGAGAAATCCCAATGTGAAGGTTCACTGCGACTATACCGGATTTATCATCCCCAACGAGTTTGTGGTTGGCTATGGTTTGGACTATGACGAAAAATACCGGAATCTGCCCTATGTGGGTATTTTGAAGCCGGAGGCCTACGAAAAAGAAGAATAACCCTGGTATCGACCCAGGAAGGAGACCATTTGAACTTGAAAACGCGAAATATTATCACACTTTTGCTGTACCTTGCCATGCTGGGCTTGATCTTTAGCTGGATCACCGGAGCCTTCGGCCTGGGAACGGTGGATTTGAGCTACTCTCAGATCGTGGAGTTGTTTGAGCAGGAACAGGTGAAACGCTTCACCATTCAGGATGAACAGATTCATCTGGAGTTGAATACCGCCGTGGAGGACAGCACCAGCATCTCCTGTGACCTGGCGGATCCGGAACGATTCTGGGACGATCTGGGTCAGACCATCCAGGCTCAGCGGGAGTCTGGAATTTTGGAGGAATACGACCTGGTTCAGGGCCACAAAACCGAGCCAATGGACTATGTCCTGCCTCTGCTCGTTGCCGGAGGCATACTGCTGTTTGTCTATTTTATGATGATGAGCCGGGCCAACAATTCCAACCCCATGGCAAACTTTGGCAGAGCCCGGGCTGTGGTTGGAATCCCGGACGGCCAGAACGTGACCTTTGATGATGTGGCTGGTGCTGAGGAAGAAAAGGCAGAGCTCCAGGAAGTGGTGGATTTTCTCCGGAATCCGGAGAAATTTCGCCAGATGGGTGCCCGAATTCCCCATGGCATTTTGCTCGTTGGCCCTCCCGGCACCGGTAAAACCCTCCTGGCCCGAGCAGTGGCCGGGGAGGCGGATGTTCAGTTTCTCTCCATTTCCGGTTCGGATTTTGTGGAGATGTATGTGGGCGTGGGTGCAAGCCGAGTCCGGGATCTGTTTGACCAGGCAAAGAAGGTGGCGCCAGCCATCATCTTCATTGACGAAATCGATGCTGTGGGTCGGAAGCGTGGCTCCGGTTTAGGCGGCGGACATGATGAAAAGGAACAGACCCTGAACCAGCTCCTGGTGGAGATGGATGGCTTTGGCAAGAATGAAGGGGTCATTGTCCTGGCGGCGACCAACCGGCCGGATATTTTGGATCCTGCCCTCCGGCGGCCGGGGCGATTTGACCGGCAGATTTTTGTGGGTGCCCCCGACAGCAAGGGCCGGGAGGAGATTCTGAAGGTTCATGCCCGGGATAAGCATTTAGCCGACGATGTGGATTTGAAAGTGATTGCCAATGCCACCTCCGGTTTCACTGGGGCGGATTTGCAAAACCTGTTGAACGAGGCGGCAATTCTGGCGACCCGGGCGGATCGTCCGGTTATCCGGATGGAGGATCTGAACAACGCCATGATGAAGGTTCTGGCAGGCCCGGAGAAGCGAAGCCGGGTGCGCCGAGCCAAAGATCAGCACATGACAGCGGTTCATGAGGCCGGTCATGCGGTGGCGATGTACCATTTGCCCACCCACGACCCGGTGAGCCATATCACCGTGATCCCCAGAGGCCAGTCCCTGGGTGCCACCTGGAGTTTTCCCCAGGAGGAATCCACCCACATGACCCGAAATGAGATGTACGAAAACATCGTCAGCCTTCTGGGCGGTCGTGTGGCAGAGGAATTGGTGTTTGGCGATGTGACCACGGGAGCCAGCAACGACATTGATCGTGCTTCCCAGTTGGCCCGGGATATGGTGGGACGGTATGGAATGTGCCCAGCTGTGGGAACCATTTCTTATTTGTCGGATGATGAGGTGTTCATTGGCGGCAGTTACGGAAAAACCAAGTCCTATTCCGAGAAAGTGGCTGGAACCATCGATGACGAGGTTAAGAAGCTGATGGATCAGGCCTATGACCAGTGCCGTCAGATTCTGTCCCAGGATTTGGACAAGCTGAATCAGGTGGCTGACTTCCTGGTGCGCCACGAAAATATGTCCGGGGAGCAGTTTGCCGCCTGTATGGAAGGCCGGGAAATTGACTCCGTGGAGGAAGGAACCCTGTTTGATTCCTTCCGAAATCCCCAGGAGTCCTGATTATAAAAAACAGCACGCATCTGCCAAAAGTTGGCAGTGCGTGCTGTTTTTTGATGGAGTGTTTATGGTGCTCAGCGATGTGGCAACTCTGTTTGCGACAAGCACCACTGATACAGTTTCTCTCTTACAAAGTAGTATCGACCGCTAGAGAATTGAAAATATGTGCCCTCCAGTTCTCCACTTTCAACCATTTGTAGCAGAGCGGCAGCATCGTTTATTTTTAGATAGGATGCCGCCTGATACAGAGAAAGGATATCTTCATCGTGATCTGAAGTTTCTTCATTCGCGTATAGCTGAAGCTGTCTGCTCAAATCGCTCAGTTTGGTATCCAGCATATGTTCTGCGCTTTCCAGTTTCTTGCATATGAATATCGCTGAAATGCTTATAGCGCATATCAGTATGATGGATAAAATCTGATTCATATATTTCATCCGTCACCACTCCCATCCTGCCGGGGGTAAGGGCGAAGTTGCGTAAGGATCTTTGTCGATGTTTTCTCTGCTCCACGTACGAATTGAACATTCAAGAAGATTTATATCTTGGCCGTATACTTCGTCCGTCATATAAAAGTATTCTCCAGTTATTGAGCTGAAGCAGTGGAAACCGCGTATCCCACTATATGTATCAACATAGTAATAGATATACGGCCGCATGAGAGTTTTTGTCCAAGGATTTGCTACAATTTCGAAGCCAGAAGATAGCTTTGAAGTAACAGTGGTCGTAGGTGTAGTACTAATACCGAAGCTTTCCGCCACAGTCTTTATTAAGCCACCTGTTGCTGTCCAACCAAGCTGCAGGCTAGCCGATACATCAAATGCCAATGTATATTTACCACCAGCACTAGATTTGTATGAATCAAAGCCGTACCATGTCTCAACATATTTAACCGTTAAAGTGTGTTTTGTTCGGGTAGGCGCAGAAACCAAATCTCCGGGAATAATCTGATCATATCCCGTTGCGAAGGTAGTAACTCCTTCTACCAATTCTCCGTCTGTTATCCGGCCTAAATAATAAATTCCTTCCATCGATGTTTCATCTACACTTCGGCGTGCCGACATAGAGGCCAATGATTCATTAATTTCGCGAGTTTTCTCAATCAGTTCATGCGCCAGCAATAAGGCTTCTTCTTCCGTCATGTCGGTGTTGTTCAGAAGAATATGATCGTACAACGTATCTTCAACAGTATCATAGTCATATGTACTTGCGCCCACAACGATTGGATATGTTGCAGTTTCTATTATGTCCTCTAAAACTTCTACTGTCTCACTACCAACAATACCCTCCGGTGTCCGGAATTTTTTATTTTCTGCTTCTGTCGCCATAGCCGTCATGGGCATCATTCCAATCAGCACGATCGCAACGGCCAAACCGTATCGAACTTTTTTGCGCAATCCCGCTTTTTTACTCATATCGTTCACCGCTTTCATAGATTTTTCACTGGAATCAACCGGCACCTCATCATGCAATGCGCAACCGGAAACCATACAAATGAGTCTTTTTAAGCGCATCGTTATCACCCTTCCTCATCCCATCTGCGTCAGGCACGGCTGCTTTCCTGGGAGGATATCGGTTTTATTGTGAAGCTATGCTGATTCACACCTATATTTTATGGCAAAACGGCGAAAAAGGAAACCATGTGCACTTTACATTTAGGCAATTTGCGGTTGCACTCCCGGTTTCAAAATTTCAGCATCACCTGGGCCAATTCCTCTGGGGAGTACAGCGCTTCTATGCTCTGGGAATACCGGATTTGCAGGACGGTGGTATCCTGGCGCAGCACCAGAACGCAGGTTCGGCCTGGAACGTAATACGCCTCGTCCCACCCTGTTCCTTCCAATGTTTGGGGACGTTGACGGGGAAAGAGCAGATGGGTACCCGGGGAGCCGACAGCAGTGTTTCCCAAATCCCGGCAAAGTCCCCTGGCAAACCAGACAAACCGGGTTTCGTGATAGGTGATTTCCATAGAGAAGCTCAGATAGCTGGCATCCTCCAGAGTGACCCAACGGTATTGGTCACAATCCAGGTTTACGGGGGAAATCCAGTTGCTCCAGGATGTGATGGTATCAGGAATCAACTCCGTTGATTCTCCCACAGCTCCTTCAGGAAGTAATTCCTCCACCAGAGGGAAGGGCAACGGCTCCGTCCAATCATCTAACCTGGGTTTTTCATCCAGGGTTGAAGCCCATAAGGAGAAGAATATGGAGACTATGGCGATGAAACATACTGTCTTGATTCCACGCCAGGCCCAGACCCGGGGGATATCCTTCCGGTAGTCCCGGCGATGGGGTGTTACCCAAGGCCAGGAGCTGTTCTGCAATGAGTCCTAGAAAGTCACCAAATAACAGCCCAATTCTCCCAACGCCCAATAGGATCACACAGGGGAAAAACCACAGGTTATACAGGAACAAGTTAAAAAGGAGGTAACACAGGGTACCGAGGAAATTTTGCCGCTGGAGTCGGGTCAGCCCACGGAAAGATAGGGCCTGTACCCGAGGGTCGGTATGGAGTTCCGGAGCCAGAGGGTCATCACAACGGTAGACCCAGAATTGCCCCCATCGGCCGCAGTAATCCCAACCCATGTCCTGGTGGAAGGCAACGGCTTCCTCCTCCGGGTCGGTCTGGGAGGAGAAAATTCCACCCTTGGTGGCAGTGGCTTCCAGGCGATAACGAGCCGTTTTGGCAGGCTCCAAGCGAAAGATGGCAATGCCAAGGAACACGCCATCCCGATCTAGGAAGTATCCCTTCTCGGCCATGTCCTCCAGCCAACTTTCCATTCCGGCAATGTCGTATTTCCCACAGGGAGGGATGCGGTAGATATACTCAGGTGTTGAAGGTTTTTTCATGGCAATTCCTCCTATTCTGGGTGGAGTGAAGGTGCCTGGGGCAGAGGGGAGGGGGGCGGCACAGGGAGAAAGGCGTCGTCCGGTGTTTGGGCATCTTCCAGACAGGCCTGAAGTCGAGCGATTTCCTCGTCCAGAGCTTCCTGACCCTTGTCCGTGATTGTGTAGGTGCGCTTGCGCCCGGAGACTTCCGTCTGGCGGATGAAGCCCTCCTTCTCAAATTTTCCCAGGATGGTGTACAAGGTAGCTGGGCCGAGCTGTACCCGTCCACGGGTTTTTCCCTCCACAAATCCTGCTATGTCAATGCCGCACATGGGACACCGCCGAAGGGCCATCAGGACATAAAACATGGATTCGGTGAGGAGTTCCAGGGATTTCTTTGGCAAGGGATCACCTCCTGTGTTTTATATCGTTTCACGATATCGTGTAATGATATTATAGGGGTAATTTCACAAAATGTCAATCCCCTCAAGGAAAAACTTGATTCTCCTCTGGGAAAGGCATACAATAAAGAAAAAAGGAGGGAAACGCCATGATCTATCTCAACGACGAAACAGCCCTGAAGCAGATTCCGGAGCGAAAGCCCGAGTCCCACAAGGGGGACTATGGAAAGATTTTGCTGCTTTGCGGAAGCCGGGGGTTCACCGGGGCCGCTGCCCTGGCGGCTATGGGAGCTCTGCGAACCGGGGCGGGATTGGTATACCTGGGGGTTCCCGAGGGAATCTACCCCATCGAGGCGGTGAAACTGACAGAGCCGGTGGTGTTTCCCCTGCCGGAGGAGCGGGGGATGCTCTCGGCCAAGGCCCTGGATCCCATCCGGGAGCTGTTGCCTCATATGGATGGGGTGCTGTTTGGCTGTGGTAGCGGAAAAGGGGCCGGGCCGGAGGTGGTGCTGGAGCTGCTTCTGACCCAGACGGAATGTCCTCTGGTGCTGGATGCCGATGGCATAACCCTGGCGGCCCAGCATAAAGATATGTTGCGGGACAGGCGGGGGGCCACCATTCTGACGCCCCATGAGGGAGAGTTGGCCCGATTGGGAATCCCCAAGGGAAACAAAGCCGATGCCACCATGGCGATGGCCAGGGACTTGGGGGTGATTCTGTTGCGGAAGGGACACCGAACCATGATTACCGACGGAGATACCCTCTATGTCAACCAGTCCGGAAATCCGGGCATGGCAGTGGGGGGCAGTGGCGATGTGCTGGCGGGGATGATCGTCTCCCTGGTGGGACAGAAAGTGCCGCCTTTGGAGGCGGCAGCCTGCGCTGCCTGGTTCCATGGCCGGGCCGGGGATTTGTGCGCCCAGGAACTGGGGCAAAGGGGAATGCTTCCCACGGATTTGCTCCAAAGACTGCCCCGACTACTGAAATAGGGCGGATGCAATGTGAAAAAAGGATGGGTAGTTGCTTGGATACTGGTGGTGTTTTCAGGATGTAGTGGCTCAAGGGAAGCCCAGACGGTGGAGGCTCTGAGGGAAACCATGGCCCAGACCCAGGAAATTCAGCTCCAGTGTGAGATCCAGGCCTCCTATACCGATGGGGTGGAATGTTTCACTTTGTTGTGTACCCAAAAGGGAGATGAAGCCATGACCTTTCAGGTGCTGGCACCGGAGTCCATTGCAGGAATCCATGGAACGGTGGAGGAAACAGAGGGGACAATTGGCTATGACGAGGCCATTCTGGGCTTCCCCCTTCTGGCACGGCAGCGATTAAGCCCTGTCAGCGGGCCCTGGGTGATGCTACAGGCTCTTCGTTCCGGATGCCTCACCGGTTGGAGCCGGGAAGGAGAGATCTACCACTTGACTCTGGATGACAGCTATGGAGACGACCCACTCACAGTGGATGTATGGCTCCGGGAGCAGACCATTCTTTCCGGAGAAATCAGTTGGCGGGGCCAGCGACAATTGTCGATCCAGGTGGAGGAATGTTCTGTGGAGTAGCTTTTTCTCAGGAAGGGGCATACGATGACCACATGGAACGGCGTATAATTTCTGGGTGGACGTGGGACAATAGAATCAGCCGCGTTACATAGGAATACCCGTAGCGCCGGTCAGATTTCTCACGGAGTGTGAAAGCCTATGGACAACAGTGTGAAACGGGGCGACATTTTCTACGCGGATCTTAGCCCGGTGGTGGGCAGTGAGCAGGGAGGCACGCGCCCGGTGCTCATCGTCCAGAACGACACCGGAAACCGCCATTCCCCCACGGTCATCGCCGCAGCCATAACCAGTCAGACGGGAAAGGCCCGTCTGCCCACCCACATCAATATCGCCGGAGGCAGCGTAGGCCTGAGCCGGGATTCGGTGATTTTGCTGGAACAGATTCGAACCATTGACAAACGTCGATTGCGGGAGCATATGGGTCGGCTGGATGAAAAACAAATGTCCCTGGTGGATGACGCCATTGCGGTGAGCTTTGGCTTGAATTCCAGTGGTTGAAAAAGCCGCTCCGGACAGCCGGCAATGTCATTAAGTTAAGAAAAGCTGGACTTCACAGAAATGTGAGGTCCAGTT
>CAZSAZ010000024.1:0-14395 GCA_964604925.1 uncultured Oscillospiraceae bacterium | reverse complement strand
AAATTTACGCAGAGGGACATTGACACCCTTTATCGCTACATCAAGGAGGCATAACCATGAAAATGATTGAACTGTTATCTGAGCATATCGAAGATGAACTGGAAGATGCTTGTACCTATATCGAGCTGGCTCTGAAATACAAGGACACTGACCCTGAAACGGCGAACCTGTTCTACAAGCTGTCACAGGAAGAAATGACCCACATGGATGCTCTGCACAAGAGGGTTGTTGCTTCCATCGACACCTACAAGAAATTAAAGGGTGAAGTACCCGAGGGCATGAAAGCTTTGTACGACTTTATGCACAAGCGTGAGATTGCACAGGCTGAAAAGGTCACCAATTTACAGAACCTGTTTAAGAAGTAAATACGGCCTTAAAACGAGAGTAGTAAAGAGAGTAATAGAACGATATTATTCGATATATAACGGTATTTTTAAGCACATTTGCAAAAATGTTTTCCGACAAAACAAAATAAAATAATAAAGAAAAAGTCCAGAATTTACCAAAAAAGTGGTAAATTCTGGACTTTTGGCGGAGTGAGAGGGATTTGAACCCTCGCGCGCTGTTTAGACACCTACTCCCTTAGCAGGGGACTCCCCCAATGACCGGCTTCCACCGACGGACAAGATTCTCGACGCTTACAGCAGCGTGACCTGCGGGGATTTGCACCCCATTCCCTTTTTAAGCTGAACAGCCGACCTGCGCACCATCCAGCCACAAAGACCAAATATTTCATTAACTAAGAGGATTATACACGCCATATGCCCCAATGTCAAGGCATATATCGATAAAATGTGAGCGAAATCAGTTAGCCTAAGCGATCCAGGATCCACTGGGCACAACGCTTGGCACCCATACCATCTTCCACAAAGCCGGCCTGGCGATAAAACCGGTTCCACTTCTCTGCCCACACCGATTCATCGTAGTTCAAAATAACCGTTTCCAAGTCTTGCGCCCTTCGAGCCATGGGAAAAGGCAAGGATTCCAGAGGAAAGTAGAAATTCCGTTCCCGGGCATAATCTTCCACATCCAGGGCGTACAGGACGCAGGGTTTTCCCGTCAAGGCAAAGTCAAACATGGACGAAGAATAGTCCGTTACCAAAAGATCTACCCCAGCCAGCAGTTCCTGCATATCGGGATATCCGGTGGCATCCACCAGGGTTTGTCCATCATAGGCAAACAATTCCTTGGAGCCGGAGGCCACATTGGGATGAAGGCGAATCAGAACCGTCCAGTCCCCTCCAAACCGGGTCTGGCAGGCTTTCTTCAAAGCCTGGGCATCCAGGGCATAGACCTGAAGGCTGTGGCTTGCCCGGAAGGTGGGGGCGTAGAGCACCAATTTCCGGTTTTGTTCCAAGCCGAAGGCTTGACGAACGGAACGAGCATAGGTCTCTTGTTGGAAGAACATATCGTTCCGAGGGGTTCCCAGGTCCTCCACAACTCCGGAATACCAGAAAGCCCGGCGGTACAGCTCGGTCATAAACCGGCTACCTGAAATCATCAAATCGGTCATGGCCGCATCGGCCCTGGCTCCTTCGATGTATTCCGGTTCCAAAGCCTGTAGGGCATCGGCCTCCACCATCTTCAGCGCAAAGCCGTGCCAGGTCTGGAGGTAGAACTGCCCCTTGCGCTTCGTTCGAACGTATTTGCGGCAGTTATCCACCCAAACCCGGGATGTGGTATAGGCATAAATGCGTGCCACAGGGTTATTCTGATCCACAGGGGTGATTCCCTGTGGCAAGGTAGCTGCCTCCTGGGGAGACTTAACCAGCCAGCAAAGCTCCACCTCTTCCCCGGAATCCAGCAAGGCCTGGGCAATGGCCTTGGGGCTGTCGGAGTATCCCCGTCCATAATAGCTGGAAAAAAGCACTTTCCGTTTTCGGATGGGCAAATGCCCAAATGTCATCCAAAGACCATGGGAAAGCAAATCACGCATCATGACCGGTTCCTCCCTTCAATTTGTCTCGGTGCATCCAAATCACCACCAGCCGATAGGCAAGAATCATGGTCTCTGCCAGGGATACGGAAAGCCCCAGACTGACCATATTGATCTTTCCAAAGCAGGACAACAACAGCAGGTTGCAAATATGGAGGCAGGAACCGAACACCACGGAATAATTGGCGTGCTTGGCAATGCCCATGGCAGACATCATGGGAAAACCACAGATGTAGCTGGGCAAAATCACCACACCCACCGGAAGCATCGCCCGGAGGACTTGCCCTGCCGGTGCAAAGTCCGGCCCGAAAATCAGCACACAAAGCTCCTGGGCGAAAACAAAGCACAGGCTACAGAAGAATACGATCAAGGGTTCCAGAATTAGCAGCACCCGCTTCACCAGTTTGAAATCCCGGTTTTTCACCATGTAAGGATAAAGACTGTCGGAAATGGGAGACAGGGCACTTTTTCCTGTGGAGATCAGCTTGTCGGCGGAGGTGTAAAAGGCGGTGGTAGCACCGGAGGAGGAAATCAGATCCAAAATCACCGTGTTCATGGCACTATATGCAGTGGTGGCAATCCGGGAGAAGAAGAATACCGAGGATTCCTTCATACACCGGGCCACATCTGCCAGTTTAACCGGGCACAAGCGAATCCCAAATCGCTTCCGGACATCGAAAAACGCATAGCCTGCGGCTACACCGTTGCCCACAATGTTCAGCACGGGGATCACCCAAATATCCTGAGCAGAGTGGACAAACAGCAGAATTCCTCCGGTGAAGAATACCTTGATACAAACCGTTCGGATGGTGATGGCAGACATATCCTCCATTCCGCGGTAGAGGTAATCCGGAATCATGGAGTTCAGGGCAGTATAGCAAAAACAAAGCAGGTAAAATCCCTGTCGGCTTTGGAAGGACGGAACCACCTGGCAAAGCACCACCAAAATGATACCAGACAGGATGGTCAATGCTACCTTCCCCAGGGTGATGGAGGTGAAGATCCGACTCAAATGCTGGGGATCATTTCGATGGAGAGCCACTTCCTGGGTTCCGGACAGGAGAAAGCCAAAGTCGATGACCAGCTGAAAATAGACCATCAGGGCCGTGGCAACGCCCAAAAGGCCATAGCCCTCGGTGCCCAATACCCGGGTCTCATAGGGCGCCACAATCAATCCGAGGAAATAATTGGAAAAGGTCAAAAGGTAAAGCATTAGGGTATTGTGCACCAGCCTTCCTCGGCTTCCCCCTTTGGAAAATGGATGTTTCAACAGAACAGTCCCTCCGATTCTTGGATATTACAATTTCTGATTATACATTGAATTTCTCAAAATAGCAACAAAAATACACCCTCCGGATCAAATTCCGAAGGGTGTATACCAGAATCTTTACAGCATAATCCCCAACAGCACCACAATGATGACGATGCTGATGACAATGGTCATAGAATTCAGGGCGCTGGACAGCCCCACATCTCCTTTGATCTCCGCAGTGAAGGCAGGAACGGCAGAGCCAATGGGACTAAAGGCCAAAATCACCAGCGCTTGCCTCACTTCCAAAGAGAAGGGCAGGACGAAGTAGTACACATAGGCCAAAATCGCCGCAACACCATACCGCAATACCAGGATTTTGATGATACGATTGGTCTGCCCCTTGTCTCCTGCCAAGTGGAAGCCCACACCGATCATGAACATCGCCAGAAAGGCGTTTGCATTGGCAATAATCTGGGCAAAGGAAATTACTGCATCCGGCAATTGGATGCTGGCCAGATTCAGTACCACCATGGTGATATACGTCAGGAACGGAACACTTTTGCACAGAGCCTTGATGATACGCATCATGGAGAATTTGCTTCCGTCTTTGACCATGGATGCCACGCTCACCGCACCGCCCAGGCAGATAAAGGCATTTCCGGTGTCAAACAGGCTTGTGGCAATAACACCGGTGGGCCCAAGGAAGCTCTGGACAAAGGGCAGCGCAAAGTTTCCGATGTTATATCCCGGGAGGTTCAGAATTTCAAATGCTTTGGTCTCGGGATCCTTTCGAAGATTGGTAACATAGCCCAGGAACATATAAATCAGTCCCCCGCCCATGCCCAACAGCACCAATATCAGCAGTGCAGGCTCGATCTGTTTTCCGGCAAAGCTGGTGACAATGGCGGCAGGAAGGGTGATGCGGATGACCACCTTGGACAGAATGGGAAAATCCTCCTGACGGAACACACCCATACACTTTAGCACATACCCCAGGACGATGATCGCCACAAAAGATCCCGCCCGAATGAGAATTTCTTCCATAATGGTTTGACTCCTTTTTCGTTCTTTGTGTATCATATCAGGATTATTCCCAATTTTCAAGCCCACCTTGTAACTTCTCCATTGATTTTTCTCGAAAAACCTGGTACGCTATAGCACACAATAGCTGTTCCCTGGAGCCAACGCCCTTTCCGGGGTAAAATGGGGCAAACGGGATATGATATCAAAAAGGAGTGGTTTATCATGGATTATTCGGAAGAAGCAAAGACGTTGGAACAGGAATTGGTGGAAACCAGACGGTATCTTCACAGCCATGGAGAGGTGGGCTTCGACCTGACGCAAACCAAGGCTTATGTGGAATCGAAGCTCCAGGCCATGGGGATTACCCCGGAACCCTGCGGAAAGGCAGGACTGGTGGCCACGTTGGGAGGACACCAGCCGGGGAAGGTCTTTCTCCTTCGGGCAGATATGGATGCGCTGCCGATTCAGGAGGAATCCGGGGTAGATTTTGCCTGCACCACCGGAGCCATGCACGCCTGTGGCCACGACCTGCACACTGCCATGCTGTTGGGCGCAGCAAAGCTACTGAAGGCCCATGAACAGGAGATCCCCGGACAAATTAAGCTGATGTTCCAGCCTGCCGAGGAGATTTTTGAAGGTGGAAAGGATATGATCGCCTCCGGGCTACTGGAAAATCCTAGACCCGACGCCGCCATGATGATCCACGTTACTGCGGCGGTTCCCATGACCCCGGGAACGGTGATTGTCTGCGCCCCTGGTGTCAGCGCTCCGGCAGCGGACTATTTTACCATCCGGGTACAGGGAAAGGGATGCCACGGTTCCGCCCCTCAAAACGGCGTGGACGCCCTGACCGTGGGGGCTCACATTCTCATCGGACTGCAAGAAATCCAGGCCCGGGAACTGTCCCCTTCTGAGGAAGCTGTTTTGACCATCGGTTCGTTCCATGGTGGTTCAGTCTCCAACGCCATTGCGGACCAGGCCGAGTTGGGAGGCACCATCCGTACCTACCAGGAACAGACCCGCGCTACCTTAAAAACCCGCATGGAACAAATCACCCAGGCCATCGCTACAGCCTACCGTGCCACGGCCCAGGTGGAGTTTGGAAGCGGCTGTCCTACCCTGGTCAACGACCAGGATTTGTCCCGTGAAGTGGAGGGGTATCTAATTCCCATGCTGGGACAGGAGCGGGTCATCGCTGCGGCCAAACTGGGCGGCATGAGAGGCGGCGGATCGGAGGATTTTGCCTATGTCAGCCAGGAGGTTCCGTCGTTGATGCTGGCCTTGGCGGCGGGACAACCCGATCAGGGCTACCGCTATCCCCAGCACCATCCCAAAGTGACCTTTGATGAGTCCGTTCTGCCCATCGGTACGGCAGTGTTTGCCCGGTGCGCCATGGAATGGCTCCGGGAACACCAGAACTAATCCATTGAGAATCAATTGTCCCCCCGTAGGAAACACACTCCTGCGGGGGGACATGATCTGCTTAGGTTCTTTTTGTCATACGATTGCGTTCCAGCTGCTCTTTCCACAGACCGGGATGGAACAAAATCAGCAGGGGGAACAGCTCCAATCTACCGGCCAGCATATCGAAAATAAATACCCATTTGCTGAAATCGGTGAAGGCTGCGAAACTACCGGTGGGGCCAACCAATTCCAGTCCCGGGCCGATGTTGTTTATGGTGGCTGTCACCGAGGTGAAGGTGGTGGTAAAATCCAGATTCTCCAGGGAAATCAGAAATACCGATCCCCAGAACAGGAAGGTGAAGGTAGCCAGATACACCAAAATGGAACGAACCATGTCCAATTCCACATTTTTTCCTTCAAACTTCAGGTTTCGGATGGACTTGGGGTGGATGTGAGAGTTCATTTCCCGCAATGCCGCCTTTCCCAGAATCACAAGCCGGGACACTTTAATACCGCCACCGGTGGATCCGGCGCAAGCACCGCAGAACATCAACAGCACCAGCACCAGCTTGGCCACCATGGGCCAAAGGTTAAAATCGGTGGTGGCGTAACCCGTCGTGGTAATGATGGTGCCCACCTGGAATGCAGCATGGGTCAAGGCCTCAAAAGGTGTGGGATACATCCCCAAAATGGAGACGAAGATGATGACGATGGCACACAAGATGATGGCAAAATACCACCGAACCTCCTCCACGGAAAAGGCCTTTTTGATTTTACCAAACACCAAATAGTAATAGGCATTGAAGTTCACGCCAAACAGGATCATAAAAATGGTAATGATCCACTGAGAATAGGTACTGTAGCTTCCGCAGGAGTCGGCCTTGATGCCAAAGCCACCAGTACCGGCAGAGCCGAAGCTCATCAGCAGTGCATCGAAAGGATCCATCCCACCCACCAGCAGCAGGACGATCTCCACCACAGTCATGACGAAATAGATGATGTAAAGGATCCGGGCCGTGACCCCCACCTTGGGCACGAGTTTGCCCACAGAGGGGCCGGGGCTTTCTGCCCGCATTAAGTTGAAGTGGGAGCCGCCACTGAGAGGCAGCACAGCCAGCAAAAACACCAGCACGCCCATGCCGCCGATCCAGTGGGTAAAGCTCCGCCAGAACAAGGAGGTGTGACTCATGGCCTCCACATCGGTGAGGATACTGGAGCCGGTGGTGGTAAAGCCGGATACCGTCTCAAACATGGCATCGGTGAAGGAAGGAATCTCCCCGGTGAACACAAAGGGCAGCGCGCCAAAGACGGACAGCACAATCCAGCTCATGGCAGTGGTCACGCAGCCGTCCTTCAAATACAGGGTATTGTCCTTGGGCTTTTTCCAGCTCATGATGGAACCAGCCACCAAACACAGTGCCGCCCCAATGAGATAGGAAAGCCCTTGCGTCTCGTGGTAAATCAGGGCCACCAGACAACTGGGAAGCATCAACAATCCTTCGATGCGCAAAACACTTCCCAGAATATAGACGATCATTGCACCGTTCATCCAATCCCCTCCCCTTAGCTGAGAATGTCCCGGATGTCGTTGAAACCAGAGTGGGTGGTGACGATCATCACCGAGTCGCCTACCTCAATGGTATCGTTACCGGAAGGGATGAGGATCTTGCCGTTGCGGTTGATAAAGGCGATGAGGATATCCTTCTTCATCTTGGGCTTCAGGTCTTTGAGCTTAGTTCCCGTGGCGGCAGAGGACTTGTTTACCCGGAACTCAATGGCCTCCATCCGATTGTCGAACAGATAGTTCAGCGTCTCCACGTTGGAATTCCGGGAGTTGGCCTTGGCACGGACATATGCCACAATGGCCTCGCTGGTGATGTATCGGGGGTAAATCACACTGCCCAAATCCAGGCCGCTGATGACGTCCCGGAAGGTGATCCGGTTGATCTTGGTAATGACCTTGGCATTGGAAACCTGCTTGGCATGAAGGGTCAGCAGAATGTTTTCTTCGTCGATTCCTGTCAAAGGAACAAAGGACTCAGCGTACTCCAATCCCTCTTCCCGCAACAGCTCCTGGTCGGTGCCGTCACCGTTGATCACGTTAGCCTTGGGGAGAAGCTCGTTCAATTCCTCGCATCGGGCAGCATCTCGCTCAATGAGCTTTACCTCAATGCCCATCTGTCCCAGTTCCTGGGCCAGGTAGAATCCGGCCTTGCCGCCGCCAACGATGGTGCAGGAACGAACCTGCCGGGTTTTGAAGCCAATGGTTCTCAGGAATTTCCGGGCAATTCGGGCAGTGGAGACAAAGCTGATTACGTCACCCCGGCGCATTTGGAAATTGCCGCTGGGAATATGTACATTGCCATCCCGCTCAATGGCGCAAATCAGCACATTGGTCTCAATTTCCTCTGGGATGCTCTTATTCATATCCCAAAGCTGCATTCCATCCAACAGATTGTCCGGCGGAATCCGGAAGGAGATCATCTCCGCCTGGCCGTGGGCAAAGGAGCTGACTTCCAATGCTGTGGGCAGTGCCAACATACGGGCGGCTTCCTTTGCTGTCTCCCACTCGGGATTGATAATCATGGCCAAACCCAGCTTTTCCTGGAGATAATTGATTTCCTGGCTGTAGTCCGGTGTCCGCACCCGGGCAATGGCTGCGCAATTTGCCACCCGCTTGGCCACTGTGCAACACAGCAGATTCAGTTCATCCGATTCGGTCACAGCAATGAGCAGATCCGCCTTTTCAATTCCCGCCTCCAACTGCACCGCATAGCTGGCACCATTACCGGGAACTCCCATCACGTCATAGGTAGAGGCCAAGGCCTGGATCTTTTTCCCGTTTTTGTCAATGATGGTGATATCGTGGCCTTCTTTGCTCAGTTGCTCCACCAGCGTTTGGCCCACTTTGCCGCATCCCACAATGATGATGGATAACCCATTTGCTTTTGCCATAATGATTCCCCTTTTTCATTCCGAATTGAAAATCGATACCCCAATTATACCCATTTCCCAGGAAATGTCAATGGCGGGAGGCACAGGCCTCCCGCCATTGACAAAATCTTTAGAATTTTTAAGGTTTTGCCTCATCTAGTTCCTTGAGGAAGGATCTGGCCAGAGGAATGGTCAAAAACAGGGTGCACAGATCTGCCACAGGCTGAACCATCTGGATGCCCCGCAGTCCAAACAGTGCCGACAACAGGAACACACCGGGGATCAGGAAAATTCCCTGACGGGCAGAGCCAATGATGGAGGCCGACACCACCTTGCCGCTGGTTTGGAGCATCATATTGGTGATGACAATAACGCTGAAGGTAGGGATGGTCAAACACTGGAGCCGGAGTGCCAAGGAACCAATGGAGATCACCTCCGGGTCATTGCGGAAAATCTGGATGAGCCACCCGGCGCAGAAAATCTCCACCACTGCCAGAATCAGCAAAAACAAGAACGAACCCTTCACGCAGAAGAAATACCCTTCCTTCACCCGATCATACTTCTTTGCGCCATAGTTAAAGCCACAAACAGGCTGGAAACCCTGGCCAAAGCCCATCATGGCGGAGTTGGTGAACATGGTGATCTTACTGACGATGCTCATGGCAGCAATGGCAGCATCTCCGAAGGGTTTTGCCGCCAGATTCAGGCAAATCACCGCAACGCTGGCAATGCCTTGGCGCAAAAGGCTGGGCAGACCGCCCCGGACGATATCGGCAAAATGCGCAACTCTGGGCCGGAGGTGCTTCAGCCGGATCTTCACCGAAGAATGGCGGTTGTTCAGATAATATAGCACTACCAGGCTAATGGCCTGGCTCAAGACGGTGGCCAGAGCCGCACCGGCGGTGCCCATATGGAACACAAAGATGAACAGAGGATCCAGGGCAATATTCAGCACGCCACCAATGGTCACACCGATCATGCCGTAGAAGGAATATCCCTGGAACCGGAGCAGATTATTTAGAACAAAGGAAGCGGCCATAATAGGCGCGCCCAGCAAAATGATGCTCAAATATTCCACCGCATGGGGGTAGATGGTCTCAGTAGCACCCAGAAGGTATACCAGAGGCTTGATAAAAATCAGCCCCAACGCACTCAGGAACAGCCCGAAGAGTACCGCAGAATAAAAACCCAGCGCCGCCAATTCCCCGGCAGCTTCCCCCTTCTGATCCCCCAGAGCTCGGGAAATGCTGGTGCCGGAGCCTTGTCCAAAGAAAAATCCCAGAGCCTGGATGATAGACATCATGGAAAAACATACACCCACCGCAGCAGAGGCCGATGTACTGATTTGGCCGATGAAGAAAGTATCGGCGGCATTGTACAGGGTGGTCACCAACATACTGATGATGCTGGGAATGGCCAGTTGGATGATGAGTTTCCGAACCGGCGTCTCGGTCATTTGTTGATATTTTTGATCTTGTTGCGACATGACATAACCTCTTTCTAGTTTTCTCTCTTATATTATACCAGATAATGCTTGCGAACGCAACCATTATGCCGCAGAAAAAGGAGACATTCTGTCCCCTTTTTCCATCTTTTATCAATAGTCCCGGCAGGTCAGGGTGAGGGCGAGATCTTTCAAGAAATCTGTCTGCCCAAAGCCATCCAGAGCCCGAATGGCCAGGTCTGTGTGGTGCTTGACCAATCGTTCACAGGCCTCCAGACCATAGAGCCGAACGAAGGTGTTTTTCCCCTCATCGGCACCGGTGGCCTTGCCCAGTTTGGTCGCATCCCCAATGACATCCAGCATATCATCCCGAATCTGGAACGCCAGACCTAGATGGTGTGCAAATTCTCCGGCGGCGGCCTCCTGCTGGGGCGTGCCGCCGCCAGCCAGGACACCCAGAATACACGACGCCTGAATCAAGGCACCGGTCTTTCTCGTCTGAATATCCAGAATTTCCTGCTCATTGCACTGACGCTGCTCGCTCATAATGTCCAGAACCTGTCCGCCTACCATGCCGGTCTCACCGGCACACCGGGACAGCACCTCCACCGCCCGAATCCGAGCCTCCGGTGAAATGCCCCGGGCTGTGGCAATTTCCTGGAACGCAGCGGTCAAAAGGGCGTCTCCAGCCAAAATGGCCATGCCCTCTCCATAGACCTTGTGGTTGGTAAGTTTTCCACGGCGGTAGTCATCATTGTCCATGCTGGGCAAATCGTCGTGAATTAAGCTGTAGGTTTGAACCATTTCCACTGCTCCGGCAAAGGGCAGGGCCTCTTGCCAGTCACCCCCAGAGATGCGGCAAAATTCCAGGGTAAAAATCGGCCGCAGCCGTTTTCCTCCAGCCAGCAGGGAGTAGCCCATGGCATCGAACAGCAAATGCTGGGGCTCCTGGTTGTGGCGGCGGGTGTAAGCCAGCAAATAAGATTCAATGGCAGCGCGGTACTGCTCCATCCGTTCATGGTTCATCGAGAAACGCTCCTTCCACAGGGGTGCCGTCGGGGGCAACCATCACTTTTTTGACCTGGAGTTCCGCCTGATCCAGGAGTTTTCCGCAATCGGACACCAGTTGCGTTCCCTCTTGGAACAGTGCCAGGGATTCTTCCAGAGCCACATCTCCCCGTTCCAAGATTCGGACGATCTGCTCCAGGCGGGTCATTTTTTCTTCAAAGGTGGGTTCATGTTCCATCATGTTTATTGCTCCCTTCTGAGACAATGGCGTGGATAGCGCCGTCGCTGAGGCGAACGGCGATATCCTGGCCTGGGTGAACCTGGGTTGCGGAACGAATCACCGCTCCGTCCTCACCAGTCACCAGGGCATAGCCCCGGGTGAGAACCTTCAGTGGACTCATGGCATCCAACTTGGATATCAAAGCCACATAATCCCGGCGGCAACGGTGGTTTATCCCCTGCTGCGCGGCAAGAAGGCGATTTTCCAACAGCCCCAGGGCTTTTCTTCGGTGATCGAAGGAGGCCAGGGGGGATTGAAGCACCGGTCGGCTGGACAGGGAGGTTAGTTGTTCCCGGGCCACGGTCAGCCGACGTGCCATGGAACGGGTCATAGCCTGACTCATCCCATCTAAGCTCTGACGCAGGGCATCTTGCTCCGGCACAGCCAGCTCGGCCGCATTGGAGGGGGTGGCTGCCCGAAGATCTGCCACAAAATCCGAAATGGTCACATCAGGCTCGTGACCCACGGCAGAGATCACCGGGATTTGGGAGCGATAAATCGCCCGGGCGACGATCTCTTCATTAAAGGCCCAAAGATCTTCCATCGAGCCACCGCCCCGTCCCACAATAAGCAAATCCGCCAGATGATGGTGGTTGGCGTAGTCAATGGCTGCGGCGATTTCACCGGGAGCCTCCGCCCCCTGCACCCGAACAGGAAGCAAACGTACCCGGGTCAGAGGATAGCGTTTGCGCAGGATTCGGATCATATCGTGGACGGCTGCGCCAGCTTCGCTGGTGACGATGCCGATGGTCTGGGGATATTTGGGCAGGGGTTTTTTATGCCCAGGGTCAAACAATCCTTCCTGCCCCAGTTTTTGTTTTAACTGCTCAAAAGCGGCATACAAATCCCCCACTCCATCGAGCATCAAGCCCTGGCAATAGAGCTGTACCCCACCGTCCCGGACGTATAAGGTTACAGACCCCAACGCCACCACTTTCATACCGTTTTCCGGCCGAAATCGCAGGCGACTTGCGCTGGACTTGAACATAACACAACGCATGGCTCCCTGGTCGTCTTTCAAGGTAAAATAGTGATGGCCCGAGGGATAGATTTTGTAGTTGGACAATTCTCCCCATACCGCCACATTGCGCAGTTGGCCATCGGCATCCAGTTTGGTTTTCAGATAGTCATTAAGCTGTCCCACAGACAGAATCTGACGTTCCATCTTATTCCTCCATCAATCGGTGCCCCAGCACCGCCACACCCATGGCGTTGTCCGTGGAATACTGCCTCTGAGCAAATACCGGTTTGAGGGGGGCGGTAAGTGTCCGGAGCATGGAATTGGAGGCAACTCCTCCGGAGAATACCACTTCCAGCCCTGGATATGCCTTTTGAGCGTTTCGGGTTGCGGTGATTACGGCGTTTGCCACACACCGAAGGGCATAGCCAGCCGTTTCTTCCGGGGCAGAATGTTTGGCGTGGTACTGCTCCACTTTGTTCTGGACACCGGACAGAGAGAAGGACATCTCCGGGCACTTCACCCGGAAAGTCTCCCGATCCTGGGCTGATTGGCTCAGCGCATCCAAATGCTTTCCCGACGGAAAGGGCAGACACAGCATCTGGCCCGTGCGGTCAATCAACTGACCGGCAGAAATATCTGTGGTGCCGCCAATTTTGGTGGCCCGAACGTTTTTTCCCTCAGGCTCAATGAGCAACAGCTCCGTGGTGCCGCCGGAGAGGTGCCAGGCCAAATGGGGCACATCCATCAAATCCATTCGGCCCGCGCTCCACAAAGCCGCAGCTACGTGACCTTGTTGGTGGCTCACATCAAACATCGGAACATGGAGCGCATCGCTGAGGAGTTTTGCCTGGGCGATGCCGGCGAGGAAACAGGGCATATAGCTCCCTTCCACCGCCCGGGGGCGGGTGGACACAGCCACAGCAGCGATGGACTCCGGAACCACACGGGAAAACAGCCTGCCAGATAGCTCCGGCAGGCTTTTGACATGGGCAAAGAGTGCATCGCTTTGGCGCAGACCCAACTGGCCTTCCTTGACCGGAAGCAACTGGGAACAATTGACCCCATCAACTCCATCAAAGTAGGCAATGGAGGTGGTATAATTGCTGGTGTCAAAGCCGATTACATTCATATGTTACACTTCCTCAGGCTGTTCCACCTGGGCTTCGCTTTCCTGTTGGTTGGACGCAACCTGCGCTGCCTGTTTTGCCCGGACAAAGCTACCCAGAATTCCGTTGACGAAAGCGGCAGAGTCGGTGTCATACTTTTTGGTCAGACGAACGGCCTCGGATACCGCCACGTTGTCAGGCACATCTTCCAGATGGAGCATTTCATACACAGCCAACTGCATGATGGCTCGGGAAAGCCGGGAAATCCGGCTGATATCCCAGCCAATGGCATAGGTGGCAATGATTTTGTTCAAAGACTCCTGTTCCTGTTCCACCCCGGAGACCACTTGCTCCAGGTACTTGACCTGACGACGAGTGGGGGCTTCCCCGTAAATTTCATTCTCCTCCGCCAAGCGGGCATAGTATGCCTCGTCCAAACGGGATTTTACGGTGGTTTTGGGATCTTCGCCGGTGAATCCACGGCTGTAGATCATGTGCATGGCCAGTTCTCTTGCGTTACCTCTTGTCATGGAGCCCTACCTTACTGCCGGACGATGCCGACCACTTCCACGTTCACACCGGTGACGGTGACGCCAGCCATGGATTCCAGGGCAGTACGGATGCTGTCCTGAACGGTAGCGGCGGCTTCGGTGACGCTGTGGTTATAGCTGACGGTGATGTAGACCTTGACCTCAACGTTGTCCTCTTCATCGATGAGAATCTTGATGCCTTTTCCCCAGTTCTTACCGGGCTTTCCGGACAGAGCCACATCCTCCACTTCTCCCACGGCATGGGAAATAATATTGACGAGAACCTGGTCAGAAATCATCACGCTGCCGTTGTCCTGGGGCTGGGTGATATAGTGCTTGCTTTCAGCCATGGTGTATACCTCCTAGTTTTTCCTGTATCTGCCCCGGAGGGCAGATACTATTTTGTCTATTGTACCACCAGATCCGGAAAAATACAACTCTTTTCTACGAAGGAATTTTGAAAAAGTGTAGGTTTGTCAATGATGTGTTACACATTAGGGAAAGCAAAAAGAACGTG
>CAZSAZ010000023.1:0-14484 GCA_964604925.1 uncultured Oscillospiraceae bacterium | reverse complement strand
AGAGCGGTGTTAGCATCGTCGCCCTTCTTGATGAAGTCCATCATCTTGCCCAGATTGATGAACTCGTAACCGATGATGAAGTCGTTCTCGTCCAGAGCGCAGCGGGTCACATAGCCCTCTGCCATCTCCAGGTAACGGGGGCCCTTCTGCTTGGTGGCAAACATGGTGCCAACCTGGCTACGCAGGCCCTTGCCCAGATCCTCCAGGGATGCGCCAACTGCCAGGCCGTCCTCGGAGAATGCAGACTGGCTACGGCCGTAGACGATCTGCAGGAACAGCTCCCGCATGGCGGTGTTGATGGCGTCACACACCAGGTCGGTGTTCAGTGCCTCAAGGATGGTCTTGCCGATGAGGATCTCGGAAGCCATAGCTGCGGAGTGGGTCATGCCGGAGCAACCCAGGGTCTCCACTAGAGCCTCCTCAATGATGCCCTCCTTCACGTTCAGGGTCAGCTTGCAAGCACCCTGCTGAGGGGCGCACCAGCCCACGCCGTGGGTGAAGCCGCTGATGTCGGAAATCTGCTTAACCTGAACCCACTTGCCCTCCTCGGGAATGGGAGCAGGACCGTGGTAAGCGCCCTTACCCACGGTGCACATGTTTTGTACTTCTGCACTGTAAATCATGGCAAAAATTCCTTTCTTTTCTAAAAGTCACCGTATGAATGACTTTTGATCGAATCGCAAATTGGAAAACGGACATTTTCCAGGGACATTATACAATAATACCCCATAAAATGTCAATCGATTCTATATGAAAATATCGGTATCCCCCGGTTAAAAAATTTGTAGAAAACTCAGAACAAGAATCAGCATTGCAGCACTGTCAAATTATCCGTTTAATCCACTCAACTGCATTTGTGTATAAGGTACATTTTTGTGTGTAAAAGGTGCATTTTTCGCTTGACGAATACTTACATTTTTGTTATAATGCATAGCAGAAATACTGATCAGTATATTCTATCATCCGACAGCCCACAAAATCGCATCATAGATAGGTATCCTTATGAAAAAAGCAGCAAGACTATTTGCGAGCATTTTGATTCTTGCAGCATTGCTTTCATGTTTCTCTATCGTCACATTTGCGATATCCGATCATACTGAAAGCAGATCCAACGGAAACGCCCGAGGCATACTGGATGATTTTTATTTAGAAGGTGGTGGCGCACACCATCGCTATTATGGATATGCCGGTTGGAGTTCTTTATCTGCCACCCAATCATATTATGGAACAGATTTGTCGTATCACTCTTGTTCTGTGCATTACAACGGAAACTACTATAACTATTATTACACCTTTAGTGATGGTGATATCATGTGTTTTGGTGTGAAGGGTTAAGGGATCCAAAATGATTCCGGAGGATGGATTTTATGGCAGCATACCGAGAAGATGACGCAAGCACACCATGGAAATTGTATATCTGGTCTGGTGTTTCAGCCATTGCCGAAGTGCCTGATGCGGACGGTTTTGCAATTCTAAGAACGGAACACAATCAGGAATACCGTTTCCCATTTCACACAACAGATTCTGTGTCAACTTGGGCACAAAATGTGGCAGATTCTTTGTCTATAAAAAATGATACACACATACGCTACCTGATCTTTGTGTGGAAGAATCATTGGTTGGATGTCCCGGCCGCTGATTTACGTAAGAAGCTCCTGGATCTCCATCCGAAAAATCGGGACGCAAAGATCATGCTGATTGGACAAGACGGATTTATAATCAAGACCTTATCCCAGGTATAACATCATAAGAGAAATCGGCAGAGTCTCCCATAAGACTCTGCCGATTGTTATTCTGCCACCCAGATTCCGGCATCCAGCTTATACTGGATGATCCGGCTGACGCTTTCGTGGAGCCGTTCCATGGAGATGGTTCCATCCTCCACTGCATGATACACCGCTTCAAAGGCCTTAGGAAGATCCTCGGGCATCAGCAAAATATCACACCCGGCCAGGAAAGCCTCCACCGCCGCCTCCCCCGATGGGGTGCTTTCTGTGATGGCTCCCATGGACAGCGAGTCTGTAATCACCAGACCCTGGAACCCCAATTGGTTCCGGAGAATCTCCGTGACCACCTCATAGGACAGATCTGCCGGGGTCATATCCCCCGTCAGGTTCGGCACCGCAATATGCCCCACCATAATGCAGTCCCCGATTCCCGCTTCCAGGAAGGGCAAAAATTCGCACACCATCATTTCTTCCAGGGTTTTGTTGCTCACCGCAATGGACACATGGCTATCCTCAGCGGTATCCCCATGGCCGGGGAAATGCTTAAACACCGGAATGATGCCTTGTTGTCGCAGACCCATGGCCACGGCATCGGCCAATTCTGCCGCCACCTCCGGCTGGGAAGAAAAGGCCCGGTTGCCGATCACCGGATTGTCCGGATTGGTATTCACATCCGCCACCGGGGCAAAATCCAAATTAAATCCATATTGCCGAAGATACGCACCAATGGTAGAACCCATATCCAGCGCGTTGCGGCGGCTCCCCGATGCCCCTACCACCCCGGTACTGGCGTACCGGGTCACGTCGAAGGCATCGTTGTTTCCAATTCGGGCCACGGTCCCCCCCTCTTCGTCCACTGCCAAAAACAGGGGGAAGGAAGATGCGGTTTGGAGCCGGGCGTTGAGAGTTGTCACCTGATCCGGATCCTGAATGTTCCGGGCAAAGAGAATGATTCCCCCCACCGGGTATTGTTCCATCCCTTCCACCAGATCCTGGGTCAGAATCGTCACCGTCTCCCCATCGAAGGTCAACGCCTCCGGGGTTACAAGAAACAGCTGCCCAACCTTTTCCTCCAGGGTCATAGCCTGAATGATTTCTTCCACAGGATCGGTTTCCTCCGGAATCTCTGGCAGAGTCGTCTCCTGGGGCAGGGTTGTTTCCTCGGTCTGGATGGGTTGGGTCTGTCCCTGGGTCTCCGGAGGGGTAGAGCCGGAAGGCTCCGGCCAACCACTGCACCCGGCCAGCATCAGTGCTGCCAGGCAAAGCCCTAAAATTCTGCGTCTCATGCCTGAATCTCCCGGACAAAAGCCGCCTTGTCCTCTGCCTTGAAGAAGGCAGAACCGGAGACCAGGACATTTGCTCCGGCTTCCTTGCACACCGGTGCCGTCACCCGATCCACGCCGCCATCCACTTCAATGAGGCATCCGGCCGGGGCGTGTTCCCGCAGCCAGATCAGCTTGGGCATCATATCCTCCATGAACCGCTGGCCGCCGAAGCCTGGCTCCACCGTCATCACCAGAACCATATCACACTTGGACAGGTAGGGAATCACCGTCTCCACCGGGGTCTTGGGCTTCACCACCACACCTGCCTTGGCCCCCAGGGCATGGATTTTGTCCAGTGCTTCCAGGATATTCTGGGGCTGGTCTGCCTCCACATGGACGGTTACATAGTCTGCACCTGCCCGGACAAAGTCCTCCACATACCGCACAGGACGGTCGATCATCAGATGGACATCCAAAATCAGATCGGTACACTTCCGCAGTGCCGCCACCACCGGGATTCCAATGGTGATGTTGGGCACAAAGAGCCCGTCCATCACATCTACATGGGCCCAGGGTGCCCCGGACTGCTTCAACACACCCATATCCCGTTCCAAATTTACAAAGTCCGCTGACAAAATAGACGGAGAAATAATCGCCATAAAAAAGCCTCCAATCGGTTTTCCGTTCTTCCGTAGCATCATAGCACAAGACGGCTCAAAATGCAATTCCCTCCCACAACCACAAAGGAAAAACCGCCCAAGGGCAAATCCCTCGGGCGGCTTGATTATTCCTCCGGGGTCTGTTCCGGCACTTCCTCCAGAAGGAGGTACTGCTCCCAAAGAAGGGATGCATCCGCCGACAGACCATAGCATTTTCGAATCATCTGGCACACCCGTTCCAGCTTTTTCTGAATGGCCGGGGCCGCAAATCGCTCCTGCTGGTCATCCAAACAGGCATATAGGAAGATTTGTGCCCGATCTTCCCGGGGAGACACCATGCCGTAATCATCGGCAAAGGAATTCTCGCCCCAGGTCAGGTAATCGGAATTTCTCAACTCCCCAGCTTCATAACTGGCATAGGAATTGACATAGGCAAATCCCTCTGGATTGAGCTTGTCCCACTCCTGGAATCCATCTGTGGTGTTCATCATCTGAACCTCCAGCATATGAAACAGCTCATGGTAGAAGATCTCCTGGATGTTCCGGCACATACTGACCTTAATGGTTCCGTTTCCGCCGGTAACATCGATGGCGCCGGTGGCCTGGGAGACTTTGGTCCCCGGGTCATAGTCGTCCACCAGACAGATCTCCAGCTTTCCCTGGTCACAACGCCGCCCCACCTTTTTCAAGAACTGATCCGGCAGGGTTTTCAGCACCCGTTCCAGTTCCCGCAAGGCCTGGTTGTAAAGATCCGGGCGAAAATCCGGATATCCGCTGTAATCCACACCGACAGTGCGGTTGTTCTCCTCCTGGATGGTAATCTCCACGCCGTATCGGCCGCCGATAACCTGGGCCAACTGGCGGCACTGGGCAAAGCCCTCCTCGTCCGGCGCGTCCAAAGAGGTATACTCCACAAAAGCGGAATCCTCCGTGCCCCGATTTCCCACGGTGGTATCCCAACAGTAAAACCTGGTCATGGCTCCATCACACAACCAGATACGGTTTCCATCGGTACATCCCATGGTAAGCAGCGTATACTGCTGAGGCATGATGACCTGGGCCAATAAGGCTCCGGTGGTCAGATCATAACAGTAAAGGGTTAATCCCACCTGATTGGACTGCTGCAAAATCACCCGGTTGTTGTCCAGCAAAATCGCATCCGTCCAGGCGTATGCACTGTCCAGCCGCTGTAGCGTACCGCTTAAATCCCCCATCACCAACCATTTGCACTGGCCCATAGCATGATCCAGGGTCATCAGCCCGGCATACTGCTTTCCCCAGGAGCAAATCTGCCCCTGGAAATCCGCAGCCTGGTAGAGACTGCCGTTTTCTGCGTTGATGAAGCAGGTCTGTACCGTACCGTCGCTGGTCTTGCGGGTATAGTACAAAGCCTCATCGTCAAAGAGCAATCCTCCCACCGACAGCACCGTGTTGTGTTCCTCCCGCAACAGCCGGGAGGTTCCTTCTGCCAGGTGCATCACCCGAATTCCCTCGGTGGTGGCATAGTAAATGTCCCCAAAGTCCTGGCTTATGACACACTGACCTACAATATGCTCGGGGATCTCATAAGTAGACAGGGGGAGAAGGTAGTTGTCCAATGTGACATAGCTGCTACTGGAACGGTTATAGTAACCGATGCCGTTTTCTCCCAGCACCACTCCCGCCTGATTCCACTGGATTTTCTGTTCCAATTGTCGGGTGCGAAGCACCTGAAGGCTTTGGCCGTCCAGCAGTGCCAGGGTATCCCCATCCAGGCACAGCAACAAATGGTCTCCCAACATTCCCATTCCCGTGACGCTTTGCTCCAGCTGATAGAGTTTCACCGCGCCGCCGGTTCCCCGCTCCATGGGGCTGTTTTCCACATAACACGACGGCAGGGGTTCCGTTGCCTCGGTGGACTCCTCCGGGATCTGGGTGGTCTCCGGCGGCTGGATCTGCCCCTGGCAGCCCGTCAGCAGTGCCGCCACGGTCAAAAGGGCGATCACCCAATGTTTCATCGTTCACTGCCTCCTTGCAAGGTAGTATTCGTCTCCCTGACGATAGTATGGACAATGACTGCTTTGGGAGGACAGGATGCGGTATACCTCATCCTCGTCCAGATCCATCAGACAGTAATACTCGTCGTATTCCTCGTCATAGTCATAATTCCAGCAGGTTTCACATTCGTTGGAGATCATGCTTCCTCCTCCAAGATTCGGTGGGTAAACACCCCGTCTGCAAAAATCAGGCAGCTATGGCTCCCATCCTTGGGAATGGAGACGCTGCCCGGGTTCAGACACCGGATGCCGTCCACCATACGGTCAATCTTCACATGGGTATGCCCCGACAAGAACACATCCCCCGGTTTCAGAGGGGGCAGTGCCTCAGGATTGGCATGGTGGCCATGAGTCAGATACATTCCCAGGCCATCACACTCCAAAAAGGCATACTCTGCCATACAGGGAAAGGGCAGCACCATTTGGTCTACCTCCGCTTCGCAATTTCCCCGTACCGCCAGAATCTTTTCTTTCAGGCCGGAAAGCATGGCAATGACCTTCTTGGGAGCATAGTCCCGGGGCAGGTCATTTCTCGGGCCGTGGTACAGCAGGTCTCCCAACAACACCACCCGATCCGGATTTTCCTCCGCCACCACGTCCAGCAGTTTCTGACACCAATAGGCAGAGCCATGGATATCCGATGCGATCACAAGTTTCATAGGAGTGATTCCTCTCTTTGGATTGCCCTGGCACATCTTCCGTCCTCCATCAAATGCTGAAGGTAGCTTTCGGTGTCAAAGGGCTTGATGATTTCATCTTTCCGCAGATACAGCGGATGATGGGGGTGTCCTTTTTTGCTGATGGCCCCGGCGCACACCCACCGAGCATCATATTCCCGGCTCATATCCAGCATTTCCCGGAGGCACATGGGAAGATATGGCCGTTTTTCAATGATGGTACCCCAGGCTGCCCACACCGTGGGGTTGGTTCCGATGGACAACAAATACCGGAATGCCTCCATATTTTCCCGATGGAGCTTCCAATTGCACTGCTTTTCCATATCGTCCGGGCGAGTGGCTCGCTGGGCATAGACGTTGAACATCAAAAACGAGTCAAACCCATTTCCCAGCGCGATGCGCTCCACGGATTTTAAGGTGCTGTCCAAATCATCCGGCCGGGCGGTGGAAGGATTGATTCCCACACAGATCAAGGGTTTTTCCCCTCGGGTACCCAGGATATACCGGTATTCTGAGTAAAAACTGGGAGCATAAATCCACCGATGGATGTCATATTCCTCCGAAGGGGTATCGGCAGAACGAAGTGCCTCCTCAAAAGAGAGCACTGGGATCTTCGTGGTTTCGGATTCCGGAATATGCACCCGTTACACCTCCTTGGGAGGGAACCAGCAGGACTGACTCTCGTCAAACCAATCACATTCAAAGCTGTTGACCCCCAGTTGACGGAAGCGGGCATGGCAGGCCTTGTCCAAAAAATCGTAGGCCCCGGGCATACTGGTCTGGATTCCCACATTTCTTCCATCGGTCATGTACACATCCACCAGGTAGCTGCCGCCCTGGATCAAATACAGCTTCTGGCCTTCAATGTCTCCATAGCGATAGACCCGATTTTTCTTTCCAAAGTTGGTGACCAGGAAGGTCTCATCGTCATAATAAATACCAAAGCCGAGATAATACGCCCCCAGCCCCAATCCCATCGCCAACAACACGATGGCGCAAAAGAGCATGATTCCTTCCCACGCCATCAGATACTGCATCAAACACAGCACCCCGATGACGCACAAAAGCACACTGGCCACACCGTAGCCCTTCTTCAGGCGCACGGCGGTGCCAGAATGATGTTGGGCCTGGTTCCGGAAAATCCGGGTAAAGGTACGATCCAGCAGATACAGCACGCCAAATACCAGCGCACCTAAGATCAAATATACCATAGGTTACTCCTTGTCTCCATCCGCCCAGATCACCTGATCCACCGGGATGTCAAATTCCTCTGTCTCCAGATGCTCCACCATCTGGAATCCGTAGCACAGTGCCAGGGTTGGATGATTCGGCTCCTGGGCCAGGAAGCGGTCATAAAATCCACCGCCGTATCCGATTCGATGTCCCTCCGGGTCAAAGGCCAGTCCGGGCATCAGCACCAGGGCCGTTTCATCCTCCGCCACCGGCTCATCTGCCACTGGCTCGGGAATCCCGGCATATCCCGGGGCCACCTGGCTTAAATCGTCCAACCACAAAAAACGCATTTCGTTTCCGTAGCACTTGGGCACCGCCACCCGTTTCCCGTCGGCCTGGGCCTGGCGTAGCATTTCCACCGTCCGAACTTCCTGGTTGTAGGGCAGATAGCCATAGATGCTTTTGGCTTGTTGGTACAGCTCACTTTCCCGAAGCAGCTTGCCCAGCTTTTCTCCGGCGGAGACGATCTCCTGTTCCGTCATAGCCCGCTTTTTGCTGCGGATGGCAGCTCTCATTTCCTTTTTATTCATGGGTATCCTCCTTCTTGTTCCTAGGATGGGGGAACAATTTGAACCAGAACAGAATTGCCGACTGTCCCACCAGCCCCATGGGCAAAATGCGCCATACATTGTTTCCGGTGGAGAACAGCAAAATCAAATAGATCATCACCAGTGCCGTCCACATAATCACCGACACCAAAAACCGATTGATTCCATACATCCGCCAGGCGGCCCGCAAACTCAGCAACACAATGGCATTGGCCATCACCGCCAGGATAAAGACCATCCAGCTGTATTTCAGTTGGAAGGAATCCAACACAAAAAACAAAAACAACGCCACAACCCACACCAGGGCACTGGATAATTTCTGAATCAGCACCCGATCCAGCTCTTTCCCTCCGGATAGTCCCGGCATCCGTTTGTAGCTGCGGTTTTCTTCCTGAGTTGTCTGAGGGGTGGAATCCATGTCAGGTGCCTCCGGCCCATGGGATTCCTGCTCCGGCTCCCAGGCCGGAGGGGCTCCACCAGGCTGAGTCAGCAGGGTGTTGACATCGGTATCCAGCTCGCCAGCCAGGGTCATGAGGGTGAGCACATCAGGCATGGATTCTCCCCGTTCCCACTTGGAAACGGCCTTGTCTGAATAGTTGATCCGCTCTGCCAGCTCTGCCTGGGTCATATGGTGTTCCCGGCGCAGCCGGGCAATATTGGCGCCGATGATTCGTTTCAGTTCCTCGCCTGTCATACCATCCTCCCTTTCTTCGCTCAAGGTACTATTTATGTCAGTATACCATACCTCCCGGAAAATTGCAATTCCTATCCCATTGCCGGCAATGGAACGAGAAAAGCGCCTGCCCGAGGGCAAGCGCTTTTCTGCGGTTAGAAAAAAGAGAGGTAGAAAAGAGGTACCAAAGAACAGTGGCTCACGGCTTCCACCGAACTTTGTATGGCCATATCATATCGTCAGGCTTTGAACACGCCATGACCCATTTGAAAATAAATTTTGACGATTTTGTAAACTCCCATTACCCCTGGGGCAAGGTCAGGATTACCTTGAACAGGTCGCCGTCCACCATCAAGTCCAGGCTTCCTCCCTGGACTTCCATCAAGCTCTTGGCGATGTTCAAGCCCAGGCCGTTGCCCTCGGTGTTTCGGCTTCTGTCCCCCCGGACGAACCGCTCCATCAGCTCCTCAGCCGTGATATTCAGTTCCTCCCGGGAGATGTTTTTCAAAGACAAGTTCACCTGGTTGTCCTGTTGGCTCAGATCCAGATAGACCCGGGTGCCCGGCAGGGCATATTTGACGATGTTGCTCATCACATTGCTCAGCACCCGCCACAGAAGTCTCCCGTCACACAGGGCCATTCGGGATTCTTCCATACCACGGGCCACCACATGAAGCCCCAACCGGTCAAACCGATCTCCATACTCCCCCAGAGTCTGGACAACACACTCCACCACATCCGTAGAACTCAAATCCACCGTCACATTGCCCGAGGAGGCTTTGCTCATTTCCATCAAATCTTCAATGAGCTTTTTCAGTTGCAGACTCTGGCGGCTGAGCACCTCCAGATATTCCTCCCGCTGGGCCGGAGTCTGGGCCTGCTGGAGCAAATCCACATAGTTGATGATGGACGTCAAGGGCGTCTTGATGTCATGGGAAACATTTGTAATCAATTCCGTTTTCATCCGCTCGGACTTCATCTGCTCCTGGGCCGCCAGGATGCACCCATCAGACAGGGCATTGAGATCCTCTGCAAAATCCCGGAAGCATCCCCGCAGGGACTGGGGGTCGATTTTCTCATCCAGACTGCCCTGGGACATTTTCTGAGCCCCTTCCCGGAGTTTGCCGAAGGCATTGGCGCACCAGGCCACCGCCACCAGCAGACATACACACAGTGCCAGATAACACAGTATGCCCAGACCACTGTGGCAGAAGGCTCCAATCACCATCAGCAGCAACATTCCCACACCGGACAACAGCAACCACTGCCACATCAGAGGGATGCGGGACAGCACCTCTTTCACCAAGTTCACCAGTTTTGTTCCGTAGAACACCCCGGTGGCAAAGCCCCCTACCAAAATCATGTAACCAATCCAAATCGGGTTGGCACCAATGAATTCAAGACCAAGCACACCTGCAACTGCCAAGAGCACCACATACCAGAAGGCTTCCACCACGGATTCGCTCATCCGATCCAGGGTTCGTTCTCTCAACCAACGGCCGCCCCGTTTCACGTTTTTCCAGCCCCAGATCAGAATCCGTCCCGTCAGTGTGTTTTTCCACCAAAAGCCATGGCCTGCTTTCACCTGGGCGCACAATGCCATCCAGGCTCCCGCCACCATCAAACCCATAACGGCACACAACCCCACTGCTCCGGCGGCGAGCAAATCCCACACCGCTTCGTCCAGCAATTCCAGCTGGAACATCTGCTCCACTACCATCGCCAGGCTCCAAATCGCCGCCATACCCAGCAAAAGGTCCACGCCTGCATACACATCCAGGGGCAGACGATTCACACCGCCGGGGGAAACGACCTGGGTGTTTCTCTTCCGGCCTGCCACAAAGGTCAGATAAACCAGCACCCCAAGGTAGATGGCCACGCTCAGAGCCAACACCCAAATCCCATCATACCGTTTTGCATAGATCCAGGTGCCCATGGCACTGGCTCGGTTCCCCCACTGGTGCACCTGATCCAGTTGCTCCTGGGTATAGAACAGCTCCACCTCCAGGGAAATCGGTTCCTCATACTGGTAAATTCCATAGATATCCCCATCGCTTGTCCAGCAGGGGATCACACCCGAGCTGGGAAGATCCGCAATCGTACTTGCTTCCGTGGGAACCCCTTCTTCCCCCGCCTGGGTTGGCTCTACCTCCCTGGGAGGCTTAACCTCCACCGGCCAGTCCTCCGGGACATATTCCTCATATTCCCAGAAAACCGTATCGTCGGCGCCGATCTGAACCCCATTGCCTCCCCAAACACTCAAAGAAAGGGTGGTGGAGTAAACATATCCCGACTCTGCGTAATTCCGAACCTCCTGAACTGCTTTTCCGTCCTGATAGATCACATAGTCCACATAGGGCAGGTCTGCGTAGAAGCTTTCTCCAAACATACGCTCCAAAACATCCCAAGGCGCCTCGCTCTCGGCCCACGCATACCGCAAGGCCATACAATTAGCATAGCTTGCCCCATGGTTTTCCAGTCGCTGTGCCAGGTATTCCTCCTGGGTCATGGAATAACAATTGTAGTTTACATTGAGAAATACCACCAAGCCGCCTAAAATCGCCCCCACTGCGCTGACCATTGCCAGCACCAGGGCCACGGCCTTAATTCCAGGATGTCGCATCATGTTCTCTTTCCTCCTTCCATTTTGTACCCCCGACCCCAAACCACTTTCAAATATCTGGGCTCCGAGGGGTTGATCTCCACTTTTTCCCGAAGATGTCGAATATGTACCGCCACAGCGTTTTCACTGCCAATGGGAGTCTCCTGCCAGACGGTTTCATAGATCGCCCGGGTGGAAAAAACCTTTCCCGGATTTTCCATGAGCAATTTCAAAATGTCGTACTCAATGGGTGTCAGGGCCACTTCCTCCCCATCCACGGTGACGGTTTTTGCCTTGTCATCCATGGTGATGGCTCCGATGGTGATGACCCCCGCATTTTCCGGAGGCTGTGCCCCCAGGAGGGCGTACCGACGCAGATGGCTGCGCACCCGAGCCAGCACTTCCACCGGCACAAAGGGTTTGGTGATATAGTCATCCGCTCCCACATTCAGCCCCAACACCTTATCCTCCGTTTCCGATTTGGCGGTAAGCAGAATAATAGGCGCATTGGAACATTCCCGGATTTTTGCCGTGGCAGTCAGGCCATCCATCTGGGGCATCATAATATCCAGCAAAATCAGGTGGATCTGCTGGGATTGGACGATTTCCACCGCCTGCTTCCCGGTGTAGGCCTCATGAAGGACATATCCCTCGGGGGATAGATAAATTTTTAACGCGTTGACGATATCCGGCTGATCGTCGCAGATTAAGACATGGTACATCGGCGATTTCCTCCTTTTGTGCCTTTATTATACTCCAGGAATTCTTAAGATAAAAGTGGGCAATTCCTTAAGACTTTCTTAAACCAGAAAAAACTCCGGAGCCGATGACCAGTCGACTCCGGAGTTTTCGAAAAGAAAGAGAGGTAAGAAAATGAAGATTTTCATCATTTGTCTTTATTATATTCCCAGGGTGTTAAATAAAAAAGGGGGAAGATGTTAAAAATATATGAAGCGTGTCAAATCAGTTATGGCCGATTTGTGAATTTTTTCCAACCCCCTTGACATTTTGGGAAAAGGCGGTATATTGAAGAAAAAGAGAATTTAGCACTCACCCATCGAGAGTGCTAAACGCCAGTGCCATGAAAGGAGTACGCACCATGAATTTCAATCAATACACCCAAAAAAGTCTGGAAGCGGTTCAGTCCGCTCAAACCTTAGCCCGGGACAACCATCACCAGCAAATGGAGCAGATCCATCTGCTGTGTGCCCTGCTGGAGCAGGAAAACGGTCTGGCCCCCCAGCTCCTTCGGAAAATGGACATCACGGTAGAAAGTCTGACGGCGGCAGCCAAGGCTGAATTGAACAAACTCCCCCGGGTCTCCGGTTCCCGGGAGGCAGACAAGTTCTACATTTCCGGGGAACTGGATTCCACCTTCACCGCCGCAGAGGATCAGGCCAAAGCCATGCACGACGACTTCGTGTCGGTGGAGCATTTGATGCTGGGTCTGATGGACTCCGCCCGGGGTGCCGTGGCTGATTTGTTTTCCACTTACCGGATCACCAAGGAGAACGCCCTTCAGGCTCTCCAATCCATCCGGGGCAGTCAGCGTGTCACCACCGACAACCCAGAGGGAACCTACGAAGCCCTGGCCAAATACGGCACCGACCTGGTTAAACGGGCCCGGGAGCAGAAAATGGACCCTGTCATCGGCCGAGACGAGGAAATACGGAATGTGATCCGGATTCTTTCCCGAAAAACCAAAAATAACCCCGTGCTCATTGGAGAGCCCGGCGTGGGCAAAACCGCCATTGCGGAAGGTCTGGCTCAGCGGATTGTGAAGAAGGATGTGCCCAAGACCCTCCAGGACAAGACCATCTTCTCGCTGGATATGGGTGCCCTCATCGCCGGTGCCAAATACCGGGGAGAATTTGAAGAACGGCTGAAAGCCGTCCTCACCGAGGTCAAGGAGTCGGAAGGACAGATCATTCTGTTCATCGACGAATTGCACACCATTGTGGGCGCAGGCAAAACCGATGGTGCCATGGATGCCGGAAACCTCCTGAAACCTATGCTGGCCCGGGGCGAGCTCCACTGCATCGGCGCCACCACCCTGGACGAATACCGGGAATATATTGAAAAGGATGCCGCATTGGAGCGTCGATTCCAGCCGGTTCAGGTGGACGAACCCACGGTGGAGGATACCATCTCCATCCTCCGGGGGTTGAAGGAACGGTATGAGGTGTTCCACGGAGTGAAAATCGCAGATTCTGCCATCATCGCCGCCGCCACCCTGTCCAACCGCTATATCACCGACCGGTTCCTGCCCGACAAGGCCATCGATTTGGTGGATGAAGCCTGTGCCCAAATCCGCACAGAAATGGACTCCAGCCCGGTGGAGCTGGACAAGATCTCCCGGCAGATCATTCAGCTGGAAATTGAGGAAGCCGCTCTGAAGAAAGAGGACGACGACCGGAGCCATGCCCGGCTGTCGGAACTGCAAAAGGAATTGGCTGAAAAGCGGGAAAGCTGCAAAGCCATGACCGCTCAGTGGGAAAATGAGAAAAATGCCCTGAACCAGGTGCAACAGCTCCGGGAACAGTTGGAAGCCCTAAACCGGCAGATCGAGGATGCCGAACAGCGCTACGACCTGGAAAAGGCAGCAGAGCTGAAGTACGGCCGTCTGCCTGAAGTACAAAAACAGATCAAGGAAGCCGAACAACGGGTCCAGGCCCGGGATGAGAGCATCCTCCACGACCGGGTCACAGAGGAGGAAATCGCCCGGATTGTGGAGCGTTGGACGGGAATCCCTGTCTCCCGGCTGGTTCAAGGAGAACGTGAGAAGCTGCTGACCCTGGACGAGACGCTGCACAAGCGTGTCATTGGTCAAGATGAGGCCGTCACCGCCGTCACCGAAGCCATCCAGCGCAGCCGGGCCGGCATCTCCGATCCCAATCGTCCCATCGGTTCGTTCCTGTTTCTCGGCCCCACCGGCGTGGGCAAGACCGAATTGGCCAAGACCCTGGCCAACGCCCTGTTTGACGACGAGCAAAACATGGTTCGGATAGATATGTCCGAATATATGGAGAAATTCGCCGTCTCCCGGCTCATTGGTGCGCCTCCC
>CAZSAZ010000022.1:7376-14937 GCA_964604925.1 uncultured Oscillospiraceae bacterium | reverse complement strand
CCCCACCTGACATGGTTCACGGGATTTCGTTGCGCAAGACCGATCCATCAACACCACTTACATGGTCCAGACGGCACTCAGACGAGCCCGGGTGTGGGAATTCATCCCTGCTGTAGCGGATTGCAGGCATAGGGCACCGCTATCTCCCCGACTAGTGCGACCTTGTTACGAGCCGGTCAGCTGAAACAAGGCTATTCGATTGAAAAAACTCAGTTGACCTTGGACTCGATAAACGCAGCCATTTCCCCAAAGGTGGTAATGGACTCATCCTCGATCTCCAGCTCCACACCCAGTTCGTTTTCCAGATCCATCACCATCTCCACGATGTCCAGAGAGTCGATTCCCAGGGTCTCAAAGGTAGCCTCAGGGGTGATCTCAGAGGGATCCAGCTCCAGATGCTCGGCCGCAAACTTAACCAGTTTTTCGTACATAACAGAAACCTCCATAGGCACATATCTTGTTTTATACCGGACTATTCTAATACATTTTTCTCCATTTGTCAATGCTGGGTTTTCCCCAGTAGAAAGTCCATCATATCCTTCATTGCCTTTTGGGATTGGGGCGATGTGGGATTCATAATAACAAAATCGTGGCCGAATTTGGGATTCCAGCCCACATCCATCATTCGGCAGGGTACCCCAGCGGACTGTAACCCTCGATGGAATCGGAGGGTACTGAGCCGGAGCTTATCCGCCCGGGACGTCACCAGATATACCGGCTCCATCATCCCGGCAACAGCGGGCACTTCCGGCTTCCAATAAGGTCTCATGGGATGGGTTCGCCAATGAGGGCCATAGAAATCCCGGCGAAGGAACAATCCCGTCTCATCGGCCTGGGCGGTGTGGAACATTCCACTAATCAGTCCCAGACCATGGATTTTCAACTTTGTGGGGTAAATTCCCCCAGCAACTGCCAAATCCGGATTTTTCTGGGCCGCCAGGGCATAGACCCCTAAAAAAGCCCCTGCACTGTCTCCCACCAGGATCACCCGATTAGGGTCTGCATCCAGTTGCTCCAGCATTTGCCCCACCCGGTCCATTCCTCGGGACACATCCTCCAGAATTTGTGGGATGGTTTTTTCCGGCACCAGGGGATAATCCAGGCAAAACACCACGGCACCCATCCGGGCCAACTCCCCACAAAAAGGCAGGTTCACCTTCCGGTCACACAGCACCATTCCCCCGCCGTGGAGGTTCACTACCACTGGGCGTTTCCCCTCCCCCTTCCGGGGCAACAGGACGTCCATTTGGTGGCAGGGAAGGTCATCATCCATGTAAGGAATATCCCGGAGCCACTCCACATCATCCGGCGGCATGAATTCTCCTCGACCAGCCATCCAATGCTGATACATCCCGTCTGTTCGGTTCAACAGAAAGCGGACAAGGCGGTTCATTTCTCGGCCCCCACAGCCCGGCCGGCAGCATAGGCCGTAGCCCAGGCGATTTGCAGATTGAACCCACCGGTATAGGCATCACAGTCCAGAATCTCTCCCACAAAGTACAGTCCCTGCACCTTTTTCGATGCCATGGTCTTGGGATCCACCTCTCCCACCTTCACGCCGCCGGAGGTGATAATCGCCTCCCGCACCGGACGCTTTCCTGCAATATTCAAAGGGAAACCCTTCAACAGCTCCACCAGCGCCCGGCGATTGCTTCGGGTGAAGGAATTGGCCTGCAACTGAGGGTCAACCTGCAATCGCTTCAGCACCACCGGGATCATGCTCCGGGGGAGCAAATCCGTCAAAGCGTTTTCCATGCTCCGATTCTGGTACAACTCTAAATCCCGCAAAATCCGGTCGTCCAGCTTTTTTTCCTCCAATGCCGGTTTCAAATCCAGCATCAGCTTCCACTCGGATCCTTTTCCTATATGGGCAGAGGCAGAAAGAACCGTAGGGCCGGAGACTCCGAAATGAGTAAATAGCATCTCTCCAAAATCCTGATAAACCACCTTTCCTTTGGGGTTCAGGAGCTTCACCGACACATTACGCAGGGACAGGCCCTGCATTTCCGGGCAGTCCGTCCCCTCAATCTCCAGGGGCACCAGGCTTCCCTGGGGCTCCACAATGGTGTGCCCCAGCTCTTGGGCCAGAAGATATCCATCCCCCGTTGAACCGGTGGCAGGGTAGCTTGCTCCGCCGGTGGCCAAAATCACCTTCTCACAAGGGAAAAAGCCACAGGTGCTTTCCACACCGGACACATGGCCGTCCTGCTGGCAAATTTTCGTGACTCGTCCGGTTTTTACCGTTACACTCCACTGCTTCATGGCCCTTTGCAGCGCATCCAGCACCGACTGACTCCGATCTGTCACCGGAAACACCCGGTTTCCCCGCTCTGTTTTCAGGGCACAGCCCTGATCTTCCAAAAACGCCATGATCTGCTGGGGTGGAAAAGCTGCCATGGCAGAGTACAGAAACTTCCCGTTCCGGGGGGTATTTTTCAATACCTCTTCCCCGGAGCAGTTGTTGGTAACATTGCACCGGCCCTTTCCCGTAATCAGCAATTTTTTTCCCAAGCGGTCGTTTTTCTCCAACAGGAGTACCTTCTGCCCTCCCTGGGCCGCCGTAATGGCGGCAAACATTCCACCGGGGCCGCCGCCGATGACACAAACATCAAAGGCCATTTCCACCCTCCTGCTTTTCGTAGACATGGTACTGATCCCAAATCTGTTCCAGAGAAGTGAAAATCCGGCTCAACCGTTCCTCCCGGTTGGCGGCAATGGCCACGATCAAGGCATTGATCACGCTCATCGGTGCCACCAGAGAGTCCACCAACGACACCATATCACTTTTTGCTTCCAGCACATAATCCGAGTTCTGCCCCAGGGGAGACTCTTTTCCGTCGGTCAAGCCGATGACCGTCGCACCGGCGGCGCGGCAGTATTGTGCAGCCTTCACGGTAGCACTGGAATACCGGGGGAAGGAGATGGCAACCACCACGTCCTCCGGCTGAATGGCCACAATTTTTTCAAACATCTCCCCTTCTCCAGATGTGGTCACGATATGGATGTTGGGAGACATATAATTGAGATAATACCCCAAAAACTGAGCCAAAGGTGCCGATGACCGAACGCCCAGTATGTAGACCCGGTTTGTATCCAGGATGGCCTGAACCGCCTTCTGAAATTCCTGGCGATCCAGCATTTCCACCGTCTGGCGAAGCTTTTCCGCATCTGCCTGCAACACAGTGGAGACCACATCCTGACCCTCCATCCGGTCGTTGGCCACCTCAATGCGCTGCACCGAAGTCAGGCGGTTGAGTACCATCTCCTGGATGGCTTTTTGCATACTGGGGTAGCCGTCGTATCCCAGCTCCACCGCAAATCGCACCACTGTGGATTCGGACACGCCCACTTTTTTCCCCAGCTTGGAGGCGGTCATAAAGGCAGCTTTGTCATACGATTCGATGATGTACTTAGCAATAAGCCGCTGTCCCTTGGAAAAGGTATGGGCATTGGTTTGGAGCATGGTCAAAATATCACTGCTCATAGTTGGATCCCTCCTGGTTTGCGCCCTGGGCGAATTGGATTCATCTTACCAGAAATCCGTCGTTTTTGCAAGTCCTAACAAGAAAAATTGCAGACTTATTTCACGAGATCTGCCACTTCCCTGGCCGTGAGATACCGCCAGGAACCAGGTTCCAGATTTCCCAGGGTGAGTTTCCCCTCCCCGATTCGTTTCAGCCGGGTCACATTCATCCCGGCCTGAGCGCACATCCGGCGCACCTGCCGATTCCGGCCCTCATGGATAGTCACTTCGATGACTGCCCGATTCTCCCCGGGTTGAATCAGCCGCACCTTGGGAGGCTTGATCCGGTACCCATCCAGCTCAATGGGTTCTCCCAATCGCTCCAGATTCTCCTGAGAGTACCCTGTAACCCAAACCCGATAGATTTTCTCCACTTCATGCCGGGGGTGCATCATCAGATTGGCAAATTCCCCATCATTTGTGAACAAAAGCAACCCCTCGGAGTCCAAATCCAACCGTCCCACCGGATACACCCGAACCCCACAGGATGCCACCAGTTCTCCCGCATTTTTCCGTCCCTTTTCATCGGAAAGGGTGGTGACATACCCCCGGGGTTTGTGCAGCATAAGATAGACCTTCTTTTCCATCCGGGGCAGCGGTTTTCCTGAAACCCGAATGTCGTCCTTTTCTTCCTCCGCCGTCTGCCCCAGTTTCGCAACCACACCGTTGACTGTCACACAGCCGGATGAAATCAGTTCCTCTGCCTTTCTCCGGGAACACAATCCCCGGGATGCCATGATTTTTTGCAAGCGTTCCATCATGTTCCTCCAAATAGTCGTTGGAAGAAGGTAGGCTCCCCCTTCCGTGATTCCTCCACCGTCTCGCCGTAGACCAGGGGAACGGTTCCCACCACGTCTCCGTCGATGCACACATAGGCCACCCCGGCCTTCTGTCCTGCTGTCACTGGGGGATAGGCCAACTCCGCTTCCGGAAGCAGCATCACCGGTTCTTCCTCCCGTTGGAGGGCATAGGAAAACCCCTCCTGGGCCAGCAGGGAAACTTCCATCCCAGATTCTCCCCACACCGACCGGGTTCCTAAACGCTGTCCCGGTCGAAGAATCTGCTCCATGGTATACTGCTCAAATCCCCAGTCGTAAAGATTGCCATGGTCCATCCAGTCGTTTCCGTCGTTGATGGTGACGCAGATCAACCGTCTCCCTTCCCGACAAGCACTGGACACCAAAATTCGCCCCGCTGCCTTGGTGTAACCGGTTTTGATTCCTTCCACGCCCTCCACCTGCCACAACAGTTTGTTGTGGTTGGTCAGCGTTCGCTCCCCACATCTCACAGTGCGGGTTCCCACGGTTTGGGCAAAAATCGGATCCCCCATGGCGTAGGATGCCAACACCGCCAAATCCCGAGCCGTGGAATAATGCCCCGAAGCATCCAGACCATGGGGATTGACAAAATGGGTTCCCTCCAGGCCCAAGGTTCTGGCTTTGTCATTCATCAGTTGGGCGAAGCCCTCCACCGTTCCACCACAATAAATCGCAAGGGCCACAGCAGCATCATTTCCCGAGGACAGCATCAACCCATAGAGCAGTTCCTGAACCGTCAGGATCTCCCCTTCTTTCAGGTACATGGAGCTCCCCTCCACCCCCACCGCCTGGGCAGGAATCCGCACCCGATCCATCACATTGCACTGCTGGCAAATCACCAAAGCCGTCATAATTTTGGTGGTACTGGCGATGAGACTTTCCTCGTCAGCGTTTTTTTCATAGAGCACCCGGCCTGTCTGGCCATCCATCAAAATACCCTTTTCCATGGAATAGCCCCAAACCCGCCCCGGAAGCAGAAAAGCGGCAGCCACCAGGATGGCCGCCGCTCGAAGCAATCGTTGTTTCATCCTTCTCACCCGGGAGTAGGTTTCCCGGAAGATTGAAGATTATTCCGGTTTCGGATTGGAATCCGGAACTTTCTTGTCAATTACAGACAAAACACGCTCCACCATATCCGGAACCAGTTCCACCACCCGGTCGCTGGTAGTGCTGGGGGCCGTAGCCACCGGAAGCATCCGCACCGATTCTCCCCGAATCACCAAAAACGCAATGGGCGTCACCTTCACGCCGCCGCCCACTCCGCCACCAAAGGGGCTGTCCCCAGGGGTAGTTTTCTTGCCGCTGTCCGAGCCACCGCCGCCAAAGCCCACGCTGACTTTGGTCACGGGGATGATGGTTACACCATCAGGGGTGGTGATGGGCTGACCCACCACAGAATTGACGTCCACCATATCCCGAATTTTTGCAATGGTACTTTCCAACATATTGGGAAGATTTTGACTCATAAATCGCCACCGCCTTTTCCTTTTTTCTCCATGGATTGATATATATTCAGCCCCCGGATGCCATACCGAACCGCCAGGCCAATCAGCCGCCCCAGGCTCAGGGTCAAATCCAACCGGGCATAGATCACGGTTTCTTCTCCGGCAAAATCACAGTCCACCTGGATGCGCTTACGCCGGATAATAAACCACCCTTCCAACTGCTCCACCAACACTGCCAATGCAGCATTGGCTCTTCCGTAGTTCACTGCCAAATCGCAGGGATCGTCCCCTGCCATGGTCAGTTCCAACTCCATCCGGTTTACCCGGAGTTTCCGTCTCAGATCTCCCAGCAACTCCCCTCCCAAATCCAGCCAGGGACGAAATTGGGCAATGGAACCACCGGAATGGGTTTGCTGACTTTCCGGTTTTGGGGAAGGCTTACTGCCATGCTGGGACGAAGGGGTGCTTTGCGTTGCCTCTTTTTTTCGGGAAGATTGAGGAAGGATTGGAATTTTTACCGGGCCGATCAGCACCCACACCCGGCCGCCTTTTCGGTCGTAAACCGCCGAAACACCCAAGGGCAGCACCCACAACAGCGTCAGCACCCCAAGGGCAATCATCCAGCCGGTCATGACTGTTCCTCAGCCGTCTCTTGAGCCGGCTCCGGCTCCTTTGCCACCGGTTCCGAAAAAGGAACCCGCTCAATCTCCGGCAATTCATCCAAGGAACTGAATCCGAAGGTTCGGAGAAAATCCGGGGTAGTGGCATACTGGATGGGCCGCCCCGGCACATTCAGCCGTCCGGCCTCGCAGATTAGCTTTTTGTTCATCAGCGCCGAAATGGAATAAGAAGAATCCACACCTCGAATCTGCTCCACCATGGCCTTGGTGGCCGGTTGGTAGTAAGCAATGATGGTCAAACTCTCCAACTGAGCCGCCGACAATTTGGGAGGCTTCCGGGTCTCCAACGCCTTGGTCACATACTCTGCCATTTCTCCCGAGGAGACCATCTGATATCCATCCTCCAGCCGGAGAATCCGGATACCCCGGCGGGAAAAGGCATATTCATCTGCCAGAGCATCTGCCGCCTGGCGAATCTCCCCCTTGTCCGTCTCCAGGGCAAAAGCCAGACGACTAACTTCCACCCGCTCTCCTGCGGCAAAGAGGATCGACTCAATGGCCCGCTGCAATTGTTCCAACTCCATCAGGTTTCCTCCTTTTGATACGATTCCGGTACCTGGATCAAATGCAGATTGGGGTTCTCTCCGGAAAGATCATCCTCCAAAATCACCGCATTGTTTTTACACAAATCCAACACCGCCAAAAATGTGGCCACGATTTCCGACCGAGACCGGCTCCCTTGAAACAGGGTCTTGAGCCGGAGAATCCCATACTGGATCAGCCGCCGAAGCACCGAGCCCGCTTTCTTGCTCACAGGGTAGGGTTCCTTCCCCACGATTCCCCGGAAATTCACCGTGGGCGGGGGCAACATCCGGGCATTGCGCTCGGCAATACCATCCAGAGCCTTCCACAAATCTGCCGGAGAATGTTGGTAGCGGTAGGTTTTGTCCCGTTTCAACGGTTCCGGTTCCTTGGTGAACAGGCATCGACCGATCTCGTTGCGCGGCTCCAGCACCGCCACAGCCTTCCGAATCTCCCCCAGGGCTTCCTTCCGCTCCCGTTCTTCCAGGGATTTGCGCAATTCGTCCAGTTCCGATTCGGCCTCCTCCTGCTCCGCCTGGGACAGAAGCATCTTGGTTTTGATGAGCATCAGGT
>CAZSAZ010000022.1:0-7366 GCA_964604925.1 uncultured Oscillospiraceae bacterium | reverse complement strand
TCAGGTGGGAGGCCATGGTAATAAACTCGCTGGCGATTTCCATATCCAGACGTTTCATCTCATCAAGGTAGGCCAGATACTGCTCCAGAATTGCCGTAATGCTCACATTTTGAATTTCAATTTTATTCTTGTTCAGCAGCAGGAAAATCACGTCCAGAGGCCCTTCAAAATCCTCCATTTCCTCGCTTTTGGTGCGCACAACACCCTCAAGCCTATATTTCGGTTCTGTCATAGAACCTCCTCAACAAAAAAGTGATACCAATGCCCCATAGGGCCAAAAGCAAAAACCTTGCAACCAATCCAGCAATCCACTGCGCGCCACTCCCAAAGGCCCATCCAGCACGCCCAACAGCAACAACACCAGCAGCAACACGGTGCCATACCGTTCATAGCGCATCAACTTCCAATACCATCTTTGAGGCAGCAGGGAAAACAGCACCTTCGACCCATCCAGGGGAGGAATGGGCAACAGGTTGAACACCGCAAGTCCTGCGCTGATGGTAGCAGTGTAGCCGAAGAAGAAGTACAAATATGCCCACACCGGGCCACGGAAATAGGCCTGGCAAAAAACGCACACGCTATAGGCCATTAAGGCCAGGGCAGACAACAGCACATTGCTCACCGGCCCGGCCACTGCCGTCAGAGCCATCCCCGTTTTGGGATGCCGGAACCGCCGGGCATCCACCGGCACCGGCTTTGCCCATCCAAAGTGGGCCACAAACATCATCACAAGCCCCACCAGGTCAATATGCCGCAGCGGATTCAGGCTCAACCGCCCGGCGTCCCGGGCTGTCGGATCCCCCAGCCACAAGGCTACAAGGCCGTGGCACGTCTCATGGAAGGTGATGCACAGAAGGACACTGGCCGCGGTCAACACCGGAGTCAGCAACAAATCGAACCGCAACTGACTCACCCATGCCAAAAAAGCCTCCACTGCGCCACCTCCCCCATTCTGAGAATTCGAAATCATTATACCATTGAATTCCCCCCTGCGCAAGAGCTTCCCGAAAAATTCCAATGGGTAGAAAAAATCCGCACCCAGAACCCAGGTGCGGATTTTATTGAGATTAAGTCTTACTCCAGCTCGAATGCGCCGGTATACAGACGATAGTAAGTCCCCTTCTGGGCAATCAGCTCATCGTGGTTGCCACGCTCGATGATCCGGCCATGATCCAGAACCATGATACAGTCGGAGTTCATGACGGTGGACAGACGATGGGCAATGATAAACACTGTCCGGCCTTCCATCAGCCGATCCATGCCGTCCTGCACCAATTTCTCGGTACGGGTATCGATGGAGGAGGTAGCCTCATCCATAATCATCACAGGAGGATCGGCCACAGCAGCCCGGGCAATGGCCAGAAGCTGCCGCTGGCCCTGGGACAGGCTGGCACCGTTTCCGGTGAGTTCCGTATCGTACCCCTTGGGCAGACGCATGATGAAATCATGGGCATTGGCCAGCTTTGCTGCCTGGATGCACTCCTCGTCGGTGGCATCCAACTTGCCGTAGCGGATGTTCTCCATTACCGTTCCCGTGAACAGGTTGGTCTCCTGAAGCACCACGCCCAGGGAGCGACGCAAATCCGCCTTTTTGATCTTGTTGATGTTGATGTTGTCATAGCGAATCTTGCCGTCGGCAATGTCGTAAAACCGGTTAATCAGGTTGGTGATGGTGGTTTTACCCGCACCGGTGGCACCCACGAAGGCGATCTTCTGGCCAGGGCGGGCATACACCGAAACGTTATGCAGCACCGTCTTTTCCGGCACATAACCAAAATCCACATCGTTCAATGTAATGTCGCCCTTCAACTCCGTGTAGGTTACAGTACCCTCTGCCTTGTGGGGATGGCGCCATGCCCAGTGGCCGGTACGCTCAGGCGTCTCCACCAGATTGTCGTTTTCATCCCACTTGGCATTGACCAACGTGACATACCCCTCGTCCAACTCCGGCTCCTCGTCCATCAGTTCGAAGATTCGCTCTGCGCCAGCCATTGCCATGACAATGGCATTGATCTGGTTGGAGATCTGGGAAATGGGCTGGTTGAACGTACGGGACAGGATCATAAAGGTCATCAACTTGCCCAGAGACAGCAGCTTTCCACCGGAAAGCACCACAATGCTGCCGCCCACGATGGCCAGAACTGCATACTGGATATAGCCCAGGTTGTTGTTGATGGGGCCCATGGCATTGGAGAATTTACCTGCATTGTAGGCATTGGCGCACAGTTCTTCATTGAGCTTGTCGAACTTCTCCTTGCACTCATCTTCGTGGTTAAAGACCTTGACCACCTTCTGGCCATTGATCATTTCCTCCACGAAGCCGTTCACCGCGCCCAGAGAACGCTGCTGACCGATGAAGTAGCCACCGGCCTTTCCTACCACAAATTTGGTCACCAGGACGATGCAAACCACCGTCACGATCATCACCAGGCACAGAATCCAGGAGGTGGTAATCAATCTCCAGGACACCACCAGCAAGGTGATGATGGACGAAGCGCACTGGGGAATGGACTGGGAAATCATCTGCCGGAGGGTATCAATGTCACTGGTGTACCGGGACATGATGTTACCGGCGGTGTTGGTATCAAAGTAGCGGATGGGCAGACGCTGCATTTTGGTGAACATCTCGTCCCGGATGACCTTTTGGCTGCCCTGGGAAACGGAAACCATCAGATAGTTATACAGCCAGGAACAGGTGATACCCAAGCCGAAGATGCAAGCAATTTTCACCAGGTACCCAGCCAGCGGGCCGTAGTCTACCACACCGGATTCCACCATGGGCAGAATGTACTCGTCCACGATGGTACCCAGAGCCGCAGAGCCGGTGGTCTGGGCATATGCCGTCACGCAGATACAAAGCAGCACCACCACCAGAATGGGGATGTACTTCTTCATATAGCTGAGCAGACGGGTCAATGTCTTTTTGGGATCCTTGGCCTTCCGGCCGTCTCCCATCATTTTCACAGGAGGCATTATTCACCCACTCCTTTCTGCTGAGACTCATAAACTTCCCGATAGATTTGGCTGGAAGCCATCAATTCGTCGTGATTGCCCACACCAACCACCATACCGTTGTCCAGCACAAGGATCATATCCGCATCCTGCACAGAGGACACGCGCTGGGCAATGATGAGCTTGGTGGTGTCAGGGATTTCCTCCCGGAAGGCCTTACGGATCATGGCATCGGTTTTGGTATCCACAGCGGAGGTGGAGTCGTCCAGAATCAGAATCTTGGGCTTTTTCAGCAGCGCCCGGGCAATGCACAGCCGCTGCTTCTGTCCACCAGAGACGTTGGTACCACCCTGCTCAATATGGGTGTCGTAGCCATCCGGGAAGCCCTGGATGAACTCGTCGGCACAGGCCAGGGTACAGGCATGAACCAGTTCTTCATCGGTGGCATTGGGGTTGCCCCAACGAAGGTTTTCCTTGATGGTGCCAGAGAACAGTTCGTTTTTCTGGAGCACCATGGCCACGTTGTCCCGGAGGACTTCCAGATCATAATCCCGGACATCCAATCCACCCACCCGGAGGACGCCTTCGGAAACGTCATACAGTCTGGGGATCAGCTGAACCAGGGTGGACTTGGAAGAACCGGTGGAACCGATGATGCCCACTGTGGCACCGGCGGGAATATGGAGATTCACATCCTTCAGCGCACGGTGCTGAGCCGTGGCAGAATACCGGAAAGACACATTCTCGAAATCGATGGAACCATCGGGAACCACGGTAACAGGCATTTGTGCGTCAGTGGTGAGGTCAGGCTCCTCCACCAGAATTTCATAGCACCGCTTCAAAGGAGCCACGCTCATGGTGATCATCACGAACACCATGGAGAACATCATCAAGGAGCTGAGAATCTGGGTGGTGTAGGTGAACATGGAGCTGAGCTGACCGGTGGTCAGACCCAGGGTCGGATTATTGCCGGAGGCCACAACCATCTGGGCACCCATCCAGGAAATGGCGATCATACAGCCATAGACACACATCTGCATAATGGGGTTGTTCAGAGCTAGAATCTTTTCTGCCTTGCAGAAATCCTTGTAGATGGAGCCGGAGATAGAGGTGAACTTCTCCACTTCCTTGTCCTCCCGGACGAAGCTCTTCACCACCCGGACACCGTGGACATTCTCCTGAACCACGTTGTTCAGCCGGTCATAGGTCTTAAAGACCCGATCAAAGATCTTACGCACTCTGGGCACCAGGCAGGCCAGGGCAAAGATCAAAATAGGCATCGCCACACAGAACACCAAGCTCAGCCGGACGCTGATGTTCAGGGCGGACAAAATCGCCAAAACCATCATCATGGGGGCCCGAATGGCCATCCGCAGAATCATCTGGAAGGTGTTTTGCAGCGTTGCCACATCGGAAGTCAACCGGGTGACAATGGATGCCGTGGAGAATTTGTCAATGTTGCGGAAGCTGAAATCCTGAACCCGATAGTACATATCGTGGCGCAGGTTTTTGGCAAAACCGGTGGATGCCTTCGCGCCGAAATTGGCAGAAGCCACACCAAAAAGAAGGGAACAGATGGCCAAAAGCACCAATTGCAGGGACTTGGCACCCACCACACTCATATCCTGCATGACGATGCCGTAGTCATACAGATCCGCCATGACCAGGGGGATCATGACTTCCATCGCCACTTCGCCCACCATGCACAGCGGGGTCAAAATGGCCGCCCACTTGTATTCCCGGATACACCGGGCAAGTCGTTTGATCATAGGTTTACTCCTCCCGATTTGCGGGGGATGAATCCGCGGTAACGCGCATATTCGCAATAACCCGCTGGAGCATCCTCCGAAATTGCTCGATTTCCTCCGGGGTAAATCCCCGGGTCATCATCTGCTCATTTTCTTCAATGCAATGTTCAATCTGCCGGGAACAAGCCAGCCCCTTGTCCAGCAGCACAATCCGCTTGACCCGCCGATCCTGGGGATCCGGACAAATCTCCACAAATCCCTTGGCTTCCATTCGGTTGAGCAAACCCGACACCGTGGGATGGCTCAGTCCGAAAAATCGTTCCACATCCCGGGCGCAGGGCACCGTCTTGCTGTGGGCAAGAAAGCCGATGATATGCCCCTGTGCAGCAGTCAGCTCCAGCGCCTGGAGCCGGAGATTCATATGGTGTTCTATGCGGATATCCACTACCTTGAAATAATGACCCATGTGCTTCTGCGTTTTCATCACCTCCAAATCAATTTATGTAGTTCGCTACCTATTTTAACACACCCCGATTCCATTTGCAAGTCTTAATTGGTTCCGATTTTCTACTTTTCCGTTTTTTCTTTTTTGTACAGCTTATACATATTTCGTCCATTGCGACCTTCAAAAAAAGATCATAATTTGATGCTTTTGCTACTTGCTTTTTTTGTGAACACTTGCTATACTATAATCAGTGTTCCAGGTGGGATATCCTTTTCATGCCTGTCCCGTGTGAATTCTCCGATCCCACCATTTTCATGGAATACCCCCCTCTTTCCGGCAGGCCGATTGACCCCTCAACAATCGGCCTGCACTTTTATGCTTAAAAGGAACTGCTCCGGATGGTCTTTTTCCATCCGGAGCAGTTTTTCTATCATTGGGCTAAGTTACTCGTCCCCATAGTCAATGGTGGTCACATCAGACAGCGTCTTTCCCAGAGAATAGAAAAAGACGTTATCCCGGGATGGATCCAGATTGTCCACCAATCCCCGCTTGGCGTAAATGGCGTAAGTGCGGAACAAAATCGGCACCAACTGTCCGTCAGAGAGGATGAGCTGATTCAGGTTATAGAAGTTGCCACTATTTTCCAAGGCTTCCAAAGCCATGGAATAGCAGGCCGCATCGTCCATGTCTCCATAGCTCAAGGCTCCATACGGCGCAAAGAACTGGCTCAAATCCATGGTAGAGGAGAGCTTGGTCTGCCCCAGGTAGATGTCCCACTCGTCGGTGGTGAGCTTATTCTTGTAGTAGGACATAGACCAGTCCTCCACCGTCACCACAAGCCCCGCATCTTCCAGCATGGTGGCAATGCGCCGGGCAGCCTGGAGGCGAACCGAGTCAGATTTGTTGACCAAAAGCACCACTTCTGCCCCCAACATTCCCTCTTCCTTCACTGCCTGACGAAACCGGTCGGGGTCATAAGATCCCTGGGTCCCCAGGCCTTTGTCATAGAAGGGGGTATTGGGACTTACCGCCAGGGTAGAAGTGGCACCGAAGCCGTTGTAACAATCCTGCAAAATCTCCGTCCGATTAATGGCATAGGTCAAAGCCGACCGGATCTTATCATTGGAAAACACATCGCTTTCCATATTGCAACCCAGATAGACCATCAGCCCGGTATCGATTTCCCAAAGTTCATAGTCGCACCGGTATTCCGCATAGCTTGCCGCTCCCGGATCCGCAATGGACAGTCCCAGATTGGAAAACTCAAATTCGTCCCGAATTCCAGCAGAACTTTCTGCCGTATACAACGGAATCGTCTGCACCGTGAGGGGAACCTGGGCTGAGCACCACCAAATGCTTCTGCGTTGGAGGGTCAAGCCGGAACCGGTTTGCACCAGCGCATAAGGCCCCGTCCCAACGGGCATGGTTTCTTCCAACTGGCTCGCCTTCACAATGGGTATATCCAACAACAACGGGAGATTTTCATATGACACCGAAGCTTCAATGCGAATGGCATTTTCCCCCACCGCATAGAAGGAACGAATCTTGTCAAACCGGCCTTCGTACAAATCGCTGTCCCGGGCATATTCCAGGCTGGCAATGACATCCTCTGCCCTGAGATAACTGCCATCGGAGAAGGTGGCTGATTCCAAATAAATGGTGTAATCCTTCAGATCCGAGGAGACGGTCATGGTTTTACACAAAATGGGAACGGCGTTGTTATCCCGATCTACGCTGAATAGCCCCTGGTAAATCAGGGAAAAAAGCATCCGGTTGTTAAGGTTGGTACACAGGTAGGGATTAAATCCCTCCTCCGGATAGTAGGCCAGGGTAAAAACACGCTCTTCCTGGGAAGGCTTTTCCACCTGAACCGGCTCCTGAATTCCCGTTCCGGCGGCATCGGCCAGGCCATTTCCTGTAGGAACGTAGGCCTGCTCACTGTCACAGCCCACCAATCCCAACGTCAAAGCCAACACCAGGGCCAAAGCAATGGTTCTCATGGCTGATTTCCTCCTTCACAACGGATGATAGCCGCCAGGCTCCCCCGATCCCCCCGGGTGACCCGATGAGACCAGAAGCGCTCCGGCTGGCAGGCCGTGCATTGGGTACTGACCTCAATCTGCTCCACCCCGGCCCGACGCAGCAAAGCCCGGTTGACTCCCTTCAAATCCACATGGTATTTCTCTCCAAAGGTTCGAATGAAGTCCTCCCCTTCCGGGCC
>CAZSAZ010000021.1:0-15142 GCA_964604925.1 uncultured Oscillospiraceae bacterium | reverse complement strand
CAGTGGCATGGATGGTGTGACCCTCCTGCCACAGGAATTCCCGATGACGCAGGAACGGACGGCTGGTTTTTTCCCAACGCAGAACGCTGCACCACTGGTTATACTTCATGGGCAGATCCCGGTGAGACTGAAGCACATTGGCAAAATGCTCGCAAAACAACGTCTCAGAGGTGGGCCGGATGGCATACCGCTCCTCCAGCTTGTCGTTGCCACCCATGGTAACCCAAGCGCACTCAGGGGCAAAGCCCTCCACATGATCCTTCTCCTTTTGCAGCAGGCTCTCCGGAATCAGCATAGGCATATACACGTTTTCCACACCCTGCTTTTTGAACTCCCGATCCAGGATGTGCTGAATGTTCTCCCAAATAGCATAGCCATAGGGACGGTAGACAAACACACCCTTCACCGAGGAGTAATCGATGAGCTGTGCCTTCTTACACACATCGGTGAACCACTGGGCAAAGTCCACTTCCATGTCTGTGATCTGTTCGACCTTCTTTTCTTTTGCCATAATATAGAATCCTCTCTTTCAGGAATTAGACGATTTTTTCATCCTACATTATATCATATCTGTCAAGGGGATGAAACGGTTTTTCCCTTCTCTTCCAGGATTTATTTCCAACAGGATAGTTGCTATTCCCCAGAAAATTTGATATGATAGGGAAAACAAATGCAACGGGGGTATACCCATGAAATCCATCCGAGATATCTACAAAATTGGCATTGGCCCGTCCTCTTCCCATACCATGGGTCCGGAACGGGCGGCTGAACTTTTCCTCGCCAATCATCCCCAGGCAGACCATTTTCGCGTCATTCTTTACGGTTCCCTGAGCAAAACCGGCGTGGGCCACGGAACTGACCGGGTTCTGCTCCACACCCTTGGCCCCCAACGGACAAAGGTGGTCTTTTCCAAGAAGGAATGGCCTGGAATGCACCCCAACACCATGGATTTCTCTGCCTTTGCGGGGGATTTGGAAATCGACTCCATGCGGGTGGAATCCATTGGCGGTGGTGACATCCGGGTTCCTGGTCAAAGCCATCTGGACTCCCCGGAAGTCTATCCTGAGAATTCCTTTGCGGAAATCTCCGATTTTTGCCATTGGCGATATATTGACAAGCTGTCGGATTATGTAGAACTGAACGAAGGGGAGGAAATTTGGGACTTCCTGATGGAGGTTTGGTTGGTAATGAAGGCCGCCATTGACGAAGGACTTGCCGCCACCGGCGTTCTCCCTGGGGGATTGAATGTCCAGCGGAAGGCAAAGTACCTGTACGAATCCGTACCCAAAGAGTCCATCCCTGCCCTGAAGGAATTCCAGATGATCTCCGCTTTTGCCTATGCCGTGGCAGAGCAAAATGCCGACAACGGCCGGATCGTCACTGCTCCCACCTGTGGAGCCTGCGGCGTATTGCCTGCGGTACTGAAATACGCCCAGGTCACTCGAAATTTCACCGACGAAGAAATCTGCCGCGGTCTGGCTGCCGCCGGAATCATTGGCTCCCTGACCAAACGCAACGCCTCCATCTCCGGAGCCGAATGTGGGTGTCAAGCAGAAATCGGCACCGCCTGCTCTATGGCCGCTGCCGCTCTGGCAGAGCTGTACGGTCAGAACCTGGATCAGGTGGAATATGCCGCCGAATGTGCCATGGAGCATCACTTGGGATTGACCTGTGACCCCATCTGCGGTTTGGTGCAGATTCCCTGCATCGAGCGAAATGCCGTCGCAGCCAACCGGGCAATGAACGCCTGCAACATGAGCTATTTTCTCACCGGTTCCCGGAACATCAGCTATGACATGGTGTGCCGGGCCATGCACGAAACCGGCGTCAATCTGAACCACCGCTTCCGGGAAACCAGTGAGGGCGGCCTGGCCAAGATTTACGCCCGGAAAAACAAGCTCTAAGCCCCATCAAAGGCCTTCGCCCCGGGTGGCCGAACCCAGAATTTCGCATCTTTCTTGGCCGTCCCATAAGGGGCAGCCTTTCTTCCCAGTCATGCACGGAAATGCGCCCGTTGGAGCAATTCCATCGGGCGCATCGGATTTTGTTACATATTATAGTAGAGGTCAAATTCCGCAGGATGGGGAATCGCCGCCATCCGGGCACACTCTCCACGCTTGGTGGCGATAAAGTTGGTCAGCAGCTCCTGGGGGAACACACCACCGGCGGTGAGGTAGTCGTGATCCTGTTCCAGGGCATCCAGTGCCGCATCCAAAGAGGTGGGCAGCCCCTGGAGCTTCGCCTTCTCCTCGTCGCTGAGGTGGAACAGATTCATATCATAGGGGCCCCAACCCATTTCGTGGGGATCGATCTGATTTTTCACACCGTCGATACCGGCCATCAAAATGGCAGCGTAGCAGAAGTAGGGGTTGCAGGTGGCATCGGGATTCCGAAGCTCAAATCGCCGCAGATTGGGAGACTTGGCATAAGCAGGAATTCGAATAACCGCACTCCGGTTGGAGGTGGCATAGCCCACCGTGACAGGAGCCTCGAATCCGGGCACCAAACGCTTAAAAGAGTTGGTGCTGGGATTGGTGATGGCGCACAGAGATGCAATATGCTTCAACAGTCCGCCCATGAAATAATGGGCTGTTTTGCTCAAATGAGAATAACCCTCATCATCGGAGAATACTGGCTGTCCATCCTTTAGCAGGAGCATATGAACGTGCATACCAGAACCGGCTTCCCCATACACAGGCTTGGGCATGAACGTGGCCGTCAGGCCGTATTTCTGGGCCACATTCCGAATGATATATTTGATCATCATGGAGTTGTCTGCCATCTGGCTCATAACGCCCAACTGTGGCTCGATCTCAAACTGGCCGGCAGCCCCCACCTCGGGATGGTGGTATTTCACCGGGATTCCAGCCTCCTCCATCCGCAGAACCATCTCACTGCGACATTCATAGGTGGGGTCAAAGGGCTTGGCAATGTGATAATTCTTCTGCTTGGGCACCACGTTGCCCTGACCCTGGACATCGCTGTTCCAGTGGGCCTGGTCAGCATCCACCCAGGCACTGATGGCGTTGGCAGACACTTGCCAGGAAGCATTGTCAAACAGATAGAATTCAAATTCCGGCAAAATCAACATGGTATCGGCAATGCCGGTTTCCCGGAGGTACGCCTCCGCAGCCCGAACAATATTCCGGGGATACTGGGCCAGGGGGCGGTTGTCCGGATGGTCAATGATCATGGCGTTGCCCGTCATGGACAAGGTGGGAATGGCGCAGAAGGGATCCACCATTGCCGTATCCAGATCGGGGATAAATACCATATCACTTTTTTCCACCACCGCATAGCCATAGTTGGATGCGTCAAATCCGATACCGTTTTTCATAGTATCCTCGTTAAAGTGGCTGGCGGGGATGGTCACATGGCGATATGCGCCGTGGATATCCACCATTTTGAAATCCACCATCTGAATTCCCTGCTCCTGAATGAGTGTCATAATGTCCTGTGCGGTCTTTGGCATGACGATGAGCCTCCCATGTTTTTCTTTTATTATACCCCATCTTTTGGGAAAAAGCAACCACAGACCCAACTGGATCTTCCCTTCTTTGCCAGGTTCCATTTCCAGTTATTTCCATTGACATTTTTCACGATTTGTGTCAAAATAATCATACTAGCAGATGTGGAGGTGGTTCCAATGGGTTATGTTTTTATCATGCATGATACACCCAACACATGAAAGGAAATGCTATATGAAACATAAAAAGCATCTGATTGTCTTTTCTGTTTTCTGTACTGTGTCTCATTCTCTGTTTTTTGTCCGGCACAGTCCATGCAAGCGAGTTGAAAGGAACCAAAGCAGTTACAATGCTATCCACCTCTTCGTATGAATTATCTGTAGAAGAAGTCTGTGACCTGTTAGAATCAGACCGTGCCGTCGAATGTATCAACGCCGTTGATGATGACATATATTTCATTGGTGAGCACATTCTTTACCGCTATGATACCGTCTCTAATTCTCTTACGGTTTCATATGATGGTGAGATTGAAGTCAAATACTACATCCCCACCGAATACGGCGTGGTAATCGGAACCGAATTACCCACTTCAAATGACGGGACGGTGCATACCTCCTTGGAATATGAAGATGGACTGGAATGGCCTGGAGACTATTATTTTTATAATAATGCAACGGGAGAATTGACTGCACTTGATGACCCAGACTGGTCTCTGCTGGTTTACAGTGCTAAGACCGTCTCCCCTGCATCTTACACAACTACCATCAACGGAAAAAGCATTCCTTCTTCAGCCTACCCTGTTGATAGTACGTATTCTGATTCAGACAATAGCTCAGTGGGGACTCAGTGTCAAGGTTTCGCAACGGGAATCATTAAATACCTATATGGAGCTTACAACAATGTTGATACGTACTACTTTAACTCCACACTAACTGCGGAACAAATCAAAGCCTATGGCCCTGGTTCTTTGATTCGTGCCAATGTAAACGATCACAAACACAGCATGATTCTCATCGGTTCTGACACCGGGGGAATATATGTATATCACGCCAATTGGGGCGGCAATAATGTAATTTCTATTTCTTACGTGCCAAATGACGACTTCAGCTCTGGCGGCACTTTTTACAGCATTGATTACATTATGAAGCACAATCATTCGTATAGTAACATCTCTTACTCGACCTCTCAACACAAAAAATCTTGTGCATGCGGAGCTTATATTACAGAATTTCACACTTTGTCCAATTGGACAAACTACAATTCTGCTCAACATATTCGGAGTTGCTCCCAATGTGGATATAGCATATCAGCTTCTCATAGCATATCCTCCTGAACATATTATAGCACATCACAACATAAGGGAATCTGTTCTATCTGTTCCGGAGTAGCATACCAGGCACACACATATAATTCATCGGGATCATGCACAAAATGTGGTCCAGACTATATCAACCGAAAAAAGAACGCTATTTTATATTAGATGCTTTCATTCCACCATATCATCAAGGAGGTACAAAGGCATGAAAAACCTAAGATCTGCTGTTGCCATGGCCCTTGTTTTTCTGATGCTGTCCGGTTGTGGCACCACACTCCAAGGAACTACCCCATCCACAACGATTCCTGAGACAAAGGAAACCGCCCCCGAAACAACCGCTGCCATCCCCGTGACAACGGAAGCCATCCCCCAAACAACCTCCAACATTCCTCCACCCACCGAAGTGGCTCCCGAAACGACAGATCCTGCCATAGCTGTTACCATTCCCGATGGATACAATTATTCCTTCTTTTGGTATCCGCCCACTATGTTTTTCATATTTTGTAATTTTTCCATCGCACCCGCAGGTACGGATGACTGGTATCCAGTGTTGAGGGATCATACCTATGTTTGCACCTGCCATTTTCTGGATGGAAAAGGCCCTCCGGAAGGTGCCCTTCCGTTTTATGAGAGTGGCATCGAGGTGGAAAGGTTGTATTTTCAATATGATGGCCCTCCCGTGGAGCAATGGATTCTACGCATAGAATTTCCGGAGAGCGATCAAGCTGTGGGGCTTTTTGAGAACGCTCCGGATTACTACATCTACCATTGGGATACGCCCTTTGAACTGGAAAACAACAAGTCGCTTCTCCACTTTGAGTGGAATGAAGAGCGTGATGCCTCCCTTGATTCCCGTAACATTCCTCGCACCCGGGGAGATGCATATGATCCCGTCACCCAGCCTATGATATTCTGCCCAGGTTGTGCAGAAAGTTGGAAAACCCCCGTTGGTTGATGGAAAGACACAAAATCGGGACACCCGCCGGTGTCCCGATTTTCTTATGTTCTTACTGCCGATTTTCCCGGCTGGACAGGTATTTGCGCACCATCAAGGCCACCTTGAAAATGATGGCATGGTCAAACTCCCGCAAATCCAATCCGGTGAGCTTCTTGATCTTCTCCAACCGGTAAACCAGGGTGTTCCGGTGGACAAACAGCTTCCGGGAGGTTTCGGAAACATTCAGATTGTTTTCAAAGAACTTATTGATGGTGAACAGCGTCTCCTGATCCAACGAATCGATGGAGTTCTTCTTAAACACTTCCGACAGGAAGATCTCGCAAAGGGTGGTGGGCAACTGGTAAATCAGTCGGCAAATGCCCAGGTTCTCGTAGTTAATGATGCTCTTTTCCGTGTCAAAGACCTTGCCCACGTCGATGGCAGTCTGTGCCTCTTTGTAGGAGTCTGCCAAATTCCGCAAATGCTCAGACACGGTGCCAATGCCGATCACCGTCTTGATAAACAACTCGTTTTTCAGCGTATCTTCCATTCCCTGGGCCATGCGTTCCAGCTCTTCCTGGGTGGTGGAGGGGTTGATCTGCTTGACCACAGCAATGTCCGTTTCATTGATGCTCAGGACGAAATCCTGGAGTCTGTCCGGGAACATTCCTCCCAGCACGTCCACTGTGGCCACATCTCCATGACCCACCTGGCGCACCAGGAACACCGCTCTGGGGGTATCGGTGGAGAAATGGAGTTCCTTGGCTCGGATGTAAATGTCACCAGGCAGGATATTGTCCATGATAATATTCTTGACGAAGGTGCCCCGATCGTGCTTGTCCTCATAGTAGTTCTTTGCGTCGTTCAGTGCCACATAAGCTGCCTGGCACATTCCCCGAGCCAACTCGTCCTCGCCGGCGCAGAAAACGGCGTACTCAAAAAAATTGGTGCTGCTCATCATGGTCTTAAAGGTTTTCTGACCGTAGGTAGACATACTGTCATACCCGGTACCAACCTTCAGCGCGGCATCGGACCACCGCTCACCCAACAGCCCCACATCGGTACAGGCCACCACGCAACCTTCTGCATCAATGACACCCAGAACACGATCCGTTGCGTCCTTCAGCTGAGAGATGACATTCTGAAACACACCATTGGACATAATTGGCTCCTCCTCAAGAAAAGTGCATAAGCACGCATTTCACAAATTTCATAAGCTATTATACAGTTCTTTTGCACATTTTGCAAGTACCTTTTGACATTTTATTGCAAAAAAGATGGTCTTTTTTATGAAATATTCCGAGAGCGTCCGCTTTTCGCGTACATTTGTATTCCACTTTCTTCCAAATCTTTCGTCAATCTGCCTGTTTTTCCAGCTCGGCCACTTCCACCTGCGTCAACTCCCGGCACATTCCCCGGGGCAGCTCCCCAAGCTCCAGACCGGCCTCACGCTGTCGTTCCAGATAATCCACCGTCATCCCCCGGGATGCCATCATCCGGCGCACCTGGTGGTATTTTCCTTCGCAGACGGTGATTCGGCTTTGTCCCGGGGCCAAAGGCTCCAGCTTCGCCGGAAGGCACACCGTCTCGTCCCGAAGAACCAGTCCCTGGGCAAAGGCTTCCACATCTTCTTGTGTGGCCTGCCCCTCATGCCGGGCGTAGTACACCTTGGGAACCTGGTGCTTCGGAGAAATCAGCCGATGAAGCAAGTCTCCATCATTGGTAAACAGTAACAGCCCCTCGGTGGCTTTATCCAGTCGTCCCACCGGCTTCAGATCCTGGTGCCGCCACGCCTCAGGCAGCAGTTCCATCACCGTCTGCTCCTTGGGATCCACCGTTGCGGTGACATAACCCTGGGGCTTGTTGAGCATGACCACCATCCGCCGCTTTCCCCCCAGCACCTCCCCATCCAAGGTAATCGTTTGGGTTTCCGGGTCGATTTTTTCGCTGCCATCCTTGACCTTCTTTCCATCGACCTCCACCCGTCCGGATTTGAGGATTTGCTTCACCTGGCTTCGGGTTCCGGCCCCAGCCTGGGTGAGAAATTTGTCCAATCGTTCCATGTTTCCTCCTGTTCTATTGTCCCTCCCCTGGCCATAGGCTATAGAGCCAAATCCGTTTTCAGGAGGGATTGATATGCTGATTATGACTGCGAAAATAGATAAAACCAAATTTGCCTTGGCTCTGGGAGCCATTGCCGTAACCATCGGGCTGCTTTTTGCCCTGTTAGGGGGCAGCGGCTCCGATGCCATCCTGGCAGACACCAACGATGCCCGGGTGAAGATTCTGACCGATCTGGGTTGGGACGTAACCCTCTCCCCCGCCCAATCCATGGAGGTTCGCATCCCCCAGGAGTCCAGCCAGGTCTTTGATCGGTACAACGATCTGCAAAAAAGCCAGGGATATGACCTGAGCAAACTGGCAGGAAAAACCGTCACCCGGTACCTGTATACCATTACCAACTATCCTGGTGCCACCGAGCCCGTGTACGCTTCCCTGTTGGTGTACCAAAACCGACTGGTAGGCGGTGATATCACCGACACCACCCCGGGGGGACAAATCCTGGGGCTGGTTCCCCGGACGGTGTCAGAGCCATAACCCCCACACCGGCTTTCCCAGGTTTTTGGCGTAGGCAACGGTTCCAGCGGTTCCACCGCCGGTGCCGTCCCAAACGGTCAAAAGCAGGTCACACTGCTCCACCATTTTTCGATTACGCCGGAGCATACATCCATCTGAGTAGCGATGCTCCACCAGAATAACCCCATCGCATTGAGAAAGTAACCCCTGGTACCGGTTTTGATCTTCCCTTGGCCACCGGGATGCCTGACTGGGACAGGGAAGATAGGCCTCCAGACGAAGGGGAAATCCCCGGTTCTTCAGAGACAAAACCGCCTCCCCAAAGTAGAAATCGCATCCTCGGGCCATACCGCACAGGAAGGTGTCCGCCCCGTCCCGGGTCGCCTGTTCCACCGCCTGGGCCAGTTTTGCCTTCAACGCCAGGCATCGGGGATCCTCCTCCCGGTTGCCCCAGGGGAGTTTTTCCGGTCGATGCCCCGAAAAAGCCACCACCATTTCTGTGCCCCCTTTCCCATCTTTGGGCCTATCATACCACAAAGAAAAACACTTGACAAGCCGGGACAGCTGTGCTATTGTCATGGCAAGTGAACAGAGCTTCTTCAGGGCAGGGTGTGATTCCCGACCGGCGGTGAATAGTCCGCGAGCGTTTCGGCGTTGATCCGGTGAAATTCCGGAACCGACAGTATAGTCTGGATGAAAGAAGAACCGGTTTTCCAGCTCTTGCGCCCTGAGTTTCGGCTTGGTGCGCATTTTTTCTTTCAACGAGGTGTTGGATATGAATCGTCGTTTTTCCACCAAAGAACTAACCACCCTTGCCATGATTACTGCCATGGCCTATGTGCTGGTCTGCACCGTCCGGATTCCTGTGGTGCTGTTTCTCAAGTACGAACCCAAGGATGTAATCATTGCCATGGGAGGTTTCCTGCTGGGCCCCAAGGCCGTGGTGATCTCCGCCGGTTTGGTTGCCCTTTTGGAAATGGTCACCATCAGCGACACTGGGATCATCGGCTGCATCATGAACTTCTTGTCCACCTGCTCCTTCTGTTTTCTGGCCGCCTCGGTCTACCAAAAACGCCACACCATCTCCGGCGCTGTCACCGGTCTGGCTCTGGGCTCTGGATTTATGACCCTGGTGATGCTCCTGTGGAATTATTTGGTCACGCCCCTGTACATGGGCGTCAACAGGCAGGATGTAGCTGCGCTGCTGTTACCGGCTTTTCTTCCCTTCAATCTGCTGAAGGCCGGACTAAACAGCTCCCTGACCTTACTCCTGTACAAGCCCTTGGTAACCGGTTTGCGCCGCGCCGGACTGGTTCCCACCCAAGATTCCCCTTCCGGAGCAAAGAGGCCCGGTGTGGCTCTGCTATCGGGGTTGTTGCTCGTCAGCTGCATCCTGCTGGTGTTGGTATTCCGGGGAATTCTATGAAATATGACAAAACGCCTGTTGCCGGGCTTTGGTGACACCCCCAAAAAACGGGAGGGAATCACCTGTTCCGGACAGCAGGCGTTTTCTTGATCTATTAAGGAAATTCCGCTGTTATTCCTCGTCCATCACCTGAAGGCGGTAGTTTCTGCTTCCCAGTCCAATTTCCTCTCCGTGGGCCAGGGTATCGCTTCCTCCCACTCTTTCAATTCGCCGGATCATGGACTCCCCACCTTGGGAAATGTAGATCAAATCCACGCAGGCTTGATCCAATGCCACAGGATCAGCGGAAGCCAGAATTCCAATGTCGTGGATATCCGGCGCGCTGGGATTTCCATCGCAGTCGCAGTCAATGGACAAATTGTTCATCACATTAAGGTAGAGGATATTCCCATCCAGGGCATCCACCACCGACTTTGCCGCATCCGCCATGGACGCCATAAACACCGGAGAAGAACCGCCCCAAGGACTGGTGGAGCTTCGGCCGCCGGTGTGGATCAAACATTTTCCCTCCGCAGAGGCCAGTCCAATGGAGATGTTTTTGATGGCACCACCAAATCCACCCAGAGCATGGCCCTTGAAGTGGCTGAGCACCAACATTCCGTCAAATTCCTGGAATCTGGCCCCCACCAAATTCTCACTCAGGACGCTACCTCCCTCCACCGGCAGGCGAATTGATCCGTTCTCATCCAGAATCACCACTTCGGCAATATCTGTAAACCCGTGATCCTTTGCCACCTGGTAGTGCATGGCTGTCTCAGCCCGGGAACCGCCATAGGCGGTGTTGCACTCCACGATGGTTCCGTTCAGGGACTGAATCAATGGGGCAATCAACTCCCCTCGGAGATAATTGGAACGGTCAGATTCTCCCGTATGGAGCTTCACTGCCAGATGCTCACCTGTCAATTCTATGCCCAAAGCCTGATACAATTCCGTCATGGCATCGGCAGAAATATTGGGAGTATAGTACACCACCGACTGGGCATCCTCCTGCTGATGTTCCAAGTCAGATATATTCAACGCCGCCCCACCGAATGTGGCGATTTGGCCCTCCCCCACCTCCACCGGAACCCGTTGGGTTGGATTGGATACCCCTTGATTCCTGCCGCATCCACCCAAGATCAGGCCTGCAACGCAAATCAATGCCATCATCATTCTTTTGCTCATTTTCATACTCCTTTTCCTTAGAAATTCAACATCCAATTGACCAGACAGCCTGTTCCAAAGGAAAAGGCCATCACAAATCCCAGGTAAAGCACGAACCGTTTCAACCCCAGCACAATCTTCATCGCTCCCAAATTGGTGATTTTTGTAGCCGGACCGGTAATCATAAAGGCTGCCGCGCTTCCCATGGACATTCCCACAGCCAGCCATTGGCGCAACAGTGGGATGGTTCCACCTCCGCAGGCGTATAGTGGAACGCCCACCGTGGCCGCCATCAATACCCCAAAGCCGTCCTCACGGCCAAAAAGGTTTGCAGAGGCCTCCTGGGGTACATATCGCTGGAAGGCAGTGGAAAGGAGCACTCCCAGAAAAAAATACCCTCCCGTAGCTCGGAAATTCCGTCCCAGGTTCTTCCCAAACCGAACAAGCAAATTAGCATCCGTATCCCGGGATTGCCTGGGTTCAAAGGCCGAAAAATCAAAAAATGGTTCCGTTCCCGTATACCCATAAACTGCCAATCCCGCCACAATGCCGCAAATGGTACACGATACCAACCGTACCACCACCGCAGTGGTTCCCAGGGCGGTGCTATACATCAACAGTTGGGGGTTAAGCAAAATACTGCTCATCATAAAGGCCGCCAGATAATCATGGCGCATCCCCTGACGGGAGAAGGATGCCGCAATGGGGATGGTTCCGTACATACACAACGGTGACGCAATCCCCAGCATACTGGCAGGAATCACCCCCCAAAGGCCCCATTTCTTTTCCCCCACGGAAGAAAAAATCCGATGGATGGCATCTTTGGCAAAGACAGATACCAAACTTCCAATCACCATACCCATCACCCAATAAGGCGCAATTGGGCGAAATTGAATCTCTGTATAATAGGCCAGATAGACCCATTCCCGTTTCAGCAACTCCAACACAGCCGCCACAGAATCCTCCCTGGTTAATCTTATTTAGACTTACTTTATCATCCGGTAGTCGCTACCGGTCAAGTTCACCCCTCCTTTGTTTACAATTTCTTTACATTCCCAAAGCCATCCCTGACAAAAATTCCCCCACGGCATATCCAGCCGTGGGGGAATCCTTCAAAAGGTTAGATTCAGTTCCTGGATTTTGGCCCGGAGGGACATCAAATCCCCAAAGGCCTCCGGCCGTTTGCTTCCGTCCCGCAGCAATGCCGACGGATGGTAGGTCGCCGTGAGCCAGGTGTTGCCTCGCTGCTCCCAGAAGCCATGCTGCTTGGTGATGCGGTAATCCGGGGCAATGATTTTCTGGGCCGCCACCCGCCCCAAACAGACAATGATCTTCGGTTGGATCAGGGCAACCTGATTGCGCAGAAATCCAATGCAAGCCTCCTGCTCGATTTCCAGCGGATCCCGATTTCTGGGAGGACGGCACTTGACGATATTGGCAATGTAGCAATTCTCCCGGCTTAAATCGATGATGGACATCATGTCATCCAGCAATTTCCCGGCCGGCCCCACAAAGGGTTCCCCCTGATGATCTTCCTGCTCTCCTGGGCCTTCACCGATGAACATCACAGGGGAATTCCGGGGGCCCACCCCAAACACCACTCGATTTCGGGTCTCACACAGCCCGCACCGCGTACAGTTTAGAGCCTCTTGCTCCAACTCCTGCCAATCCAGCATGGTCATCGACTCCTTCTGCTTCTCGTTGCCTGGTTTCTCTTTGTCTGGGCTTTTCTCCGATTTTGTCTCCGTTTTTTCCGTTTGGCCCGGAGATAACTGGCTCGAAGATAGCTCGCCAGAATCATCAGCAAAATCAGTCCCAGTAGCACCAGAATCACCACCAGCACAATCTGCCACACCATACTCCCCTTCGCCACCGGTCGGGCAGGGGTAACATCCGTTCCGGAGGAAACCGTGGGGATCACCTTGTCCACCGACGCAGCGGAATACAACTCCTGCTGAGCCAGGCACTTGGTCTGATACCAAACCCGCACCACACCAATGGCATCCCCAGCGGAGATGGGGGCCTGGAGGGTCTCCTGATCCAAATCGTATTCATAGCGCACAGCGCTCAGTTCGCTTCCCACCGGCACCAGGGTATCAGAGGTGGATTTCACCACACCCTGGGTGGCAGAGGATCCCCCTTCCACGACAAACTGACCCACACTCTGGTTGGGAGATAGCACCTGAGTGGGCATATAGCCCTCAAAGCCAAAGTCCAGCAACGCCTGAGTCTGCTCAAAGCTGCCATAGTTCAGAACCGTCCATCCATCCTCGGCATACTCCATTTCCGCTCCCAACACCACGCACAGCAGCCGCATCCCGTTATCCTCGGACACAGTAATCAGGCACCGCCCAGCGGGGGTGGTAAAGCCGGTTTTGCCGCCAATGACCCGGGTATCATAGCAGGCCTGAACCAAAGCCTCACTGATGAGATAGTTGGTGGTGTACATTTGACGAGCGTCGGACTTATTGGTGGCCTCCATCCGGTAGGAGGAGGTGGCGTACAGGGTGCAGAAGGTCTCATTTTCCAAAGCCGCAAGCATAATCTTTGCCAGATCCCGGGCGCAGGTATAGTGATCCTCGTCATGGAGACCATGGACGTTGTTAAAATGGGTCATCTCGCACCCGACGGCCTGAGCCTTCTGGTTCATTTTTCGGACGAACGCGTCCTCACTCCCTGCCAAATGATCTGCAATGACCGACGCTGCGTCGTTGGCAGATTCCACCATCAGACCATACAGCAAATCGATCATCCGCAGTTCTTCCCCCGCCACCAAATCCATACCGGAACCACTGGGGTCGATATTTGCGGCAATCTGCTCGCTCACGGTGATCTGCTCTTCCAAATCCTGGCACATCTCCAAAGCCACAAGGCAGGTCATCACCTTGGTCAAAGAGGCCGGATACAGTTTTTCATCCACATGATATCCATAGAGCATGGTTTGTGTGTCCAACTCATAGAGCAGTGCCGCCTTGCAATCCGGAACATAATCCACCGCACTGGCTAAACTGACCTGGGCATTGATAGAGTGGCTGCCGTTATTGATGCTGGCATCCCCGGATATGGCCTGTTCTGTCGATGTCTGCCAGGGCAGGGTTTCCCAGGAATAGGTCTCCTGGCTGGCAGCAGTGGTCTCGGTCTGTGCAGACACCGGCATACCCAGTCCCCCCAGAATCATGCCCAAGGCCACCAAGGCACTGAATAGCTTCTTTTTTTTCATAAATTCGTCTCCAATATTCTCCTTCCGGGGTTGTCCCCCGGGAAAATGTTGTGTATAATAGGATTGGTTGTAATTATACCATTTTTCTCAGCCATAGTCAATGAAGGGGGGCATCCGTGGTGAAAATTAAGAATTCTTCCATTTGGCTCACCATCGCCCTAACTCTTACAGCGCTGAGTCTGGGCGTCTTTTGGGGGCGAAATAGCCGCCTGCCGGTGATTACCACCCAAAATACCCCACCTGAAACTCTTTTGACACTCCCCGCGGACAGTCAAACCCGTCCGGAACCCCGCTACCCTATTGACATCAACACCGCCGACAGCTGGGATCTGTCCTTTCTTCCCGGAATCGGAGAGGCCCTGGCGCAGCGAATTGTCTCCTACCGGGAATCCAACGGCCCTTTCTCCAGCCCGGAGGAGCTAACCAAGGTCAACGGCATTGGCGAAACGAAACTAAAACAACTGCTGCCCTACATTACCATAGGAGGATGAAGGATGAAAATACTAGTCGTGGATGACGAAGCATTGCTGGTCAAAGGAATCCGCTTCAATTTGCAGAACGACGGATACGAAGTTGTCACCGGTTCCAACGGATTGGAAGCGGTGGAGATGGCCCGGGATGAAACGGTGAATCTCATCGTGCTGGACGTGATGATGCCCCAAATGGACGGACTCACCGCCTGCTCCAAAATTCGGGAGTTCTCCAACGTTCCCATCATTCTCCTCACCGCCAAAACCGAGGACATGGACAAACTCATGGGCTTTGACCAGGGAGCCGACGATTACCTGACCAAGCCCTTTAATATTCTGGAATTGAAGGCACGGATCCGCGCCCTTCTCCGGCGCAGCGGCGCTTCTTCCTCCTCCCAGAACCAATCCAACCAGCTCACCGTTGGTTCCATCACCCTGGATTTGGACGGGCGCAACGCCTACCGTGGGGAACAGATGGTGGATCTCACTGCCAAGGAATTCGATGTCATCGAATTCCTCATGCGCAACCCCAACCGGGTCTACTCCCGGGAGGCTTTACTGGACACCATCTGGACATACGAATACCG
>CAZSAZ010000020.1:1547-15633 GCA_964604925.1 uncultured Oscillospiraceae bacterium | reverse complement strand
ATACCATGGGCCGTATGCACTCCGACGCTCAGTTCGCCGGTTCCTCCTCCGTCCCTGCCCACGTGGAAATGATGGGCTTCCTGGGCGCAGGCAACAACCCCATGGTCGGTATGACCGTTTCCGTGGCTGTTGCTGTGGAAGAGGCTCTGAAGTAAGCAAATCAACACCCATACCCATGGGAAAGAGCAGTGCCCTGCCGTTTGGCAGGGCACTTTTTCTGTACGGTGTTCGGTTATGAGAAAACGCACATCTGACCCAATGCAAACGCTTGCGTATCCTCATTCCCCCAGGAGGGCTTGGAGGTGGAGCCGGCGAAGGAGTTTCGTTCCAACGATGGACAGAAGGAAGGCTGCCGCCAAACTGCCGGTGCAAAGAACCACTGGAGGGAGATCAGATTGCCCCCAGAAATGGAACACACCATAGAGAATCATGGGGTGGAACAGGTAGATACCGAAGGCGTTTTCCTCCAGAATATGGTACCAGCTCCGGGTCAGCAATTCCGGCCGCCGAAGCAGATCCGTGGAACAGGCCAAGGTTGCGGCAATGCCCAGGAAGCGATAGCCCAAATCGCTCCACCAAGTGGGATTGAACCGGAGAGAGGCCAAAAGCCCCAGGGGAAGGAGAAAACACCATCCCTTTGCTCGTTCCACCAGTTGGGCAAATCGGGAGTAATAGAAGTGGAACACCCATCCTGCCAGGAAAAACACCAGATATTGACAGCTGGCCCGGAGTTGGAATACCGTGGGAACCCGTCCCCGGAAAAGATAGAGGGCTAGGCCTATGGCCAAGGCTGCCAGATTTCCCCAAACCGTCTTTCCAACCAGGGGACGGAAGGCCAGGGAACCAGCGAAAATCCAGGCAAGGGCCAGCAGATACCATAAATGCCGGGAATTACGGGACAGCAGGATCCCGGAAAGGCAATATCTGATATATCCCTCATGGGTCAGACCCAGCAGACACATACAGGGAGCCACATAAAGCAGACCGAAGGCCACATAGGGGAATAACAACCGCTTCCCCTTGTCCTTCAGGAATTTCACAGGATTTTGGTATTTCCCCTTTTCCAAGCAGATTCCATATACGCTTCCCGAGAGAAACACAAACAGGGGCATATGGAATTGGTACACAAGCCGGGCGACAGCCCCCAACAGGGCAGAGTCTTGTTTGGGATGATATGCCCCAGAGGCGGTATACATGATGGTTCCGTGGCCGATGACCACCAGAATCGTGGCGAGGGTTTTGGCCAGGCGGTATACCTGGGACTCCATTTTGCGATGATTCAATCCAAGATTCCTCCTTTTTTGGCGTTATTTTACCATGGAAATGGAGTTCTGTAAATACCGCCCTCCGGGGAACGGGCGTTGCCTTTTTGGGGGAGATGTGATATAACAAGAAAAAACCAGGGAGGAAAGACCATGAAGGTGTGCTATCCGTCTTATTATTCAAACTTTCGTTGCATCGCCGGCGCCTGCCCCGACAGTTGCTGCCAGCAGTGGGATGTCCAGGTGGACGAAGAAACGGCTCGGATTTACCGTGCCATGCCGGGGGAATTGGGGCAGGCATTGCGACAGCGATTGTATGACGAGGAAGGTCAGACCTATCTGGCCAATGACGCAGACCGGTGTCCCATGTGGCGGGAAGATGGCCTGTGCCGGATTCAGGCGGAGCTGGGCCATGGGGCATTGTGCCAGGTGTGCCAGGAATTCCCTCGAATTACCCAGGACTATGGCGTGTTTGTGGAGATGGGGTTGGAAATGAGCTGTCCCGAGGCGGCCCGGATGCTCCTTTCAGACGAGCCGTGGCATCTGATCTGGGAGGAAAAACCAGGTGGCGAAGCACCGGAATATGACAAAGAATGGATGCTCCTGCTGGAGAAAACCCGACCCGGGGCGTTGGAACTTCTCGGACGGCGGGATATTCCGGTGCAGGAACGGCTGGCAGAGCTGCTGTGCTATGGCTATTTGGTTCAGGCGCAAATCGATGGGGGAGAACAAACCGATTTCCATCTGGGTCAAGGGGCGCAACTGCTGGAACGGTGCCGTGGATTGGGGAAACGGGAAATTCTGGTGGAATTCTACCAGAATTTGGAAATTCTTACCCCGGCGTGGAGTCATCGACTGGAACACGCCCAGGAAAGTCCCCGGTGGGAGGAAGAACTGTGCCGTTTGGCCCAGTATCAAGTCTACCGCTACTATTACCAGGCGGTGGCGGATGGGGACTTGGCGGCCCGGATGAAATTCATCGTAGCGGGGTGTATATTGTTGGCCCATCTTCCCGGGGAGCCTGTGGAGAAGATCCAGCAGTACGCCAAGGAAATCGAAAACGATGCACAAAATGTGGACGACCTTTTGGACGGTGCCTTTTCCCACCGAGCCTTCACAGACGAGAATCTTCTGGGGCTCCTGGCGGATTGACAATCGGAAGGAGAATCGGTATAATAACTTCTGGAATCACATTTTTCACCCGGAGGAGGACGGAAAATGAAGGAGAAAAACCGATTTAGCAGTTTGCTGAAGCATTTGATGACCATTGCGGATGTAAAAAACAATACCCTGGCTCGAGAACTACAGTTTGATGAGTCCTATGTCAGCAAGATGATCTCGGGAACCTTAATGCCCCCTCGGAAAACCTGCGAAAAGGTGCTCCGTTCCATCAGCCGGTGCATTGTTTCTTCCCTGGATGACGAAGGGAAGAAAACCATGATGTCCGAGTATCAGATCACCCGGACAAAGGATCTGGAACTGGCCATTTACGACAACCTGATGGCGGAGTACAACTATGTGGTGAGCCTGAAGGAGGAGACCGGTTCGGAGGTGGCCCAGAAGATCACCTATTTCCCGGAGTTGACTCTGGCACAATTTTTGCAAAAAACCCGGCATCCTGCCCTGCGGCAGGTGAAGGATTTGGATGTGATTGCCGCCATCGACATTCTTTCTCTGGATCGTCAGTACCAACTGGCCTTGGCGGAGCTGGAAGATAGCAGTAACGTGGTCTCCAAGAACTACCCCAACGTCCGGTTTTCCATGCTCATTGATTTGGAGGCTCGTCCCAAGCAAAATACCCACAATACGGTGTTTTTGCTGAATTTGCTCACCAACCTTTCAGACATTGACTTCCAGCTTTACAGTTGGGGAAAGGCCATGGGCAAGATTGCCTTTGCAGTTCGGGATGCCTACTCTGTGGCGGGTATGATTATCGATGAAAGCCATTGCATTTCCGTCACGGCCACAGAAGATGTGGCCAACAGCAATGCCATATACGACCGCCTTCGGAGTTTGTGTACCCCGGAAAATATGGTGGTGCGGAAGGTGTCCATGGATGATATGCTTCTGGGCAACGATTACATTCGATTCTTGTTGGGGCGGAACCAGCGGTGGCTGTTGTGCCATATGACCGAGCATCTTATGCCGGATGACCTGTTTGAGGAGGTGGCTCCAGCCTACTGTGCCCAGCGGGACATTGGTTTGGAGGAACTTCGTAGGATTCACGCCATGACCCGGAGCGTTTTGGAAGGAATGGCCTTCCGGGGCTTTATCTATGAAGATGCGCTGATGGATTTTGCTGTCAGTGGCGAAGTGGATTTCTTCAATACCAAAATCGTCCTCACACCGGAACAGCGTATGTGTTACCTGGAACATATGTGCCAGTTGCCCCGGCAGAACCAAAAACTCCAGTTTATGATTCTGCGCTCCGGTGCCGTGTCCGATACGGGACATATCCCTGCTCCGACGATTTTCTTGTCCAACTCCGCGTGCTATCTCCGGCTGACCCGGACGGGGTTGGAAAACAACGTCAGCGTGGTGAATCGCCAGCGGCTGCTGGAAATGTTGCAGGAGTTCTTTGAAACCCTGTGGGTTTCGGATCAGTATAACCACATTCGCCAGTGGGATGATATGGCAGATCTGATTCACTATGTTCGGTGTATGATCCAGGTTCAGATGGGCGATAGCCAGCAATAAAAGAGAACAATGCAGCACTTTGGCATTTTCGCCAAAGTGCTGCATTGTTTTCAAGATAGGATGAATCCAGGGAGATAAGTGAAAAAATGAATAAGTTTTCTAAAAAAAAAAAAAATCAACCCTTTGTTTTCAGGAAAAAAGATGGGTATATCCGGAAAAATATGAAAAACCTGTTGAATCAAGATGACGAAAATGAATCATTTTTTGTCATAATATCTCCCTGGAAATAAAAGAAAAGCGGTGGTATTCTATTGGAGCTTTATATGGCAGGATTTTCCTCCGGAGGGAGAAGAAAATCCTGATTTTTTACGGAGTGAGAATTCGGCCGCCCAAATTCGGAATGTGGAGCGGTGGACATGAAAGGAAAGAAGTGCTTATGATTACCCCCCAGCAGCTTGACGAAGTTACCTTTGCCAAAGCCCTCTTCGGTGGTTATGACATGGCTTCCGTGGATGAGTTCCTGGAGCCCTTTACCGAAGATTACATTACCCTGTACAAGGAGAACGCTCTGCTGAAGAACAAGATGCGTGTTCTGGTGGAGAAGCTGGAGCAGTACCGGCAGAATGAGACATCCCTCCGGGAGGCCATTGCCAATGCCCAGAAAACCTGCGACCAGATGGTGAAAGAGGCCGAAGCCAAGTGTGCCGAGATGCTGAACAACGCATCTGCCAACAGCGAGGCCAATCGTGCCGCCGACCAGAGCGCAGAGATCGCCCTCCAGGTGGAGCAGGCCAAGCGGTCTGCCACCGAGGTCATTGACAAGATCCAGGATCAGATGAACGCCGCCGTCCGGGCCATGGCTGACATGAAAACCTACATCCAGACTCTGGAGCAGGAGCGTGTGGCCAATAACTTCCGGGCTCAGCAGAAGCTGGCTGGTAAGACCGGCATCACCGGCCGGGCCAGTGAGGAGCGTCCCTGGATGAAGTTCTATCCCCCTGGCATCGAGAATATGCTCCAGCTGCCCCAGATGACCCTGAATCAGTACCTCCATGCCACCTGCCGTGGTGAGGATCTGAGCGTGATCCACTACTACGACCGGGAGATCACCTGGAAGGAATTCTTCCAGATGGTGGACGAGACCGCCCGTGCTCTGCGGGCTGCCGGTGTGAAGGAAGGGGATCAGCTGCCTGTGATGCTTCAGGCTGTTCCCGAGTTCCTCATTGTGCTGCTGGCCGCTGAAAAGATTGGTGCTGCCCTGCTGTGCCGGGATAATACCATCGAAGAGAATGCTGAGGCTGTGGAGAAGGCCGGTGCCAAGATCATGATCGTCCATGACTATATCACCAATGAGGAAGTGGCTGCCTACACCACCGCCGGTGTGGAGCGGATCATCACCGTTTCTCCCCAGAACCTGGCCGGCAAGATGCCCGACTACGTTCGCAAGAATCTGAATACCCGCTACACCTCCGACCAGGCAGTTGGCGGTATCCTGGAGCCCTGGAATGATTTCCTGGCCAAGGGCAAGATCTTCAACGGCAAGGTGGAGGCTGATATCGACCTGGATCGTCCGGTCTACTGCTGCTATACCTCCGGTTCTACCGGCAAGTCCAAGCAGGTGATCCACTCTGCCAAGACCATGCTGGGCGTGGTTTGCCAGATGTCCAGCTATGGCAACTCCGACGATTTCCGGCCCACCTGGCTGGTTACCGGCCTGCCCCCCGCTCTGGTTGCGGTGGTGGTGTCCATGCTGCTGGTGCCCATGGCTTCCAATCGTCTGCTGATCCTGGATCCCTTTGTGGATGTGTATGACATCGACCTGGAGATGATGCGCTACAAGCCCAACACCTGGCCTTTGATCCCCATGTTCATGGAGATTCTGATGCACTCCGACCGGATCCCTGAGGACTACGATATGTCCCACCTGCTGGCCTGTGGCGCCGGTGCAGAAGCATCCAACAACGGCCAGATCAAGCGTGCCCAGGCATTCCTGGAGAAGCACAACTGCCATGTGGTGTTCTCCACCTCTTATGGCCAGAGCGAGGCCTGCTCCAACATCACCTTCCCCGCTCCCGGTGTCCCCTTCGGCAACGGCAACGTGGGTATCCCCATGCCGTTGAACAACATGGGCGTTTTCCGTGGCACCAAGGAGTGCGAGTACAACAAGCTGGGTGAGATCTGTGTCACCGGCCCTGGCGTGATGCTGGGCTATGACAACGAGGAGGCCACCAAGGTTGCCTTAGTTCGTCACGATGACGGCGAGCTGTGGCTCCACACCGGCGATACCGGCTACGTCACCGAGGACGGTGTGTTCTACACCCTGGGTCGTGGCTTGGCCAAGCGCTGGAACGAGGACAAGGAGAAGCAGGGCCGTCTGGTGGATATCCAGATGGAGAACCTGCTGTCCGATGCCAACATTCCCGGCCTGAATGACTGCTTCTTCGTGACTCGTCCCGACCATGAGCACGCTGGATTCTTCGTGCCCTACCTGTACGCAGTTCTGGAAGAAGGCTTTACCATCGATGAGATCCGTCCCTATGTGGAGGCTGCCCTGGAGGAGTTCCAGCGTCCCGTGGAGATCATCCAGATTCCTGAAAGACCCTTCTACCACTTCAAGACCAACCGTCTGCATCTGCCTGCTCCCTATGCACGGTAATGGAAATATAAGACGGCAAAGCAGTTGAATCACCTAAATTTCGGCAGAAGGTACAAACCTTCTGCCGAAATTTTGTTAGGCCTATGGAATATGTTGCTTGCAAAAAAGCGAATGTTCCGTTATAATGATAATGCATTATTATCTAAAGTAGGAGTCCCCCACTTTTGACGAAAAATGGCAGTTTTTCGGGAGATTTTTTCGATTTCCCGGTCAGCCTCCGGCACCGGCCGGTGACTGGCGTAATCTATGGATAAAGGCTCCCCGGAGACGGCTGAAGGATGGGGACTTTTATTAATAAATGAATGGCGAACAAGGAGGTAAGAATTGCAATGAACCAGTTCAAACGTTTTATTGCATTCGCTGTTGCCGTGGTTATGATCTGCGGCACACTGCCTGTGTCTGCTCTGGCTGTGGAACCCCACGACCATAGCGCACACACCACCCAGCCCTTTACCAGCACCGCCGACCTGATCGAGCAGGTCAAGGCACAGTTGCTGGAGCAGGGCAAAACCTACACCGGATCAGAAGTCGATGAAAAGCTGGTCGAGGCTGTGGAAAGCAAGAGTGACTACTCTTACAACCAGGCTGAGACCATGCTGGGCATGGGCTTTTTGAATAGCCGGACCGGTTCTGAAGGTCAGATCAGCACGAGCCTTCTGAATCTGGACGAGACCACCATGGTGGCCCTCGTGGAAAACACCCTGAAGGATTACTACCTGGACGGTATCGTTGAGGTGGATTATGTGGTAGAAGACGGTGTGGTTGACACCGTGAACTTCACCATGAGAGATTCCTTCGCCGCTGGCTTGGATGAGATCGATTCTGGCGTTGGCACTGCCAACACCGAGACCGCTTCCGGCAGCGAGACTCCTGCTGTTTTGACGGCAAACAACGGCGTTTCGGTTCAGGCGGAAAAGAACTTCCCCTTCACCGATGTGCCCTCCAATCATTGGGCCCGGAAACCCATCAACTATCTGTACCAGAACGGCATCATCGCCGGTGTGTCTGCCACCAAGTTTGGCCCGGATTACAACGTGACCCGTGCCCAGGCCGTGGCGATGATCTGGCGCGCCATGGGCAAGCCCAGCAACAGCGGCAAGAACCCCTTCAAGGATTTGAAGAATGGTGAGTATTATGTGGATGCTGTGCTGTGGGCCTCTGAAAATGGCATTGTCAGTGGTACTTCTTCCAATCGGTTCAGCCCCGATGACAATATCACCCGGGAGCAGCTGGTTGCCATCATCTACCGTTTGGCCAAGTTTGTTGGCATGGATGTGAGCAACAAGGCCAGCATCTCCAGCCTGAAGGACGCCGGACGGATCTCCAGCTATGCTGTGGAAGCCGTTCAGTGGGCCGTGGGCAGCAAACTGGTGAACGGTTACCCTGACGGAACCTTCCGCCCCCTGGGCAATGCAACCCGTGCTGAGTATTCCCAGGTGCTGTATTCCTATCTCCAGATTCCCGTCCATACCCTGAAGCACGTGGCGGCCACTGCTTCCACTTGCACCACGGCGGGCAACATCGAGTATTGGTACTGCACCGACTGCGGTAAGTATTATGCAGATTCTGCCGCAAAGAAGGAAATCGCCCAGAAGGACACCGTCCTTGCCCTGGATACCACCGCTCACAAACTGACCTACGTGGCCGCTGTAGCTTCCAGTTGCGACAAGAACGGTACCGTGGAGCACTGGCTGTGCGAATACTGCGGCAAGACATTCTCCGATAAGGACGGCAAGAATGAGATCGCTCAGATCACCACTCCCACCGCCCATACCCTGACCCATGTGGAAGCTGTAGCTCATACCTGTACGGAAGACGGCACCCTGGAACACTATAAGTGCTCCAAGTGTGGCAAGATTTTTGCCGATGCCGAGGCCAAGCAGGAACTGGCCAGCACCGCAGATCCCGCTGCCCACACCCTGACCTATGTGGAAAGAGTGGCTGCGGTTTGCGACAAGGACGGCGTGGAAGCCCATTGGCTCTGCTCTGTCTGCGGCAAGAAGTTTGCAGACGAGAACGGTGAGAAGGAAGTCACCGATGAGGATCTGGTCATCAAGGCCACCGGCGGCGACCATGAGCTGGCCAAGGTCGAGGCAGTTGCCTCTACCTGCTGCGTCAATGGTACCGTGGAGCACTACGCCTGTGTCAAGTGCGGTGCTACCTATGCCGATGCTGAGGGCAAGGAAGTGCTGGAGGATATCTCCGCTCCTCTGGATCCCACGGCTCACAACCCCGTTGCGGTGGCGGAAGTCCCTGCAACCTGTACCAACCCCGGTAAGGCTGCCCACTATAAGTGCGAATGTGGTCTGATCGTGGATGCCCAGGGCAATGTGGTCAGCGACGAGAAGGATCTGGAGATCCCTGCTTCTGGCCACTGCCCTGCTGAGGATGCCGAGGATACCACCTGGAACTGGGAGCGTCAGGTTTCCTACTATATGAATACCGACGCTGAGGGCAACTACACCTTCAACCAGGGCCTGAAGGATGCTGATGGTAATCCGGTTCCTGACTTCCCTGTGGACGAGAACGGCAACATGATTGCCCAGCTGTATTTCGACGCCAAGACCGGTGAGATCACTGCCGGCTACCAGGAAATCATCACCTGGACCTGCGACAGTGTGACCTTCACCTGCGCCGGCTGTGGTGCATCCTTCACGGAGAAGGCTACGGTTGATTCCTACACCATGACGGAAGAGTGGATCAACAAGCAGCTGGATACCGAAAACACCGACGGCGTTGCCTACAAGATCGCCTACAGCCTGATTGAGCAGTATGTCTCTGAGAAGGCCATGAACTACTACTCCGAGACCGGCGAAGCTCCCAGCCAGGAGCAGCTGGATAACTGGGCATACGAGGCACAGAACGACGCATCCGTTCAGGCCGATATGAACACCCAGATCACCGCCGCTGCCATGGAGATGTACATGGATCTGGATTCCACCATCTATGTGGCCACTTGCGAGGGCAAATGCACCTCCGATGCGCATAAGGATGAGCCTTTGGCTTCCTTCTCCACCGAGCTGAATGCCACCAAGGACCAGCTCCAGAAGGACTGGGCTACCATGTGCTCTTTCAATGAGTACTACTCTAAGTACTTCGGTTTGGTTGCTCCCTACTGGAACTCCAAGAACACCGAGGCCAGCCCCATGGGTGCCGTGATTTATATGTGCAGCCAGGAAGAGCAGGCCTTCATCCCCAACTATAGCATGGACTACATGGTTTCCATGCTGACTCAGGCCTTTATGTCCTATGTCATGTCCTACGGCGAGCTGCTGGACGGCATGATCGAAGATGCACTGGCCGCCGTGAACTACAAGTCCCTGGATGACATTGATAAGTTGCTGCTGCTCCACGATTGGCTGGCAACCTATGGCACCTTTGATATGCAGTCCCTGGTGGACATCACCGCCGGCACCCGGGAGGGCAATGACCCCATCGCCATGACCGCCTTCGGTGTGCTGCTGAACGACCAGATCGACAAGGGCGAGAACGCCACCTGGGATGGCGGCGTGTGCCTGGGCTACGCTGCGTCTTATGCTCTGCTGGTGCAGCAGGCCTTCGGTATGAAGCAGGATGACGATGCCATGATCGACTTCGTCAAGATCCAGTTCCTGACCGATGTGGCTTCTTCTTCCGTTGCCTCCGGCGATTCCGGCTTCGGTGACGGTATGTTCAACTCCGCTCACTACCTCAACGCCGTGTGCCTGGACGATACCTGGTACTACATCGACGCCTGCTATGATGACATCAGCACTGAGGTCATCTCTCAGGAGCGTGTGGAGACCGACGGCAATGTGGCCCACACCAGCTTCCTGGTGGCTCCCTCCAGCTGGGAAGAAATGTATGAGGACAACTTCCAGTACATGGATTCTCTCTATGACGGAAAGGTCTGGAACCGTGTCCCCGACGGAGAAGGTGGCTATGTGAAGGTGGACGCCGATGGCAACAAGTACACCGAGTCTGAGGCAGACCAGAAGGTAGAGGACAGCAAGGATGAGGACGGCAACGCCACCATTCAGATGTTCTACTACTACGAGGAGAGCGTGACCTCCGAGGAAACCCGTTACGAGGACGACACCTACGAGACTGCATGGTTCGTCTCTGCCAACAGCGCTGTGACCTATGACGACAGCCATGGTTACTTCTACTACACCTCCGGCGCAGTCAACTCCTATTCCAGTATGAAGGATTTGTTCGGTGACGATGACGATTCCGGCATGGGCAATATGGACTTTGACATGGACGATATGCTGGAGTACAAGAACGATCCCTCCGCACAGGACAAGATCGTTCGTCGTCCTGTGGATGCACAGAACGAACCCGAGGAGTCCAATTCTTCCTACTCCATGAGCCAGAACAGCGATCCTTACTGTGAGATTCTGTTCCACTTCGGTTACGGCATGGTCGGCGCCGAGGCTCAGGCCCAGTACGAGGAGGATATGAACGACAACAACTTCGGTATGGGCGGCGATGATGAGGAAGTCGTCACCGGCGAGTACTACTGGCTGTGTGAAGAGGATGCCGAGTATATGACTGCCTACCCCGAGTTGGTTCACTCCACGGTGCTGATGGACGGCAAGGTTTACTTCAACATTGCCAACTACATCTACACCTTCAACTTCACCATCGATCAGATCGGTGAGGATCCCATCGACCAGATCACCAATCTGGAACTGGTGAAGGTCAAGGAGTACAACTCTGTGAACTATACCCACAATGGCAAGGGCTTCACCGGCATGGGCTTTGAAGTCTCCAGCGAGGGTAAGAACACCCTGACCTACCATCCCATCGCAGCGCTGTCCGTCCGGAAGGATTTCAAGAACAACAGCGCTGAGACCCTGTTCGTCTCCCTGGGCACCAACTTCTCCAACTCCTACAAGGATGCGGATGGCAATGCTTACACCGTGGAAGCCCGGAACTACAATGACAACTACTACCGCTTCATGGATGAGGAGAACGACGAGGACACCAACACCAACACCGAGTTCATGTGGTGCGCCAACGTGGTGGATAAGATGGTGGTTGCCGATCTGATCTCCGATCTGAAGAACGGCGAAACCGAGACTGTTTCCGTGGATGCCTACTGTGCCCGGAACGCCTTTACTGAGACCCGGACCAAGAAGTTCGGCCTCACCGTTGGCTCCGACAAGACCGAGGAAGCCGACACTGCTCTGGATCATCAGTATGAGCACGACGACAAGGAAGATCTGGAGATCTGCTCCGTGTGTCTGAAGGCTCATGAGCACGACTACAGCAATGCAACGCTGGATGACGTGATCTTCGAGTGGAGTGTCACCGAGGATAACAAGCTCACCGCTACCGCTCATCTGGAATGTGAGAACGACGAGTTCTGTAACGCAGACAAGGAGCTGGATTGTGTCGTTACCGAGAATGAGGACGGCTCCTTCACGGCCAGAGCAACCAAGGGCACCAGCTATGCCTATGAAACCAAGACCGTGGAGCAGGTGAAGCACACCGAGCATACCTACGGCGAGCCTGTGTTTGCTTGGAACGATGACAAGACTGCTGCTACTGCAACCTTCACCTGCCAGGCCGATGAGGATGTGTGCGCCGGCTCTTCTGCCGAGGAAGAGGAGCGGGAAGTCACCCTGGATGCCAAGGTTGAGGCAACCGGCGATTCTGTCGCCACTGTGGTCGGCCCTGACGGCAAGACCTACACGGACACTATCCACACCTACAGCGTGGAAAAGAGTGACGACGGCAACTACAAGTATGTCACCGTGACCATGGACAAGGAGTACGACACCTTTACTGCGGTTTATCACTGCACCAACTGTGACCACACCCATGAGGTGAAGGGCGAGTTGGACGTGTCCAGCACCGCTTCCGATTGCACCGAAGCAGGCGTGACCACCTACACCGCAAAGGTGGAGCAGATTGACGCCGTGCTGGAGGGCAAGGCTGACGAGACCGATGGTTCTATTCCTGCCATCGAGGCCACTACTACCGAGAACGGCGAGGCCCTGGGTCACAACTACAAGGCCGAGATGGATTGGGAAACCGGAAAGGTTACCTACACCTGCTCTCGTTGTGATGCAGATCCCGTGGTGGTTACTGCCGCTGTGAAGTCTGAGGAGACCAAGAAGGCCACCTGCACTGAGGACGGCGAGATCACCTACACCGCAATGGTGGAGGACGAGGATGTGGCTGGCCTGGGTGATGTGGAGAAGAAGTTCACTAAGACCGAGACCGTTAAGGCTACTGGCCACGACTACGGCGAGGGTGTTATGACCTGGACCTACACCCCTGCACATGGCACCTTGGAGGAATCCATGGCCGTCACTGTGAAGTTCCAGTGCGTGGCTGGAGATGATACCAAGTCTGCGAATGTGTCCACCCCCACCAAGGGTGCAGATGGCACCTGGAGTGCATCCTACATCAATGATAATGGCGAAACCATTACCGTCACCCACACCCATAAGGTGGATGAGGCTGGCAAGTGCGTCTGTGGTTATGCGGAGGAAGTTACCGAGCCCGATCCTGAGCCCGATGTGCATGAGCACAAGTATACTTGCAGTGACACATGGAAGTACAGCGACGGTAAGATGATCTGCACCGTACAGTACACCTGCGAGGACTGCGATCTGGCAGCGGAGACTGTCCAGCATGAGGCAACTCTGGTGGATAGCGTATGGACCGTGGAACTGAATCATGATCTGGGTACGCTGTCCCATAAACATGCCGCGGCTGGTTGCGTCTGCGGTTGGGACGACACCATCTAAGAAATAAAAACGCTTCCTCCGGGGTTTGCCCCGGGGGAAGCAAGGACCCTTTTTGACACAAGGAGTGTAATTATGAAGAATCTGAAAAAGCTGCTGTGTCTGGCACTGGCTTTGGCTATGATGGCTTCTTTCGCCCTGGTGGCTTTTGCCGCTGAGGGCGAGACTCCCGATGAGGACAAGATCGAGATCGACACCGAGAATAATTGGGAGATCCTGGATATGACCCATCTGGACGTGAAGGCAAATGCCAAGTATGTGGCTCAGATCGACGGCGAAGAAGTCGTTTTGGACGCAACGGTGGTTCCTGAGTCTATTGTGGTCACCGTTAGCACCCCTACCGCCAACCTGGTGTACGACTTTGCCAACTACAAGGTGTTCACCCTGGTGGAAGATGGCATGACCGAGTATCGGATTGTGCTGGACGGCACCGATGGCGCACTGCTTAATGCCATTGCGTGGGATGGCGCAACCTTCCGGATGAAGAACGTCTATGTCAGCGTGAAGCTGGTGCTGAAGGACGCTCCTGAGGCCCTGGCTGAGAAGCTGGTAGACAATGGCGACGGCACCTACAGCGTGAATGTCAGCTTCCGCTATACTGGTATTCAGGAGTGCACCAGTCACAATGGCCTGAGAAGCTGGGGCCATCATGGTGTGATCTCCGGCCTGGATCTGTACCTGGGCGCAGTCCCCGGCATGACCGTGGAGACTCCCGAGGAGACCGATCCTGTGGTTCCCACTGAACCCGGCGAGACCACCGTTCCCGGTGAAACCACTGAACCCGGCGAGAC
>CAZSAZ010000020.1:0-1447 GCA_964604925.1 uncultured Oscillospiraceae bacterium | reverse complement strand
GTCCCCGGTGAAACCACTGAGCCCGGTGAGACTACTGTCCCTGGCGAGACCTCTTCCGGAGAAGTGACGGTTCCCGATGATACCACTGTTCCTGGTGATACCACCGTTCCCGGCGAGACTACCGTCCCCGGTGAGACCACCGTCCCTGGTGAGACCACTACCCCAGAGGGCACCACTACTCCCAGCGAGACCAAGCCTAAGGCAGAGACGGACGATGTCCCTTCCACCGGTGATACCGGAATCTCCTCTTTGGTGATTCTGATGGTCGTTGCCGTCATCGGCATGGCTGCCACTGCCCTGGTTGTCGGCAAGATGAAGTACGTTGGCAAGTGGGAGTAATTCGGACTTGACGGAAGAATCCAGTCCGAATTTCCAGAATATCCCCCAGGAGCTGTCCCGGGAAGCACGAATGGAAAAGCTCAGACGCAGGAGAAGCATCGCCAATGTGATGCAAGCGCTGTTTTTTGTGTTTTTCCTGGTATTTCTGGGAGCCCTGGGGGGGATCGGGGTTCGAACCTGGCAAGATCACCAGGAGGCCAAGGACTTTGACAGCTTGCAAGATCTGCTGGTAGAGCCGGAGCAGACTCAGGGAGTATCCCATGGGGAAACCCTTACTCCGAATCTGGATACGCCTCAGGATGACCTCCAGGAGGGGCAGATCTTAAGCAAATACCAAAAGGTCTATGTGCGGAACCAGGATCTCTATGGTTGGATTTCCGTGGATGGCCTGTCTCTGAGCTATCCGGTGATGTACACCCCGGAGGACGGAGAGTATTATCTCCGGCGAAACTTTGAGGGAGAGACTTCCCACAGTGGTGTTCCCTTTGTGGACGGACGCTGTACCCCAGATGGTGGGAATTTGATTCTGTATGGCCACAATATGAAAAACGGAACCATGTTCTCTGGCCTGGTGGGCTATGCCGACCAGAGTTTCTGGGAAGAACATCCGATCATTCACTTTGATACCCTTTATGAAATGGGGGAGTATGAGGTGTTTGCGACCTTCTATTCCCAGGTTTATCTCAAAGGGCAGGAAGGAAAGTTCCGGTATTACGATTACACCGATCTCCGGGATCCGGAGGTGTTTTCGGAATTTGTGGATGGCGTGACAGCACTTCGGCTGTATGATACCGGAGTAAGCATCAGCTATGGCGATGAGCTCATTACCCTGATTACCTGTAGCTATACCAATCAACTGGAAAACGAGCGATTTGTGGTCGTTGCTCGGAAAATAGCGCCTTAAGGAAAGCCCTCTGGCCGGATTTCTCCAGGTTAGAGGGCTTCTAAAAATAATTTGGCATTTTTTGAAAAAAAGTGCTTGACATTTCAGAAGGATATGTTATAATACAGAAGCTGTCTGAGAGAGACAGCGAAGAAACAAATGATTTCTTCCAATATGGGGGTATAGCTCAGCTGGGAGAGCGCTTGAATGGCATTCAAGAGGTCA
>CAZSAZ010000019.1:0-15823 GCA_964604925.1 uncultured Oscillospiraceae bacterium | reverse complement strand
GCACCTAATCTTCGTTTTTACCTATGTTTACGCACCTTATTGCCCGTCTCTCGCAGAAAAGAAGCACCTTTTGTCCAATGGCAAGAGGTGCTTCTCTTCTATAAAATCCACCCCGTTGGCCAAGCGATGGAGCAAACATCCGCGAATCAAACGAAACGGTTACAATTTTGTTATAACTTTTAACCTTTCCGTTATCTTTTGTAACAAACTGTTTCTTGACATTTCGCCAATTTTTGTGTTTTTTGTGTATTCTATAGACACAAAGAAGAATTTTCCAAGTGCTCCACCGATTGAGACATATCATTGGTTCAGCATGATTCGGTCGGTACTGCTGAGGGGCAGTTCCGGCCTTTTTTCATTGGAAGCAGAAAGGACAGGTGATTCCCATGGGCTAATGAACTTGTGATACGTCTATTTGTCTCGGAAAGAAAGGAGTAACACATGAAAAAACTTATTTGTTGCCTATTATCCCTTTGTTCTCGTCGCATCCATTCTTCCCAGTGCATTGGCATTTGATGCTGGTAATGTCCCTGCTACCATCCAAATCGAAGGAAAATACTCAGCTTCCGATGTGCTCGATGCACTGAATGCCGCATCCCTGTTGTCCTCCGCATCCACTCCATCTGACAACGCTATCCTCAATGACGTCTTGATGCCTACATCAATGGGTATCGATATACCACATATCGACCCTTCGAAAATCATTCAGTCTGTTGATGTCTACACTCTTGATTCTTCTTTCGCTGAAGAACTGGAAGCCCATGGAATTCATGCAACCAGTATGACATATTCCGAATACGAAGCATTGGAAAGCACTTGGACAATTCCAAGCGATCTGATCGAGTCAGTAAAGGTTTGCTACCCTGAACTGCAAGATGCCGACTTGACCGAGTGGACGTACGGAGACTATAAAGACTATTGTTCTACCTCCGATCGAGCTCGCCTGCTGGACAGTCTTACTGATGATGATATCTCTTGGCTTAACGAAAAATCTATCCAGATTTCCGATCTAGACATCTTGTTTAAGGAATACTACACTCTGGAAAATGTCATGTTACAGTCGGACGAGGAACTGCAAAGCACGCTTGAAACCGCTTATGCCTATACCTATGATTCTATCGTTTCCGAAGCAGCGTCCGCTCGTTCTTCTCCTCCATCGGATAAATATACATATGTTTATTTTCCTCGTTACAACAACGGCAACGGCGACTATTTCCTCAACTCGGTGCTCACCACAACTTATTGGATGAACCAGCAGGCAGACCGTGCTCTAAAAACACAACAGCGTCTTTACAATTCCAGCTCCACTGTACTGTGTTGTACAAATATGTATGGCACCTACTCTTATTCCCAGGGTGGTGCTCACGAAGGTATTGACTTCACTCATCCTAGCAGTTCTAGCACCCCCACGATATACGCTGTCTTTAACGGCGTAAAACAAAACGCATCCGCTTATCACCAGCTCTCTGTGTACGATGCGAACTCTCCTGATGAACCCAAGACGTACACCTACCTGCATATGAATTCCATCTCTGCATCCGGTAAGGTTAGCGTTGGTGATGCCGTTGGTACGCAAGGAAAAGAAGGAAATGCAACTGGTTATCATGTACATTTTGAGGTACACGCCGGCTGTACCACCAGTCTTTCCTCTGGAACCGATCACGTAATCGACTCCTTGTCCCCCTATCGTTTGGTAGACTATATTGGTTGCCTTACACACGACTATGCCTGGCAGTATAATCGTAGCTATCATTGGAGAGTATGCTCTGTCTGCGGATACTCTACTGGACAATCTGCACATAGCTATTCCAATGGCATCTGCACAAGCTGTGGCTGCTCTGAGAGTGTCTCCACTGCAAATCACTCGTAATAAACTACCCCAGCGGTGTTTATTTAATAAATTGGAAAGAGGAACTGATTATGAAACATCACATTGCTTTGTTGCTGGCCCTGGTGCTGGCCCTGTCCCTTGCCGCCTGCGGCAACACCCCCGCCGAAACCACCACCCCTCCGGAGACCACTCTGGCCCCGGATCTTCCCCCTGAAACCACCACACCCCAAGCCCAAATTCCCTCTGGCTATGTCGCCCTGGCCGATCTGGTGGAGGGTACCACCATTTCCCTGGAAGTCTCCGGGGACACCGCACTGCTGACCCAGGACGGTCTGACCCTGACACTGACGGCAGAATCCAAACTCGTCTGTCGCAATGGCTACGTGATGGGCGTTCAGAAGAAATACACCAAGCTCATCGATGGCCAGGCCTATGTCTATGACGGTTTCGCCGCCGACTTCCTTCCCAACGATGCCACAGGGCAAGCTTCCCTGTTTGTCAACGCCCGGTTCTTCCCCCAGGAAATCATCCAGGCTGTAGAAGATCCCTCCGGTTCCGACTTCAACCGGCGTGTGATGGAGGAAGTCCTCCTCACCCCCTCCATGGGCATTCAGATTCCCCATGTGGACATGGATCGTGTATTCTCCCTGACCTCTCTGGAGGAATATAGCCCGGAACTGCTCCAGGAATTGGGCGGTCTTGGCTATGATACCACCCGGAGCTATACCTATGGTGAATACCAGACCTTGAGCTATGCCCAGACCCTGGCTCAGGCCAAACTCTCCGACGACACCCAGACCACCCTGGGAGAATACTACGCCCAAACGGCTCAGTCTGATTTCCAGGCCTTCCTGGATGGCTTGACCAAGGAGGAACAGGCCTTTGCCCAGACCTACGACATCACCGACCAGGATCTGAACGCCCTGTTGCGGGAATTTGGGGATACCCTGCTGACCCAGACGGAGGAAACCGTCCGCTCTGCTTTGGAAAACTACTACCAGGCAGACCTGGACTACCTGGCTGGCTAACCCTTCCTTTCTGCTTCAACATCGGCACCGCCTCCCCGGCGGTGCCGGTTTGTTTGTCCCGAACAGTTGAACAATGATCGAAAATGTGGTATGATGGAGGATAGAACATCCGCCCCGGGTCGGGATTGTCCCCAGAAATGGGGGACGCAAGGAGGAACCATGCTGGATCAACAACGACTGGAAGCAGAACTTTCGGAGCTTCCCCTGTATATTTACCACTTTCTCAAGCCGGAGGAGCTGGAATTCGCTCAGCGCATCCGGTGGATCTGTGAAAACGAATGTCCCATGTACGGCAAAAGCTGGGCCTGTCCCCCCGGGGTAGGGTCGGTGGATGCGTGCAAGGCCAAATGTCTTGACTATGATCACGCCCTGCTCATCTCCACCATCACCGAAGTAACAGACATTGCCAACATTGACGAAACCCTGGCCACCCGGCCGGTGCACGAGGCCATCACAAATCAGGTCGGTCAACTTCTCCGGGCTCAGGGGGTGGAGCCATATATTCTCTCCACAGAAAGCTGCGCCGAGTGTTCCCGTTGTGCCTTTCTGGACGGCCTGCCCTGCCGGAAACCGGAGCGGATGCACCCCTGCGTAGAAAGCCACGGCATCAATCTGTTGCCCTTGATCGAGCAACTGGGGCTGACATTCCAATACGGAGAAAACGTCGTGACCTGGTTTTCCCTGCTGCTGTACGGAAAAAAATAAGGAAACACTGGGTTTTTTGTGGAATTTCATTGACAAAGCAGGGAAAAGTGAGTATCATTATTTTGGTTCGTTTTGGGCAGAGCCTCTGCCTGAAACTAGAAAAATCAGAGTGATTCAGGAGGTTTTCGTTCCATGAAAAAGTTTTCCGTGAAAACCATCGTTGCCATCGGCATTGGTGCAGCGTTGTTTTTCGTTTTGGGTCGTTTTGTCTCCATTCCCAGTCCCGTGCCGGATACCAACATCTCCGTTCAGTATGGCCTTCTGGCCTTCATGGCCGCCGTTTACGGCCCTGTGGCCGGTGCCCTGGTGGGCTTTATCGGTCATACCCTCATTGACTTCAGCTACGGCTGGGGCATTTGGTGGAGCTGGGTCATCGCTTCCGGCGTGTTCGGTCTGCTGATGGGCATCCTCAGCAAGTCCATGAAGCTGGACGGCGGCGAAATCGGCGCAAAGGGACTGGTGAAGTTCAACATCAGCCAGGCTCTGGGCCATGCCATCTGCTGGATGGTGGTTGCCCCCGTGCTGGACATTCTCATCTACTCCGAGCCCGCCAACAAAGTGTTCTTGCAGGGCGGGGTAGGCGGCGTGGCCAATGCCATCACCACTGCCATTGTTGGCTCGCTGCTGTGCGTGGCCTATGCCGCCACCAAGCCCAAGGCCGGTTCCCTCATCGTGGAATAACACATCAACATTTCCAAAGGCAGGCCCGTGTGCCTGCCTTTGTCCTTAGGAGGTCTCCCATTGGAGCAGGACATTATCATTTCCTTTGACCATTTTGGTTTTCAATACACCGCCCAGGCCAAGCCAACCCTCTACGACATCAATTTAACCATTCGCCGGGGGGAAAAGGTGCTCATTGCCGGCCCTTCAGGCTGCGGAAAAAGCACCCTGGCCCACTGTATCAACGGGCTGATCCCTGCATCCTACCCTGGAACCGTCACAGGAAGGCTCACCATTGACGGGAAGGATGCCTTGAAAACCGGTCTGTTTGGCCTGTCCAAAACCGTGGGCACCGTGCTACAGGATTCCGATGGTCAGTTCATCGGTTTGACGGTTGCCGAGGACATCGCCTTTGCCTTGGAAAACGACTGCATCCCCGGGGAGGAAATGCGCCGCCAGGTGGAGCAGGTTGCCTCATTGGTGGATATCTCCACTGTCTTGTCCCATGCCCCCCACGAGATCTCCGGTGGGCAGAAGCAACGGGTTAGTCTGGCCGGCGTCATGGTGGGGGATGTGGATGTGTTGCTCTTTGACGAGCCCCTTGCCAATTTAGATCCTGCCACGGGAAAACAGGCCATCGAACTCATTGATGACATTCAATCTCGCACCGGTTGCGCCGTGGTCATCATTGAGCATCGTCTGGAGGATGTGCTCCATCGTCCGGTGGATCGGGTGGTGGTCATGGGTCAGGGTCGGATTGTGTACAACGGCGATCCGGACACCCTTCTGTGTGGAGATGTGCTCCCCGCCAGTGGCATCCGGGAGCCACTGTACGTCACCGCGCTGAAATACGCCGGTGTCACCCTGACCCCGGATATGCACCCATCATCCCTGCCCTCCCTCACCCTCTCCCAGGCTCAGAAGGATCAACTTTGCCATTGGTTCCACCGACAAACACCCCCGACTGCGCCAAAGCTGGGTCCAGTCCAGCTTCAGGCAGAATCCCTCCGTTTTGACTACGGAAACGGTCGCCATGCGTTAAAGCAAATCGATTTAACCATCCACCAGGGGGAAATGGTCAGCATTGTGGGCACCAACGGTGCCGGTAAATCCACGTTCTCCAAGGCCGTCTGTGGCTTTGTCCAGCCCCAGGGGGGCAGACTGCTTCTCCATGGGGAACCCCTGGCGTCCATGAGCATCAAGGAGCGAGCCGACCGGATCGGTTATGTGATGCAGAACCCCAACCAGATGATCTCCAAAACCCAGATCTTCGACGAAGTGGCACTTGGATTGCGAAATCGCGGTCTTTCGGAGGAGGAAATTCGCCCCCGGGTGGAGGAGACCTTGAAAATCTGCGGTCTGTATCCTTTCCGGAATTGGCCGGTGTCCGCCCTGAGCTACGGTCAGAAAAAGCGTGTCACCATCGCCTCGATTTTGGTACTTCAGCCGGAGATGATTCTTCTGGACGAGCCCACCGCCGGTCAGGATTTGCGGCACTACACCGAAATCATGGACTTTTTGCAATCCCTGAATCGACAGGGTGTCACGGTGGTGCTCATCACCCACGATATGCACCTGATGTTGGAGTACACCCCTCGGGCCATTGTGTTCCATGACGGCCGAGTGATAGCCGATTCCTCCCCAGCCCAAGTGCTGAACAATCCGGCTATTGTCGCCCAGGCCCACTTGAAGGAAACCTCCCTTTACCATTTGGCTCAGATCTGCGGCATTGGCCAGACCGAAGAATTCACCCGGCGTTTCATCGCCGCCGACCAGGAGGTACGGAAATCTTGACCAATCTTTTCAACTACATCGACCATCCCTCCCCCATCCATCGTCTGACCGGGGCCAGCAAGCTGGTGTGTCTGCTCCTGTGGAGCTTTGCCGCCATGTCCGGGTTCCATACCCCCCTTCTGGCTCTGCTCACCCTGGGGGCACTACTCCTGTTTCGGATGTCTCAGATCCACTTCCGGGATGTGAGCGTGATGTTGGGATTCACCGGTGCCTTTCTTGTGATGAACAATTTGCTGATCTTCCTGTTCAGTCCGGAACATGGTGTGTCCCTCTACGGCTCCCGGACGGTTCTGTTTTCCATTGCGGGGCCCTATGTGGTCACGGCAGAACAACTGTTTTACCATCTGAATGTGATTTTGAAGTACACCTGCACCATTCCCATTGTGCTGCTGTTCATCTGCACCACCAACCCTTCGGAATTTGCCGCCTCCCTCAACCGCATCGGCGTGAGCTATCGGGTCAGCTATGCCGTGGCCCTGGCTCTAAGATACATCCCCGATGTCCAGCGGGAATACCATGACATTGCCTTGGCTCAGCAGGCGCGGGGTGTGGAAATGAGCAAAAAAGCCAGTCTAATTCAGCGGCTGAAAAGCGTCAGCACCATCCTCATCCCCCTGATTCTCAGCTCCATGGAGCGCATTGATACCATCTCCAATGCCATGGAACTTCGGGGTTTTGGCAAGGACAAGCGTCGGAGCTGGTATTCCGGCCGCCCCTTCTCTGCCTGGGATTGGGTTGCCATGGGCATCTGCGGTGGAATTTTGATTGTGAGCTTCCTTCTGACCCTGTTGAGGGGCAGTCGGTTCTTTAATCCCTTCCTCTAACGAAACAACGGCCACGACTGGTTGAGACCAGTCGTGGCCGTTTTCCTATTTCTTAGCCCTGAATTTCCTGATAAAGTGCCCGGTAACGGCAAAATGTCAGAAAATTGGTAACGCAACTCCAAGCCGCCTCGGCGCAGTACGCCATTCCCAGGGCAAACAGCACCACCACAGTTTGGGTCGCTGCCTGGCTAAGATTGCCCCAAAACAGCACCACCGTGGGAATCACCAGGCACGCCAGCAACAGTCCCAGCCGAAGGATCATCGGCTTTTGGTAGGGGTTTTCTTGGAAATTCAGAAATTCTTCCCGGGAATAGAGCATCTTTTTCTTCTTGTTGCGGATATAGTCCCGCCCCAGTTCCTCCCGGCGTTGGGCCTCGGTCATGTTGGACAGTTCCTGGTGGTTTACCATCTCCAGGAGCATCTGAAGTTGCCGGGTGTTCATGGTGGCACTATGGCGGCGCATTTCCTCCCTGGGCAGGCCAGACACATACCAAACCGCCCGGTACTCGTCCCCACCAAACTGGGTCTTTGCGTATTTTCGAAATGGATTCATGGATCAAACTCCTTCCTTTTCCTCCACTATACCACAAAATCCGTGCTTTGGACAGCCCCTGCCGGGAAATTTACAATTTGGAAAAAACCGGGCACGGAATACCCGTACCCGGCAAAAAATGGCGTTCTCAGGTTCTGCTGGACAGCAGTGCCTCGATCTTCTTAATGGGATCGCAAATGGAGCCCACGCTCATCTCATGGTTGATAGCAGCCACAAAATAAGCACAGTACTTGGAGCAATCCACATCAAAGTACCAATCCCGCTCCAGCAGCTCCGGCTTCCGGTAGGTCAGGTTGGTACCCAGAACTGCGGTGAGGATTCCCTTCTCCGCAGCCTCGTCAAATTTCTGCAAGCCGCTGGTGAACAGAGGGAAGGTGGCGTTGGCAATGATGTGCTTGGCACCCCGCTTCTTCAGCTCCCCGGCCACTTCCAGCATACTCTCGCCGGAGGCGATAATGTCGTCGGCAATAAAGACCGTCTTACCTTCCACGCTTTCACCCAGATACTCGTGGGCCACGATGGGGTTCCGGCCATTGACCACACGGGTGTAGTCTCTGCGCTTGTAGAACATACCCAGGTTGCATCCCAGCACGCTGGAGAAGTACATATTCCGGCTGATGGCGCCTTCGTCCGGGGAGATGACCATAAAGTGATCCTTGTCGAAGTTCAGCTCCGGCATATGCCGCAGCAGGGTCTTGAGCACCTGGTAGGTGGGCATAACATTGTCAAAGCTCATCAGCGGTACCGCATTCATCAGTCGGGGATCATGGGCATCAAAGGTAATGATGTTGGACACGCCCATGCTTTGCAGCTCCTGAAGAGCCACGGCACAGTCCAGGCTCTCCCGCACCACCCGGCGATGCTGACGTCCGCCGTAGAGGGAGGGCATGATCACGGTCATCCGGTGGCTCCGACCGGCAACAGCCTGGATCAAACGCTTCAGATTGGCGAAATGATCGTCCGGAGACATATGGTTCTCATGACCGAACAGATTGTAGGTAACGCTGTAGTTGCCGGGATCCACCACGAAGAACACATCGTCACCCCGGACGGACTCCTTCACCAGGCCCTTTGCATCTCCGCTCTGGAATCTAGGGCAGTCGCAGGGAATGATAAAGGTCTCCTTCTCGATGCCGACTTCCTTTGCCCAGGAAACCAGATGTTGGTCGATTAACTGGGTCAGCTCCTCAGCGCCGGGACAGGCAACCAGACCAAGATTGGCAACCTGGGTCTCAGGGGCAAAAAAACTTGCGGGTTCAACACTGTTTTTAGACATTTTTTGAAACTCCTTCTTCACCATGGTAACTGTTTTTGAATTCAGAAATGATGGAACTTGGAACGCAGAATAGATTGCAAGCCTATTGTACCATTCTTTCCCCGGAACTTCCACATATATTTTACGTTTTTTTGACTTTTTTTGCGCTTTGCTCAGGCTACCCTCTTGCCAGGGACAGCAACTGGTGATTTTGCCGGGGAAATCCGGAGCTTCATGGGCAAATGTCTTTCTGTCGCAGTCATGCGAGTGTCCCCCTCCGGACGAGCCGGAGGGGGACACAGGGAGGGGAGTGAAACGATTCGAATTTAGATGACGTAATCGGGCTTGTCGTAAATCCGGGTCAGGGGATTCTGACGCTCGATCTCGTTGAAGATGGCAATCTGAGCCTTGATGTGCTCCGGCTTCATGAACAGCTCTGCACCGTTGACCAGGGTCTCATACCATGCGTGGTAGAACCGGTTGGTGCAGGTGCCGAAGGCATTCCACATATCGGCCTTCAGATTGAGCTCCTCTTCGTGCCAAACCAGCTGGTTGTTGCAGTATGCAGGGGAGCCGTCCTCCTTGTGGATGGACTTGTGATCCAGAACAGGGGTGGGAACTTCCTCATCCTTGTAATACTTATAGGTAATCTTGTTGCTGAACACCTTCATGGTACCCTTGGTGCCGAAAATCTTGAATACGGGCTGCTCACCGGCAAAGGCATCAGAGGGATTGACTTCCATCTCGTAGATGGTACCGTTGGCGTAGTGGAGACGGCAGAACATATAGTCCTCAGCATCGCCCACGGAGTTCCAAATGGCCATGTGGGAGGTGATCTGGGGCATCTCGTCAGACTCGGCCAGATCCATGATCTGCTCAATGGAGTGGGCAGCATTGTTGCGCATGGTGCCGGCATCCCGGTACAGCAGGGTCTGCCAGTCGTAGCGGCGGGCAAAGGAGTTCTGGCACGCACGAACCAGCTTGATATCTCCGATCACGCCTTCCTTCAGCAGCTTCTTCATCTCGATGAAATAGTCGTTGAACTTGTACTGATGGAAAATGGTAAACTTAACGTTGTTCCGGGCAGCCGTGTCGATCATGTCCTGAACCATCTCAGGGGTCTTGCACAGAGGCTTCTCACACAGGACATTGAAGCCATGCTCCAACAGATCCTTGGTGATGGGGTAGTGCAGATCGGAGTAGGAGGCGTTGGTCACAAAGTCCAGCTCCTCTTTGTGGTCAAACAGTTCCCGGTAATCCGTCAGCGTCTCACAGCCGAAAATCTCCCGGGCAGCAGCAGCACGGGCAGGGTCGGCCTCCACCACATACTTGACGTTGCAAATGTCATTGTCGGCAGTACGCAGGAATGCGCCATGGATATCGCAACCGGAACGGCCAAAGCCGATGATTGCCATGTTCAGTTTCTTCATAGGTACAGCTCCTTGTGTGATTTCACAATTTTTTCGGGTCTAGCCCTTATCTCATTGTCATTTTACCACATCAAACGCCTTCCGTCAATTCCATTTCAGCAAAGGAAACCGATTGCGCCAAAAATTTTTCCCCAGTGGATTGCTCCACCGTGGAATTATTCTTCAAAGAAGGTCTCTTCCTGCAAAATAGGGCTTCATAGGCACATACAGGACCCCGAACACCACCAAAACCGCCACCATGCTGGGTAGCACATAGACACCGTTATACACCAGGGAGTATACCGTAGGGTCTGTGAAGGTGCCAAATCCTGCTACCTCTGTTGGCACCAAAATCCGGTAGATGGTTACGCCGCTGATGAAATGCACCACGAACCGGGCAGCGCATCCCAGCACCGTTCCCGGGAACACGCCCCAGCTCTTTCCCCGGAACAATCCTGCCAGACCCAAAGGCGTAAACGCCAGCAGATAGTCCAGGATCATGCTCTGCCAGCCCCAGGCATAAGCTCCATCGAAGATCATTTGCATCAATCCATAGACAAAGCCGGCCATCAGTCCTTTTCCCAGGCCCCACCGGACGGCAAAGAGCAAAATTGGCATCATGGCCAAATTCACAGAACCGCCATTGGGCATTTGGTACACTTTCAGGTAGCTCAGCACTTGGGCACAGGCTACCATCATGGCCCCCTCCGTGAGGGCACGGGTTTTGGTGCGAGTGGTTTTTGTTGACATTTTGTCGCTCCATTCCGGCGATTTCCCAACAATCGCCTAAAAAAGTATCGCATTGTAATCCCGTCTATCCGAGCACAATGCGATACCACATAACAGCAACATATCCGCATCTTTCCCTACGACGGCATGATCCGTATCAGGTTCGCGGGTCGGCGCGACCTATAGCGCCCTCTCAGTCGAATGCCTTCGACTCCCCGAAGAAGAGATCCTTTGCGATCTGTATAAAATTATACTGGGTTTTTCCCGTTTGTCAAGCCATTTCCACGGTCAATTCCCGGCCGCCCAGCACGTGGAAATGGAGGTGCGGCACCGTCTGCCCAGCATCACTGCCACAGTTGGACACCACCCGATAACCATTCGTCAGCCCCTCTGCCTGAGCCACCTGGGCACACACTGCAATGCAGTGACCCACCAGTGGAGCATCTTCCTCCCGAACCTGGCTGACCCCGGAGATGTGCTCCTTGGGGATCACCAGCACATGGGTGGGCGCCATAGGGGCAATGTCTCGGAAAGCCAGAACTGTCTCATCCTCATAGACCTTGGTAGAGGGGATCTGCCCCGCTACAATTTTACAAAACAGACAATCACACATGATCGTTTCTCCTTTTCTCCAAATTTCACTTCCTCTGGAAGTCAAAACCCCAGCACATGGAATACCCCGGAACTGGTCAGTGCCATGATGATTCCCGCCATGACGACGCCCAGGGAAACCGCCACCGTCGTGGACTTAAATCCCATATCCAAAAAGCTGGCAGCCAGAGTCCCTGTCCAGGCACCGGTGCCCGGCAGGGGGATTCCCACAAACAGCATCAGCGCCACAAACAGTCCATTCCGTCCAGCCTTTTTCCGCAGTTTTCGACCGCCGGATTCTCCCTTTTCCAGACAAAACCGGAAGAATTTCCCCAGATAGGGCTTATCTGCCCCCCAGGTCAATACCCGCCGGGCAAACAGATAGATCAGGGGAACCGGAATTATATTACCCAGAGCACAGATAAAGATGGCCCGCTGCCAGGGAATTCCCATGCCAATGGCGATGGGTACCCCTCCCCGAAGTTCTAACAGGGGCACCATGGAAACTAGGAATACCAACAAGTATTGTTTTAACATTATTTTACACCTTTGTTTTGAGTCTGCTGTCAGTATACCATACTTTTCCGTCTTGCGCAACCAGGCAACCCTTTGGATTTGTTTAAGAATTTTCCATCACAACTGCCAATCCTTCGTCAAACTGCTTGCCCATAGCTTGGCTCTGTTTTCTTGGAAGCTGTTCTACCATTTGGGCAATGAACTGGGAATTGGTGGGCTTTCCCTTCGCATGGTTGATGGTGGCACCAAACATTTGGTGAAGGGTAGACAAATCCGTCCGCTTCCATGTGATCTCAATGGCATGGCGAATGGCCCGTTCCACGCCGCAGGTGGTGGTACCATATTCCCGGGCAAGGGTTGGGTAAAGCACCTTGGTGATGCCGTCCAGAACCTGGGGCTGCTCCACCGCCAAAACGATGGCCTCCCGCAGGTACTGATATCCCTTAATATGGGAGGGAATTCCCACTTCATGAAGCATGGTGCTCACCTCCTGGCGTAGGTTCCGCCCCTGAAGCAGATCCTCTGACTCGTCTGAAAGCCGGGCCAATTGCACCATACGCTTCACCACGCCATCCGCCTGGCAAGGCTTTAACATCAGATAATCCGCCCCCCGAGCCATACACAATCGGGCGACCTGCTCCGTGATGAAACTTGTCAACACCAACACAATGGGTTTTGTCGGCCAGGCCCAAGCCTGATCCAGCACTTCCAACCCATCCACGTTGGGAAGCAACAAATCCAGCACCAGAATATCGCACTGGGGCCCCAATGTCAGCACCTCTGCCCCATCGCCAGTCTGCGCGAGTACCATCAGGCCAGGGGTTGCATCAACGGCCCGGGCCAGCTGCTGCCGAGTCTCCACTTCCGGATCTGCAATCAGTACACGTTTTTCTCCCATGGTTGTCCACTCCTCTTTCCGTTCCGATTGTTTCTTTGATTATGTAAAAATTGTATAGGATTGGGGGCTTGTATTTCCCACTCCATTGTGTTAAACTGTGAGTACAGTCACAAAAAGATGTATAGAGAGGATCGATGATATGCCACTCAAAGGAAAGCAACCCAGCGGTTTGCTGACTCAACAAAAGATGCTTCGTGCCGCCGTTTTACTCTTTTGGGAAAAGGGTTACGATCGTGCCACCACAGCCCAAATTGCCCGAAATGCAGGCATGACCCCCAGTTCTTTTTTCCGTGCCTATCCCAGCAAAGAAGCATTGCTTTTGGAGCTGGTGAAATGGATCTTTGTTGGACAGTATGACCTGGCACAGAAAATCTGCGGCTCGGATGACCCTATGGTTGTCTGCGCAGTGGAAAGTGCCCTGGAACTTCATACTGCCGAAATGAGCGAACCCCTTCGTGAGCTTTACGTCACTGCCTATTCCCTTCCGTCCACCAGTTTGTATATCTACCGGGTCATGTCACAGCGGTTGTTTCAGGTATTTCATCCCCTCATGCCAACGTCCAAGCCCAAGGATTTTTACGAAATGGAAATCGCCTCTGGCAGTATGATCCGGGGTTTTATGGCCGTTCCCTGCGATATGTACTTCACCATAGATGACAAAATCTCCCGGTTTCTGGACTGTGCATTAAAGCTATACAATGTGGCCGAATCGGAACGGCAACAGATCATCTCCACCACACTTTCCATGGATCTGCGGCAAACGGCGCAACAAATTCTTCAATCCACCATCCGGAAGGTGGAACAGGGGATGCCCATTGCCGGAAGTCTGATCGATGAAGACACAACCTCATAACAAGTAGGAAAGCAGAGCGGGCAACCACTCTGCTTTTCTGCCACGCCCCCTCTTGTTGGTCGCTCCGGGCCATTCCTCACTTCTCATTCCCCAGCCCTTCTGTCGTCATTTATGCGACTGCACCTGCGACCGTAGTCACATAATAACATGCTATTTCCCAAGATGCAAGAAAAAATTTTCCTCCCATGGGATTTCGTGATTTTGCTCAATTTTATTCGTCGTTTTTCGTCATATGTGACGATTTTTCTTTCCGTTTCCTGTGTGATCCCAGAAAAAATTCCTGCCTCAGGACATTCCCCCGTCAAGTGCGGGAACGGAAACTGGTGGGGCAGAAGTTCAAATCGCCGCTTGGGGTGTAGATCAAACCGTTGTAAATATGCAGATTGCTTTTTTCTTTCCCGATTGCTTGACGTTTAAACCTTGGTGTGTTATCTTGCTCATATGAAGTTAGACCTTTGTGCTTTTTGTCTTTGCGCTGAATTCGTTATGCCACATTGGACGTGACTTTATCTTTTTACTACAAAAGGAGTGTGTGAAATATACCATGCAGAATAAACATAAAATCAAAGTCATCCCTATTGTCGTGTGTCTTTTTATTGCCGTGTTGCTTCTTGCCTATGGTAACATATCAGGCACGTTCGCAGAAAAAGAACGCAAGACTTATGGCACCCTTTCGCTTTATGGCGACTTATCCGAAATGAACACCAAGCAGGATGTGCGTTCTGTTACTGCATCCTTCCACAGTGGTGATCTTCAAGTCAACTGCCAGGCAACCATAAAAATTCAGGGCAACTCCAGCCTGGCATACGACAAGAAAAATTATACGATCACGTTTTATAAAGATATGGAGCATCAGACTGCGCAAAACATTGATGTTGGTTGGGGGCCCGAAAATACCTATTGCCTGAAAGCGAATTGGATTGACAAAACCCACGCCCGCAATATTGTAACGGCCAAATTAGCCGCCGAAGTTCAAAAAACATACCATGTTATGGATCAGGCACCATGTAATGGTCTGATCGATGGTTTCCCTGTTTCTGTATATATTAACGATGAATTTCATGGCCTTTACACATGGAATATCCCGAAAAGAGCCTGGATGTTCGACATGGATACAGACAACCCCAATCATATTGTGCTATGCGGTGAAAATTGGGAAGATACCGTCCGGTTCCTGGATGTCCCCAACTTTTCATCTTGGTCTGTTGAAGTCGGACCCGAAACCGAAGAAACGCTAAACAAGTTCTCCCGCCTAATCGATTTTGTTATGAACAGTTCTGATGAAGCGTTTCAGAAAAACTTTGACCAATATATGGATCTGGATGCCACGCTTAATTATTATATTCTCGTCGATTTTGCCTATCTGCCGGATAACTGTGCTAAAAATATGCTCATGGTAACTTACGATGGCAGCAAATGGTATCCATCTTTATATGATCTTGATACCAGTTGGGGAACACATTTCACTGGCTTGGAGCTATGGGATTATGAAAAGGGCCCCTTGGATTTTGGCAGCAAAAATAATTTGGCCCGACGCCTTGAAACAAACTTCTCCGCCGAGTTGTACCAGCGCTACTTTGAATTACGCGAAACACTTCTAACCAAAGAGTATGTTATGGATTTGTTTCACACATTTGATGAGCAAATCCCCACAGAAGTGAAAGCTGCAGAAATAGAACGCTGGGGCACAACGATTCCAGGCTACGATCTGACGCAAATTGAAGATTATTTAGATATCATGATCTCTATGTTGGATGAAAAGTACCAAAACCTGAACCATTAAGCATAATTGGGTTTGCGAAATCTAAAAAGGCCAGGATGCCGAAGCGTGGTATCCTGGCCTTTTTCTCAACCAATCACTTTGATATTATCTACTTTAACAAACGTATCAAAGTTTTGTCATGGCATCGTGGTATGACAAAAAAGTTGGTTGGGTTGGGGCAGTGGGATTATCCCGATCAAGCCCCAATTCATTGGTTCGGCGGGTGGAAGGAAAATGGGAATAAGTTCCCGTTTTCTTAGAAATTCCCCACTTCTGCGGACTTTAGCTGAAGCTGGAGCTTGTCTGCGATCAAGGCGATAAACTCCGAATTTGTGGGCTTGCCCTTGGTGTTGGAAACCGTATAGCCGAAGAACCGCTGGAGGGTGTCGAGATCCCCTCTGTCCCATGCCACTTC
>CAZSAZ010000018.1:0-15876 GCA_964604925.1 uncultured Oscillospiraceae bacterium | reverse complement strand
ACTCCATCAAGGGCGGCATGATGAACTGCCAGGCCGAGATGAAGAAGGCTGTTGACTGCGGCTACTGGAACCTGTTCCGCTTCGATCCTTCCAAGGAGACCGGCAAGTTCACTCTGGACTCCAAGGCTCCCAAGGATGGCTATCAGGAGTTCCTGATGAATGAGGCTCGTTACAGCCGTCTGAAGATGTCCAACCCCGAGCGTGCTGCTGATCTGTTCGCCAAGAACGAGGCTGCCGCCAAGGAGCGTTATGAGCATCTGCTGAAGCTGGTGGAGATGTACAAGGACTAATGTCCCATTGATTCTCTCTTTCCCTGCTTGATAATCCGCCGCCCCTGGTCTCCCAGGGGCGGTTTTTTCTCCCTTTTTCTTTCTGCACCTCAAGTCAGAAACAGGAACATTTCCTTCCATAGGAGGTCATCATGAACGTCTTACTGCTCAATGGCAGCCCGCGCCCCCACGGCAATACCACCATCGTCCTGGAACAGATGCAGGAGGTTTTCCTCGCCCAAGGAATCGAAACCGAAATGGTTCGGGTGGGGCATCTGAATGTCCGGGGGTGCATCGCCTGTGGCTCCTGTCACAAAAATGGCATTTGTGCCCTGGATGATATCGTTCCTACATTGGCAAAGAAACTGGAGCAAGCTGATGGTCTGGTCATCGGCAGCCCTGTTTACTACGCATCAGCCAACGGAACGTTGATTTCTGTGCTGGATCGGCTGTTTTATTCTTCCCATAGCGATCTACGGATGAAAGTTGGCGCATCCGTTGCTGTGGCACGCCGAGGCGGTGCCTCTGCCACCTTTGACCAGCTAAACAAATATTTCACCATTTCCGGAATGCCCATCGCCTCCAGCCACTATTGGAACAGCGTCCACGCCATGCGCCCCGGGGAGGCATTCCAAGATGAGGAAGGCATTGCTACCGTGCGAAATCTGGCCAAAAACATGGCATTTCTCATGAAATCCATCGTCCTGGGCAAGGAAGCCTACGGTTTGCCGGAATACGATTCGTTCCAATCCACCAACTTCATTCGATAAGGGGGATATCCATGTATTGTACCATCACCGACATCCGTGGAGACTACGCCTTCGTCCGGTACGAGGACACTGGCATTGTTTCCGAAGTTGCCTTGGCCCTGTTGCCCTGGGGCGTTGACCTGGGGGATCGACTGAAATTCGAAAACTACGAATTCCAACGGGCATAATTTCCTCTAAAGAATTCTTAAGAAACGGATTTCGGGAAAATTCGTGACAATTCCCCTTTCCTGTGATAAAATAGCCCCATCCAACCAGGAAAGGAGCCAATATGAACCTGAAATTCCTTCGCCTTTCCCAAAAATGGCTCTGGTGTCTGAGCCTGATAATTTTGGGAACGGTTTTCATTCTCTTTTGCCCCGGATATGATTTTTCCGGTCTGTTTTTGCTGGGCCTTGCTGCGTTGATCCCTTTGTACCACGGAATCGATCTTGTAATGCTCCATCATCCCCCACTGGGGAAAGGACTTCGTATGTGTTTGACGATTTTTCTTGTCCTGTTTTTTCTTACCATGATTCTAACGGTGGTTCCCATCATCACATCCTCCCTGGGTACCGGGGACGGAAATGCGTCCTATGTTGTGGTTTTCATTCTCTTTTGCCCCGGATATGATTTTTCCGGTCTGTTTTTGCTGGGCCTTGCTGCGTTGATCCCTTTGTACCACGGAATCGATCTTGTAATGCTCCATCATCCCCCACTGGGGAAAGGACTTCGTATGTGTTTGACGATTTTTCTTGTCCTGTTTTTTCTTACCATGATTCTAACGGTGGTTCCCATCATCACATCCTCCCTGGGTACCGGGGACGGAAATGCGTCCTATGTTGTGGTGTTGGGTGCAGGCGTCAACGGAACGACCCCATCCCGCTCCCTCCGGGAACGGTTGGATGAAGCCTATGTCTATCTGCTGGAACATCCCCATACCATTGCCATTGTCTCCGGCGGACAGGGCCCCGACGAGTCCATCTCCGAGGCAGAATGTATGAGCCGGTATCTACTGGCCAAAGGAATTCCCGAGGATCGGATTTGGCAGGAAAATCAATCCACCTCTACCCGGGAAAATCTCCAGTATTCCCTGGAACTGATCCGGCAAAACACCGGCTCCACGCCGGAAATCCTGGCCATTGTCACCAGCGAATATCACCTCCATCGAGCCCAGCGTTTTGCCAATGCTCTGGGCGTGGAGGCGGAATTGATCCCAGCCCGGACTGGGATTCTTCCCCTGCGGTGGAACTACTATCTCCGGGAAATTTTCTCAATTTGGTATTATTCTTTGTTTGGAGGTTTTTCCTATGATGGAACGTAACTATGCTGATTACGCCTGGGCGCAGGCTTCTTCCCTTCTGGCCATCGATTCCCCCTCGGGCTTTACCCATCGAGCCAGTGCCTGGGTAAAGGAATCCTTTGAAAAACTGGGCTACCCCAGCACCATCACCACCAAAGGTGGTGTGCTCATCGACCTGGGAGGCCTGGAAGAGGGGGACGGTCTGCTCCTGGAGGCTCACGCCGATACCCTGGGTGCCATGGTTGCACAGATCAAAGGCAACGGTCGCCTTCGCCTGACTCCCTTGGGCGGCATGAAGGCAGACAACGGCGAGGCAGAAAACCTCCGGGTCTACACCCGGGATGGTAAGGTGTTGGAAGGCACCTTACAACTTTGCAACGCCTCGGTTCACGTCAACGGTGACTACTCCGATGCCAAGCGAAATTTCAACACCACCGAGGTGGTACTGGACGAGGACGTTTCCTCTGCCGAGGATGTCCGGGCTCTGGGTATTGAAGTGGGGGATGTGGTCTGCTTCGACCCCCGTACCCGGCGTACCGCCTCCGGCTATCTCAAGAGCCGTTTCCTGGACGACAAACTGTCTGTGGGCATTTTGCTGGGCTTTGCCAAGTACCTCTCTGACCACGCCATCGTCCCCCGCCGTCATACCTGGATTCATGTAACGGTGTACGAAGAAGTGGGGCACGGCGGTTCCGCATCCGTCCCCACCGGCGTCACCGAAGCCATTTCCGTGGACATGGGTTGTGTGGGAGACGGTCTGCAATGCACCGAACGGGAATGTTCCATCTGCGCCAAGGACTCCGGCGGCCCCTACTCCTATGAGGTGGTGGGAAAACTCATTGCCGCTGCCAAGGCCACCGGTGCCAAGTATGCCGTGGATGTCTATCCGTTCTATGGCTCCGATGTGGAAGCCACCCTTCGGGCGGGATATGACCTGCGCCACGGTCTCATTGGTGCTGGTGTGTACGCCAGCCACGGCTATGAGCGCAGCCACATTGACGGCGTGTACAACACCCTGCTGGTGTTGCAGGGCTACCTGGAGGTCTGATGCGTTATTATTTTGCCCCTATGGAAGGCATCACCGATGCCACCTTCCGGCGACTCCATCATCAATATTTCCCCGGCGTAGATCGGTACTATATGCCTTTCATCTCCCCCACCATCCATCGGTGTCTCACACCCCGGGAGGCCCGGGAACTCCCCCGTGCCGACTCTGTTCCATTCCAGGCTGTCCCTCAGCTTCTGGGAAAAAACGTGGAGGATATGATCTGGGCTATGGATGTCTGCCTGGATCTGGGATATGAGGAAGTGAACTTGAATCTGGGATGTCCTTCCGGCACGGTGGTGAGCAAGGGCAAAGGAAGCGGAATGTTGGCCGATCCTCAGGCACTGGATGCCTTTTTGGACGCAATTTACCGCCGTGCCCCCCTCCCAGTCTCCCTGAAAACCCGAATTGGTCTGAACGAACCTGAGGAGTTTCCCGCTCTGATGGAGGTATACAATCGCTATCCAGTTTCGGAGCTTACCATCCATCCCCGGGTGCGCAAAGCCTTTTACAAAGGTGACTGCAATTTAGACGCCTTCCAATACGCCGTGGAACTGGGAAAAATGCCCCTGTGCTACAACGGAAACCTCTGTTCCCTGGATGAAGTGGAGGCCATTTCCCAACGCTTTCCCACAGTCGCATCCGTGATGATCGGCCGGGGGTTGGTGGCCGATCCTGGAATGATTACCCCCGGGGGAACCACCCGGGAAGTCCTTGCTGCCTTTCTGGAAGAGTTGAGCGAAACCTACTGCCTTCTGTTTGGCAGCAAGCGGAACGCCATCTATCGGCTGAAAGACAACTGGCATTTCCTCATTGCCCTGTTTGAAGGAAGCGAAAAACCCTGGAAGGAATTGCGAAAAACCACGGACTATGACCAGTTCCAGGCCATTGCCCGGGAAATCATTGAAACGCTCCCCATGAAAGACCATTGGGAGCCAACCTGGTGAAAGGAGAAGATTCCATGGGAAAGGTTACACTGAACCCCGATCCGGAAGTAGTCAGAACCATTCAGGAGGGGTTGAAAGCCAAGGACGGCTATTGCCCCTGCCGACTGGCTCGGACACCGGAGAACAAGTGCATCTGCCAGGAGTTCCGGAACCAAATCGCAGATCCGGAATTTGAAGGCTTCTGCCACTGTATGCTCTACTATAAATCCAAATAAACAAAACCCTGCCGCACCTATTTTCAGGTACGGCAGGGTTCTTTTTGATTTACACAACGGATTATTTCTTCACCCGAGGTTTGGTGGTCTCCTTCATCGCCACGGCACAAGCCAGATCGCCCAACACATTGACACAGGTGGCTCCCATATCACACAGGGTATTGATGCTGATATACACACCCATCACGCCGGTGGGGAGTCCCGCCACGGTGGACAGGGCAGCGAAGCAGGCGATGGCACTTCCCGGAACACCAGGGGCGCCGATGGAAAGCAGGGTATTGCTAAGCATCACGACAACCATCATACCCATGCTCAGTTCCACACCGCAGGCATTGGCAAAAAATACGATCATAAAGGACATCAGGATGGATACCGCGTCCATATTGATGGTTGCACCCAAGGGAAGAGCCAGGGAGGACACCTCATTGGGCACCCCCAGCTCATCTGCACAAGCCTTGCTGATGGGGATGGTGGCCGAGGAGGAGCACGTGCCAAAGGCATTCAGTCCCGCAGGAAGCACCACCCGAAAGAATTTTCCCACCGAGGTTTTGCCCAGGATTTTCACAATCCCACCATAAACAATCAGGCTATACAGGAAGAAGGTCACATACAGCTGGATCAACACCTGGGCCAATGCCAGCATGGTATCCAGGCCGTTGGCATACATAACCCCGGAAATAGAGCAAAACACGCCAAAGGGGGTGATATACATGACCCAGGAAACAATTTTGATGCAGATCTCATTGAGGGCTTCGCAGAATTCCACAAAAGCCTTGGCTTTTTTTCCCAGTGCCAGGCAAGCAACGCCCACAATCACCGCAAACACCAACACCTGGAGCATATCTCCCTCCACAAAGGAGGCCACCGGATTGGAGGGAATCAGATTTTGCACCGTATCTACCAAGCTGGTGAATTTCGCTGCCTCCACGTTGGACTCCATCATTTCCACCGTGACACCCTTTCCAACGCCCAGCATCCGGGGCAGGAACAGTCCCAATGTACTGGCCAACAGGGTGGTGACAGAGAAATACAGCAGGCTCTGACCGCCAATTTTTCCCGTGGATCCAATGGAGCCAATGCCCTGGATGCCCACCACCAACGAGCAGAACACCATAGGATAGATCATCATCCGCAGAGCATTCATGTACATGGAGCTTCCCAGTTCCACCACCGGCAACGCCCAATCATACCGCCCCGGCATGAGTAGTCCAAACAATATGCCCAGAACCAGTCCAGCAAAAATCGCCCCAGTGATATTAAATTTCCTCTTTTTCATCGTTTTTCCTCCTAAATAAAAAAACCCGTCTTCCATAAGAAGACGAGTCTACTTTCCCGTGTTACCACTTCTCTTCACCGTCCATGACAGACGGCCTCTCAGGACTCCTGCAAGTCCCCTGCGCTATAACGGGCGCGCCCGTCGAATCTAAGCCCAAGGCCTCGACCCGCCGCTCCGGAGCCATGTTCGGGAAGATCCGCAACCATCCCCTCTCAGCCACCGGGGACTCTCTGTATGTGCCTAGCTTCCTTACTCTTTCCTTCATCGCAATTTGTCGATATAGAGTTATTTCTCTGATATTATATCCCTTCCACCCCCTGGAGTCAAGGGATATTAGGAGAAAAAACAAAATTTCTCCCTTTTCCTTGACCCCAATGGGATGGTCACACCACAATTTGGGCGGTACTTTCCCCTGTGGGGGATTTGCGCACTACAATTTGACGCTCCACCCGTTCTTTCAGTTCCGATACATGGGAAATGATTCCCACCAGACGATTTCCCTCCGTCAGCCCAACCAGGGTGCGATAGGCCTTTGCCAAAGACTCCGAGTCTAACGAACCAAATCCCTCATCCACAAATAGGGTATCCAGGCGAATTCCCGTGGACATCTGCACCTCATCCGACAGTCCCAGGGCCAGCGCCAGGGATGCCAGGAAGGCTTCACCCCCGGACAGAGTATTGACACTTCGCTCCGTAGCATTGATGTGGTCGATGATATCCAGTTCCAGTCCACTTTTCCCCTGCTTACTCCCTCCTGTGGTACGACGTTTCAGATCATACTGTCCACCGGACATCTTCTCCAGCCGGACATTGGCCCGATCCAGAATCCGGTCAAAATAGGTCGTCTGAATGTAAGTTTCCAGCATGATTTTATCCTTACCGGCCAGGGTGCCGTTGGCGGTGTCTGCCAGGGCTTTCATCCAGGCATACCGATTTTCCATTTCCGTCAGGTTTTGTTCCTGGATTTCCATTTGCACCAAAGCATTGCGGTTGACACTTAAGCGGGCATGAAGGACCTTTTGCTGTTCCAGAACCTTCTGTTTTTCCCCCAGGAAATGGGCCTTTTCCCCTTCCAGCGATGCAACATCCCAAGGCGTTCCCTGGGAGAGCTGCTGACGCAACTGATCCATCGTTCCTCGAATTCCCGCCAGACGGCGTTCCTCCTGCCCCAACTGATTTTGGCTTTCCTCCAGTGCTTGCTTCATCTGGGCAATCTTTCCTTCCAGGATATCTTTTTCCTCCTGAGCCTGGGATTGATTTCTCCCACCCAGACTTCGCTCCAAAGCCTGAATCTGCTCCCCTTCGGCGGTAAGCGCAGTCTGGCTTCTGGCGATGGTCTCCCGGGCGGCGTGGATTTCCTGTTCCAGTTGAGCGAGCCTTTCCTCTCCTTTGGGAATGTCTCCATCCAGCTGAGCTTTTCGCCGGAGGCCTTCTTCCACCCGGGTCTGTTTTCCTTCCACTTCCTGGATGCGATCTCTGAGAAGCCCTTCCCGCTCCTGAACCAAGACCACGCCTTCCTCCATGGACACGCCTGGCAACAACTGGCTCATCTTTTTGAGCAGAGCTTCCTCCCCCGTCGTCACCATTCCCTGGCATTGATTGGCCTCCTGACTGGCCCTGTGTGCCAAGATCAAGGCACGTTCATACGCCTTCTTCGCCTGGTTCACTTCCGCTTCTCCCGGAGCATCCTGGGCAAGGGTCGCCAGGTTGGGATGATTTCGGGAACCGCATACCGGGCATGGATCCCCCGGCTCCAATTCTCTGGCCAAAATTCCTGCCTGCTCTGCCAAAAACCTCCGGTTCAGGCTGTCAAACTGGTGCAAACAGGCACGAGATTCTTCCTCCGCCCGAAGGAAGACCCGGCGTTTTTTCTCCAATTCCCCCTTCTGCTTTTCCAGCTTCTCCCAGTCCACTGCCAGTTGATGATATTGTTCCAGCAACTCCTCCATGTGCTGACGCTGGGCGGCGAGCTTTTCCTTCCAAGCCCCCAGGGATTCCAGGTTCTTTTGCTCTTGTTTTTGCCCTTCCAGGTTTTTTTGCAGGGCAGATAGATATTGCTCCCCGGTTTCCAGCCGTTTTTGTTCTGCCGAATGTTGCATTTCCAACCTCCGAAGGCCTTGGCATTTCTCCTCCAAAGCACGGAAGGAAGGCATCAGTAGTTCCAACTGCGCCACCTGTTTGCGGAATTGTTCCTGCTGGGGCAGCATTTCCTGTGCCTGGGTCAGCGTCTGTTGCACCTGGGCCAGGCGAGCCACACACCGTCGCTCCTCCTGCTCTTGATTTTCCAGGGCCATTTTGGTGCGCGCCATGCTCTGGGCCTGGGTGATGGCTCCTTGAATCCGTTCCAGATTGGATTCAAGGTCGGCCAAGGTTTGGGTCATCGCCTCCTGGCAACGATCATCTTCCCCAATCTGAGCTTCAAGCACCTGTCTCACATCCCGGGTAGGCAAACCTCCCCTTTTCCCCTCCTCCAAACGGGAGTGGTACGGGGAATCCTCCGGAGACTGAATCCCCTGGATATACTGCTGAATACTGCTTGTTGCCCGATCCTTCTCCAGGGCCAGGGTGCTGAGCTGTTGCTTCAACAGGGTTTGCAACCGGTCATACCGCCCGGTTTTGAAAATATCCCGAAAAATCTTTTGCCGCTCCACCGTATCCGCCTGAAGCAGCCGCCGAAAGTCTCCCTGGGAAATCATGGCAATTTGGGAAAACTGTTCCCGGGTCAGGCCGATGATCTCTCCCACCGTCCGGTCCACCTCTTTCAATCCGGTAATCACCCTTCCATCGGACATGGTCAACTGGGCGGCTGGTTTTTCCTCCGTAGTTCCAGTGCCACGGTTCTTGGCGCGCAGGTAGCCTGGATTTCGCCGGAGGGTGTATTGGTCTGCCCCATAGGCAAACACCAATTCCACAAAGGTGGGATCCGTATCGGAAGCATACTTGGAGCGGAGCATCGACGGTTCCCGATTGTCTCCGCTGGCCTCGCCAAAGAGGGCAAAGGTAATCGCATCGAAAATGGTGGTTTTCCCTGCCCCCGTGTCTCCTGTAATCAGATACAGTCCTGTGGTGCCCAAGGTTTCAAAATTCAGGATTTGTTCCGTTGCATAGGGGCCAAATCCTGCCATGGTCAGCTTTAAGGGTCTCATGGTGTCTCCTCCCAAATGGTTTCCATCAGCTCTTTGGTAAATTGCCGCTGGGGCTCCGTCATAGGCTGATTATTTTGCAATTCGTATAGCTCTTCAAACAGCTCCAGCGGGGAACGTTCCACCACCGTCGGTCCCTGGGATATGACCCGGTTGGTTCGGGTGCGGGTGTTGTCATAGCTTACCTTCATCAGGTTGGGATAAATTCCCCGGAGTTTTCCTACCGCCTCAGGCACATCCTCCTCATCGGTAAGGACGATGTGGAGATAATCCTCCCTGGTTGTGGATTCATAGGTTTCCCGGGCCGTCACCTGGGCAAAGCTGCCCCGAACCGTCCTCAAATCCCGTCGGGGCACCAGGGGCCGCAGACGAAGAAACCGCTGTCCCTTCTCCCCCAGCTCCACCACGGTGACGCTTTTGTGGTGACGTTCCTCGGAGAAGGAGTATTTTAGTGGGGTTCCGCAATAGCGAATTCCATTGGAGCCAATGTTCTGGGGGCCGTGGATATGCCCCAGCGCCACATAATCAAAGCCTTCAAAAATCGACACATCCACGTTATCACTGCCCCCCACCTGCAACTCCTCGGATTCGCAGGTAGCTGCTCCGGTAACAAATTGGTGGGTCAGAAGAACGTTCCGTTTTCCTTCCCCCAACTCCACCCCTTCCAGCGCCACCCGAACGGCATCGGTATAGCTTTCAATCTCCCGCTCCGGGAAAAAGCGTCGGACATGGGCCGGCTTCACAAAGGGCAACAGCCAGAATGTCACCGCCCCAAATTCATCCCGGAGGGATACAGACTCCACCTTTCCCTGATACACCGAGGAAATGTGGATGCCGCTTTGTTCCATCATGCGATTGCCGAAGGCCAGTCGCTCGGGGCTGTCATGATTACCACTGATGATCATAACGGGAACCTGTTTCTCTGCCAGCCGCCAGAGAAAATCGTCCAACAAGGTCACCGCTTCGCCAGATGGTACTGTTTTGTCGTACACATCCCCACAGATCATCACCCCATCCGGTTGCTCCTCCTCCACAATCTGGAGAATTTGCGCCAAAATCTCCTTCTGATCTTCCAACATAGACACTTCGTTGACCCGCTTGCCCAGGTGGAGATCCGATAAATGAATCAGTTTCATGGGAATCCTCCCTTTTTCTTTTTATTATACCAAATGGGATTCAGAGGTTCAATAGGCTGTTTTTTCCCGGTCTCACGGTCTTTCACCATCTTGCGGTGGGATTCATAGCATGGACTCCAAAGGACAGGAGGTGTATCATCATGTCTTTTCAACCCCATGGTGCCCTGCGCTGCATTGGCTCCACCCCAATGGTTGCCCTTTCCGCTCTGGCTTTCTCCCAGGGGGTTCAAGCCCAGATTCTGGGAAAACTGGAAAGCTGGAACCCAGGTGGCTCTGCCAAGGATCGGGTTGCCCTGGCTATGGTTCAGACTGCCTTGGAACGGAGCCAGCTCTCTCCCGGAGGAATCATTGTGGAAGCAACCTCAGGAAACACCGGCATTGGCCTTGCCATGGTCGCCGTTCCGCTGGGAATTCGGGTAATCATTGTCATGCCCGATTCCATGCCCATGGAACGGAAAGCCCTCATCACCGGCTACGGTGGAGAAGTGATCCTGACCCCAGGCGCGGAGGGGATGGCCGGAGCTGTGGCCCGAGCTCAAGACCTGGCAGCCAATCTTCCCGGTGCCTATCTTCCCGACCAGTTTTCCAACCCAGCCAACGTTCTGGCCCATACCCTTGGCACCGGGTCAGAAATTTGGCATGACACCCAGGGATCCATTGACGTATTGGTAGCCGGTGTGGGAACCGGGGGCACCATCACGGGCGTGGGATACGCATTAAAAGCCCGAAATCCCGCTGTGGAGATCGTAGGGGTGGAACCTGCCGCATCCCCCCTTCTTTCCGAAGGAAAGACCGGTCTGCATGGTCTTTTTGGCATTGGCCCAAACTTTCTTCCCCCCATTTTGGATCAGCATATCATCGACCGGGTCATTCCCGTATGGGAGACAGACGCTGTAGAAACGGTTCGCCTCACCGCCCGAACCGAAGGGTTTCTGGTGGGGATTTCCTCGGGTGCTGCCCTATTCGCCGCCATAACACTGGGAAAACGGCCAGAATACCAGGGAAAAACCATTGTCGCCATCCTCCCTGACGGTGGACAGCGATATCTGTCTCAATTCCTTCCATTGTGACAAAACCGCCGGAGGGACATCCTCCGGCGGTTCAAAAGGGGGTTATTTCTGTTCTTCCAGGTTCTTTTTGGCAACAGACAGCATCAGCTTGATTCGATTGAGCTGATTGACCTCGGATGCACCGGGGTCATAGTCCACCGCTGCAATGTTGGCCTGGGGATAGGTGCTGCGCAACTGCTTGATGACACCCTTGCCCACCACGTGGTTGGGCAAACAGGCAAAGGGCTGGATACACACAATATTGGGGGTTCCGGTTTTCAGCAATTCCACCATTTCACCCGTGAGGAACCACCCTTCTCCATACTGGTTTCCAATGGACAGGAACGGCTTGGCCAAGTTTGCTACCTCTTCGATCTTCATGGGGGCTTCGAACCGCCGGCTGGCTTCCAATGCATCGATGGCAGACTTTCGCAACGCCCGAATGGCTTTGATGCCCACATTGGACACCATGGCATCCTTCTTCTTGGCTCCCAGGAACTCTGCCCGGTAGGTGCTGTTGTACACGGAATAGTTCATAAAGTCCATCAGATCCGGCACCACCGCTTCGGCTCCCTCCTGTTCCAGCAGCTCCACCAAATGGTTGTTGGCCAGGGGCATATATTTCACCAGGATTTCTCCCACAATGCCCACCCGGGGCTTGACCAGGTTCTCATCAATAGGGAAGGTGTCAAAGGCCTGAACAATTCCCTGGCACACCTTCTTGTAGCTCCATTTGCTCTTGGGATTGACCAGAGAATCGATGGCAATCTCCTGCCAGTCCTGGTGGAGGCGATTGGCAGAGCCAGGCTCCAATTCATACGGACGGACCCGGTACAGGCATCGCATGAACAAATCTCCGTAAACCACTGCCTTCGCCGCATCCAAAATCAAAGACAAGGGCATCTGGAATCCCTCGTTGGACTCCATTCCGCTGGCATTCAGAGAAATCACAGGAATGTGAGCCAGTCCTGCCTTTTCCAATGCACGGCGAATAAAGGCCACATAGTTACTAGCCCGGCAGCAGCCGCCCGTTTGGGTCATAATCACCGCCAGCTTGTCCGTGTCATACCGTCCGGAAAGCACCGCTTCCATCAGCTGTCCCACCACGGTGATGGAGGGGAAACAGGCATCGTTATTCACATAACGCAATCCCGTTTCAATAGCGGTTCGATTGTCGTTTTTCAACACTTCAATGTGGAACCCATGCTTGGCAAAAATCGGCTCCAGCAAATCAAAGTGGATGGGGCTCATCTGGGGAGCCAGAATGGTATAGCCCTGCTGGAACATTTCCTTGGTGAAATGCACCCGATGGTATGCCACTTCCTGGGGCTTTGGACAAATTCCCTGCTTGGCACGCATATCCATTGCGGAGATCAGGCTCCGCAGACGGATTCGAGCCGCTCCCAGGTTGCTGACTTCATCAATCTTCAGCACGGTATAGAGCTTGTTGCTCCCTTCCAAAATCTCACAAACCTGATCTGTTGTCACGGCATCCAGTCCACAGCCGAAGGAATTAAGCTGGATCAGCTCCAAATCCTCCCGGGTTCGGACAAATTCGGCAGCGGTGTACAGCCGGGAATGATATACCCACTGATCCACTACCCGAACTGGCCGGGAAGGCTTGAAATCCACCGGGATGGAATCCTCCGTCAGCACTGCAAGATCATAGCTTACAATCATTTCCGGGATACCATGGTTGATCTCCGGGTCAATGTGGTAAGGACGGCCCGCAAGGACGATGCCCCGCTTGCCCTGTTCTTCCATCCAGGCCAAAACGCGTCGGCCCTCTTCCCGAATATCCGCCTTTGCACGTTGCTGCTCTGCCCAGGCCTTGGATACTGCACGGCGAACTTCCTTCTCACCGATGTCCCATTCCTCCCGGAACAGCCGCACCAGACGATCCCCAGCAATTTTCTCACTGGTCATGGCAATAAAGGGCCGGATGTAGCGCACATCTCCCCGGGTTACGGCTTCCACGTTATTTTTCAGATTCTCCGGGTAGCTCACCACTATGGGACAGTTGTAATGATTCTGAGCATCCTCCGTTTCCTGATGTTCAAAGAATACACAGGGATGGAAGATGGTTTTCACTCCAGCGTCGATCAGCCACTGAACATGGCCATGGGCCAGCTTGGCAGGGTAACACTCCGATTCCGAAGGAATGGACTCCATGCCCAGCTCGTAGATTTTCCGGCTGGACAGGGGGGAGAGCTTCACCTGGAACCCCAGTTCTCCAAACAGGGTCGCCCAGAAGGGGTAGTTTTCATAGATGTTCAGTACCCGGGGGATTCCGATAACCCCACGCGTGGGGTTTTCCACGGGAGGATAGTCAAACATCCGCTTCTGCTTATAGGCAACCATATTGGGGGCCCCACTCCCCTTCTTACCGCCGCCCAGTCCCTTTTCGCACCGGTTTCCGGTGATGTGCCGCCGGTTCCCAGGGAATTTGTTCACAGTAAGCATACAGTTGTTGGAACAACCGCCGCAACGCACAGTGGAGGTGGTGTAGGTCAAATTCAAAATCTCATCCAGGGACAGCATGGTACTTTCCTGCCCCTGGTACCGCTCCCGGGCAATGAGGGCTGCGCCGAAGGCACCCATCAATCCGGAAATATCCGGGTTGATGACCTCCCGGCCAGACACCCGCTCGAACGCTCGTAGCACCGCCTGGTTATGGAAGGTGCCGCCCTGAACCACAATATGTTCCCCAAGATCCTGAGGATTGGCCAGTTTGATGACTTTGAACAGAGCGTTTTTGATGACGGAGTAAGCCAAACCTGCGGAAATGTCCGCAACGGTTGCGCCTTCCTTCTGAGCCTGCTTCACATTGGAGTTCATAAACACGGTACACCGGGTTCCCAAATCCACAGGTGCCGGGGCGTACAGGGCTTCTTTTGCAAAACTCTCGGCAGTATAGCCCAGAGAATTGGCAAAATTTTCAATGAAGGATCCACAGCCAGAAGAACAAGCCTCGTTGAGGATGACATTGTCCACCACGCCGTTTTTCAGCCGGATGTATTTCATGTCCTGTCCACCAATGTCCAGAACACAATCCACCCGGGGATCAAAGAATTTCGCCGCCGTGCAGTGGGCAACCGTCTCCACTTCTCCATCGTCCAGACAGAAGGCAGACTTTAACAGTGCCTCTCCATATCCTGTGGAACAGGAACGGACGATTCGGGCGCCCTGGGGCAGACGCACCTTCAATTTCTCCATGGCAGACATGGCCGTTTTAATGGGATTTCCCTGGTTGCTGGAATAGAAGGAGAACAACAATTCTCCCTGCTGTCCAATCAAGGTGAGCTTGGTGGTGGTGGAACCTGCATCAATGCCCAAGAAGCAGTCTCCCTGGTATTGTTCCAGATTTCCCTTGGGAACCACAGCCTTGTGATGCCGCTGGGCAAAAGTAGCATAATCCTCCGAATCGGCAAATAAGGGCTCCAACCGCTTGATCTCATACTCCACCGCAACGCCTTCTCCCAGGCGGCGGATCAACTCGTCCATAGAGCGGCTTGTGGCGTCCCCGGCTTCCAGGGCGGTACCCAGTGCCGCAAACAGATGGGAATTATCCGGATCCACTGTGGTTTCCGGAGTCAGCTTCAAGGTGCGGATAAATGCGTTCTTCAGTTCGGGCATAAAATGGAGGGGCCCACCCAAAAAGGCCACACACCCCCGAATGGGCTTTCCGCAGGCCAGGCCGGAGATCGTCTGATTCACCACCGCCTGGAAAATGGACGCTGCCAAATCCGGAGTGGTGGCACCGTCATTGATCAGCGGCTGAATATCCGACTTTGCAAACACGCCACACCGGGCGGCAATGGGATAGATCTGCTGATAATGCTTCGCCTGCTCATTCAGGCCTGTTGCATCCGTTTGGAGCAGTGCCGCCATTTGATCGATAAAAGAGCCGGTGCCTCCGGCGCAGACGCCGTTCATCCGCTCCTCCACACCGTTGGTGAAGTAGATGATTTTGGCATCCTCTCCTCCCAGCTCAATGGCCACATCCGTTTGGGGCGCAACCTGCTCCACTGCCGAAGTGGTAGCCACGACCTCCTGGACAAAGGGGATGTCCATGGCCTTTCCAATGCCAATGGCACCGGAGCCGGTAATCTTCACCAGCAAATCACAGGATCCCAGCTCCTTCCGGGCGTCCTCCAACAATTCCTTCAGCGTTTTTTGGGTATGGGCGTGGTGTCGGCGGTACTTGCCGTACAGAATCTTTCCACCTTCATCCAAAATCACAAGTTTGACGGTGGTAGAACCAATATCAATACCAGTTCGAAACGTATTCACGAAAAATGCCTCCTGGTTGTGTACCATTGCGAAGGGCAGACTTTGGCCCTCGCAAAATCAAATCACATTAGAATATACGTTATAATGATACTCCCCAATTTCTGACAAAAACGTATCGAATTTGTGAACATTTTATGAATTCATCATTTCTCATGTCCCCAAATGAAAAAGGGCACCGCCTTTGGCGGTGCCCAAAATCTCGGACAAATCGGTTATGCCTTCACCGCATCCGCTGCGGCGATCTGCTCTTCGGTAACTCTTGCCTCGGGGGTAATACCAGGCTCAAAGTCCCGGTAGGCCATCAGGCCGGCACCGGCAGGAATCAGTTTACCGATGATGACGTTCTCCTTCAGGCCGACCAGATGATCCACCTTGCCCCGGATGGCGGCATCGGTGAGCACCTTGGTGGTCTCCTGGAAGGAAGCGGCGGACAGGAAGGAATCGGTGGCCAGAG
>CAZSAZ010000017.1:0-16490 GCA_964604925.1 uncultured Oscillospiraceae bacterium | reverse complement strand
AGAAGCTCAAGTCAAACGACTTGAGCTTCTTTTGCGCTTTTTGGAGATTGGGAGAACTGGCATTTTTATGCGCTTGTTTTGATGATGCCAGAAAGGGTATCACGGTTGTTTTCACACCGGTGGAAAATCTTCAGATCGTAAAATGTAGATTTCTTTGTGAATGGTCAAACGCCCGTTGCGAACCACGCAACGGGCGTTTGGCTGTCTCAACCTGGTTTTTCTGTGGGTATCATGGGAACAAGGCCGGGGGAGTAGCAGGAAAGGGGAACTTTTTGTAAAAAATCTCCCTGGATACTGGAACCAAAGGCAGAACTGTGTTATAATGCTTGTAAGTATATCAATAATGGAGAGAAATTGCTATGATGGAATTGCTGGCACCGGCAGGGTCCATGGAGGCTCTGAAGGCCGCCGTTCAAAACGGCGCAGATGCGGTATATCTTGGCTGTGGCACCTTCAATGCCCGGCAAAGTGCAAAGAATTTTACACCCCAGACCCTGGCGGATGCGGTGAAATACTGCCATGTCCGAGGCGTGGCGGTGCATTTAACCTTGAACACCCTGGTCTCCGACCGGGAGATGGAATCGTGCGTTCAGCTCATTCGTCAGGCGGCGACGGCCGGGGTGGACGCTTTTATCGTCCAGGATTTGGGCGTGGTGGAGTTGTGCCGGAAGGTGGCACCCCAGGTGGCCATCCACGGCTCTACCCAGATGACGGTTCACAGCCTGCCTGGAGTGCTGCTGTGCGCCGGAATGGGTATGACCCGGGTGGTGCTGAGCCGGGAGTTGAGCCGGGAAGAAATTCGCTATATCTGTGCCCATTCCCCCATTGAAATTGAAGTGTTTGGCCATGGGGCACTGTGTATGTGCTACTCCGGTCAGTGCTATCTCTCCGCTGCCATCGGCGGCCGATCTGGAAATCGAGGCCGTTGTGCCCAGCCCTGCCGCCTGGCCTACGGATTTGGCAGAAGTGAGCAGCGTTATCCCCTGAGTTTGAAGGATAACTGCCTGGTTCACTATTTGAAGGATTTGGAAGAAATGGGCGTAGCCTCCCTGAAGCTGGAAGGCCGGATGAAAAAGCCCGAGTATGTGGCGACGGTCACAGGTGTTTACCGCAAGGCCATGGTTGAGGGGAACGTGACCCGGCCTATGGTCAATCAGCTTTTGACCGCCTTTAACCGTCAGGGGTTTACCGATGGCTACTATGCCGGAAACATTGGCCCCCAGATGTTTGGAATTCGGGAGGACAAGCCGGAAAATGCCACCTGGGCTAAGCAGGCCCGGGAGAGTTACGAGGCAGTGGAAAATGGGTTGGTGGAAGTGGCGTTCTATGCCCGGATCACCTCCCAGGGTAGTGAGCTTGCCGTTCGAGATGGGGACGGCAATGTTTGCCGTACTACCGGCCCGATGGGAGAACCAGCGAGAACCACCCCACTGACCCAGGAGGCTTTGGCAGCTCGCCTGGGGAAAACCGGTGGAACCCCCTTCCGTTGTGTGGGGGTTCAGGGAAAGATTGAGCCGGGGCTGACCCTGTCTGCTTCCAGCATCAATGCCATGCGCCGGGAAGTACTGATGGAATTGGCGGCGTTGCGGGGCAGACGAAGCCCAGTGGAGCTGAAACGGCCCGGGCGGATTCAGGAGGTCTATGGCCGCCGGGAAGAACCCCTTCTCACGGTTCAGGTCACCACCATGGAGCAAATCACCGGCCGGGTGCTAAAGCTGAACCCCGAGATTTTGTATGTGCCCCTACACCTGATTTGCCAGGAGCCGGAATACTTCCGTCGCCTGGCTACAAGCCAGCGCATTGCGGTGGTATTGCCCCGGGTTGTCCACGATTTGGAACTGGGAGAATTGAAGAAAGACCTGGCTCTGGCACGGAATATGGGAATTCGGGAGGCCCTGGTGGGCAACCTTGGACTGATTTTGCCGGTTCGGGAGTGTGGTATGGTGTCCCGCGGGGACTTCGGGTTGAACATCTACAATTCCCGGGCAATGATGACCTGCCGGGAGCTGGAGCTGACCGGAGTCACGGCTAGTTTTGAAATGACCCTGCCCCAGATTCGGGATCTGAGCAAGTTGGTGGATACAGAAATGCTGGTCTATGGCCGCATGAGCCTGATGGTGACGGAAAACTGCATCATCAAAAACAGAACCGGTCAGTGTTCCTGCACCCAGGGAAATGCCAAGCTGGTGGATCGTACCGGGGCAGAATTCCCCATCATCAAAGATGGCCGTTCCTGCCGCAGTGTGGTGCTCAACGGCAAGAAGCTGAATATGCTGGACCGGAAGCAGGATCTGGCCCGGATGGGTCTGTGGGGGGTGCGGTTGTGCTTCACCACGGAAAATCGTCAGGAAGTGGATCGGGTTCTCCGGGACTACCAGGAGGGTGCGCCCTTTGACCCCGGTGCTTGTACCCGAGGGTTGTATCTCCGGGGTCTGGATTGATGGAACCGGGGAACGAGGAACAGATATGGATGTTTGGAGGATATCATGAATGTGATTTTGGCGTCCCAGTCTCCCCGGCGGCGTGAACTGCTGGGGCTGACGGGATTGGAATTTTTGGTGCGCAGTGCCGATGTAGATGAGACCATGCGTCCGGATGCCACTGCCGATGAGGAAGTTGCCCGGTTGAGCCAGAAAAAGGCCCTGGCAGTGGAGCGTGGGGAGGATGATGTGGTCATTGCCGCAGATACCATTGTGGTTTGCGACGGCATGCGTCTGGGAAAACCCCGGGATGAGGAAGATGCCTTCCGGATGCTTCGGATGCTCTCCGGTCGGGAGCATCAGGTGATGACCGGCTTGACAGTGGTTCGTGGAGAACGGATGGAAACCTTTACCGAGGTGACAAACCTTCGTTTTCGGGAGTTGAGTGATGGGGAGATCCGTTGCTATATCGCCACGGGAGAGCCTATGGACAAGGCAGGCGCCTATGGTATCCAGGGGGGCGGGGCCATGTTTGTGTCCCATTTGGACGGAGACTATTTTAATGTGGTGGGGTTGCCGGTGTGCCGCCTGACCCAGACACTGCGCAAATTTGGGTTGAAGATCATGGGGGAATGAGGATGAAAAAAACGTTCAGCAAACGCATCCGCAATGTGCTTATTGTGGCGGTGATTTTGAGCCTTGCCATGACCATTGGAGCCAACGCCCTGGGGATAAATATTCCCGGCCTGATTGTGAAAACGGTGATTCAGCCCCTGCGTTCCGGCGCCCAGGCCCTGACCAACCAGGCGGAGGCAATGTATAGCTATATGTTTCGCTATGAATCCCTGTTGGCGGAAAATGAGTCCTTGAAAGAAAAAATTGCCCAGATGGAGGATGAGGCCAGAACGGCAGATGCCCTGCGCCGGGAAAATGAGCGATATCGGGAGCTGTTGGATCTGACCAAGGCCAACTCCGACTATGTCCTGGTGGATGGATACATCATCGGATGGAATCCCACGGACTGGGCCAGCTCCTTTACCATTGACCGGGGTACCAACGCCGGAATCGAAGAAGGAATGTGCGTCATCACGGAAAACGGCGAAGTGGTGGGCCTAGTAGTGGAAGTGGGCCCCAACTATGCGGAGGTCAAAACCGTTCTGGACTCCTCCCTGGAAATCTCCGCCGTGATTGCCTCCTCGGGTTACAGCGGCATGGTTCAGGGTGGTTATGCAACCGGTGATGATGGAATGTTGCGGATGAACTATCTGCCTTCGGGTTCGGTGATCCGGAATAACGACCAGGTGGTTACCGCGGGCTCCACGGTGTACCCCAAGGATCTGATCCTGGGATATGTGGTGGATGCAGGATTTGACGAAACCGGCGTGGCCAAATTTGCCATTCTGGAGACTGCGGCGGATTTCGGATCCCTGGAGCAGGTGTTTGTCTTGACCCAATATGGGGTGGAGCAGACGACAGAGGAATCTCAGCCGGAGACCCTTCCCGGCGGGACCGGGCAAGTGGGGTGATACCCAATGGCAAGGAAGAAATATCGGTTCCGCCCGGACCCTACTGGGACCGATGTGTGGAACAAACTCTATATCACCCATCAGCAGCGGAAAAACGCGCTGAAATGGGGGCTGTATGGTGGAATTTGCCTGGTGGCCCTGATTTTGCAGGATACCATCTTGGGCAGAACCCAAATCTTTGGGGGATATGTGGATTTGTTGCCTTGTGCCATTGCATTGATTTGTGTGGTGCAGGGAGCCCAGGAAAGTTGCATCTTTGCCCTGGTGGCCTCCATGGTTTATGTGTTTTCCGGATCTGCCCCGGACAGCTTTGCCATTGCTTTCCTGACCTGCTACAGCGTGCTGTGTGCCCTGTTCCGGGAGCAGTTTCTCCGCCGGAGTTTCCGGTCGGCCTGGTTGTGTGCCGGCGTGGCAGTGGCTGTGTATGAAATGAGTGTATTTTTGGTGGGATTGCTGTTTGGCCTGACCTATCCCGGGCGGTTTGGCGTATTTGCCATGACCGGGGTGGACACGGTGGCAGTGATGCCGATGCTGTACCCCCTTGTGAACCATGTGAGCAAGATCGGAGGAGAATCATGGAAAGAATAAGCCGGTTTCGCGCAATGGTGTTGCTGCTGGTGTTTGCGCTGCTTTTGGGAATCTACAGCATCCGGATGTACGGATTGCAGATCCTGGACAACGGAGATGTGGTGCGAAATTCCGAAACCTATACCTCTTACTATACCGTCAAGGGCTCCCGGGGCAATCTGCTGGATCGCAACGGCAACGTCCTGGTGGGCAATCGAGCCAGCTACAATCTGGTGTTTAACAATTTTGTGCTGATGTCCAGCGGCAGTGCCAATGAGCATTTGCTGCGCCTGGTGGAGCTGTGCCAGGAGATGGACATTGCGTATGTGGATCATTTCCCTGTGAGTCTGGAACGTCCTTACAGCTACACCCACGACCAATACAGCGACAGTTGGTACGGATATTTTCAGGCATTTTTGGGGGAAATGGACATCGATTCGGACATTTCGCCCACCCGACTGATTAAAAAGCTCCGTTCCAGCTATAAAATTCCCGATACCTGGACCGATGAGCAGGCACGGCTGGTGTTGGGGCTACGTTATGAGTTGGCCCTCCGGACGGAAATTACCAATCTGCCGAGCTATGTGTTTATCGAGGACGTGGCAGATGAGGTACTGAATGCCATTATGGAATTGAATATCCCAGGCCTGGACACGGAGGTGTCCACGGTGCGGGAATACAAAACCCAGTATTTGGCCCATATCCTCGGTTCCATGACCAAAATCACCGCAGAGGATTGGCCGGAGTATCAGGACAAAGGATACTCCATGGATGCCAGCATAGGTGCCAGCGGCCTGGAAAAGGCCTTTGAATCCTATCTCCATGGCACCGACGGCCAGCTGAAACGGGTGGTGGACTCCGAGGGAAATGTGATTCTGGAGGAGTACACCAAACTCCCGGAAGCCGGTTCCAATGTGGAAACCACCATTGACCAGGAGGTGCAAATTGCGGCAGAGGCTGCCCTGGCCTACTATATTGAGAATATGCGGGCCACCGGCGGGGCAAACGAGGGCACCGGATCCGGTGCGGATGCCGAAGGTGGTGCGGTGGTGGTGTTGCAGGTGGGCACCGGAGAGGTGTTGGCCTGCGCTTCCTACCCCACCTACGATTTGACCCGATATCGGGAATCGGACTACTACAAGGAACTGGTGGAGGACGATATGGCGCCGCTGTATAACCGGGCACTTCAGGCAACCTATGCCCCCGGCTCCACCTACAAGATGTGTACCGCTATTGCGGGATTGGAAAATGGGGTCATCAGCCGATATACCACCATTGAGACCAAGGGTATTTACACCAAGTACGAAAGTAGCGGCCTGACACCCATGTGTTTGATCTACTCCCGACGGAGAGCAACCCATGGAACGCTGGATGTGGCCGGAGCTTTGAGCGTGTCGTGTAACTACTTTTTCTACGAGGTGGGCGACCGGCTGACCACGGAGCAATTGGACAACACAGCAAAACTCCTGGGTCTGGGAGAAGCCACTGGCGTGGAAGTGGACGAAGAAATTGGCTATCGGGCAAACCCGGAGACCAAGAAGGAACTATACGACGGCATCAGTGAAAACTGGAACCCAGGCGACAAAATCCTGGCGGCCATCGGCCAGTCGGAAAACCGGTTCACCCCCATGCAAATGGCCTCCTATGTGGCCACCATTGCCAGTGGCGGAACCCGGTACGCCTGCACTTTCTTAAGTCGGGTGGTGTCCTCGGACTATTCTACTCTGGTGGAGGAGAATGCGCCGGAGGTTCTCAGCGTGGTGCCCATGTCCGAAGGAACCAAAGCAGCGATTTTTGACGGCATGAAGGCCGTGTGTGATACTGGTACGGCAGTGGATTACTTCCGGGGCTACACGCTGGTGGATGTGGCGGGCAAAACCGGTACGGCAGAGCACGGTTCTGGTGGCTCTAACCATGGCGCATTTGCCTGTTTTGCACCGGCAGATGATCCGGAAATCGCCATTTTCGTCTATGGTGAAAAGATTGGTACCGGTGGCTATTTGGCCAATGTGGCCAAGGCCATTATGGATGTGTATTTCACCCAGGATGCTGCCAGCGAAATGATTACCTATGAAAATCGGGTGAGCTAAGGTATTAGCGTTCCCAAAAGGAGTATCAGATGATGTTTGAAGGCTTTTCTCCGGAGGCAGTGGATTTTCTGTGGGGAATCCGGCTGAACAACAACCGGGAATGGTTTGAGGCCAACAAAAAAAGCTACCAGAAATACCTTTACGAGCCCATGAAGGCTCTGGGACAGTACCTGTATGAACCGTTTCTGGATCAGCCGGGAACCTTGATGCGGGTGAGCCGGATTTACAAAGATGCCCGGATGCACCCTGTGGTGCCCTATAAGGAGAGCCTGTGGATCTGCATCCGCCAGGATGTGGAATGGTGGGGAGAACATCCCTGCCAGTATTTGGAGATTAACCCCGAGGGGATTCACTACGGAATGTTTTTCTGGCAGCCCAAGGTGTCAAAAATGGAAGAATTCCGCCAGGAGATTGCCCGGGATCCGGAAACCTTTCTTCAACTGGTTCAGCAGGCAGAACAGGCCACTGGTGTGGCAGTGTCAGCCCAGGAATACAAGCGGCAGAAGCTATGTCCGGAGGAACGGCTCCAACGGTTTTACCAATGGCGGGGACGGATCCAGTGCATCCGGCAAGAACCCTTTGGGCCGGAGGCCTTTTCGCCGGAACTGGCAGACCGGGCCCGGGATTTTATTACAGCACTGACCCCCCTGACTCAATATCTCCAGCGGTTTGGCGGATAACAAGCAATGTCCCAGAGGCACAAGCCTCCGGGACATTTTCTATCCAAGACTTCCCAAAAGTTCCAAAATCAGCCACTGTTGCCGCCGGATCCCCTCCCGGAGGGAGAAAAGGGCAGAGGCGTATGGGCCGGGAAGTTGTGCCTGCTGCACGAGCGTAAATGCCTGGCACCGATTTTGCCAGCATTGCCTCAGGAGCCCTTCCGGATTCCCGCGAAGGGTGGCTTGTGGTGGGGCAACAGGGACGGTGCCCAATACCAGAAGCATCAACCCTTTCAAGGCCCGGACCTGATGATCGACCCGAAGCTGAGCCAGGGCGCGGTGGGTTCCCAGGGGTGTTCGGCTCAGGGGAAGGCACAGACGGTGCAGTTCCCCCTCCAATTCCCATAGTTGCGGCAAAATGGTGCTGTCCGCCGGAGCAGAGTCTCCCTGGCGAACCCGTTGCCAGACCCGTTGGGCCTGGGCTTGATCGATTTGTTCCATGGCAATCCCTCCCAAAATCAAAATCCGTTCTTCCATAGGATATGCCGCTGCCCGGAAAGCAGAACGGAAAAATTCCATCCCCCAGGGGGGCTTCCCTTGGGGATGGGAAATCGATATAATGGGAGGGAAATAAGACTGGATCAATCGGTCAAAGAGAGAAGGAGCATGGGATATGAAAAAGTGGATGGGACTTTTGCTGACGGTGGCGATGATGCTGTCCCTGGTGGCTTGCGGAACCAGCCGGCCGGAGGGAACGACCCTGGTTTACGGGTCGCCAGACTATGACACCATCAACCCCATTATGAATGAGCATTGCGAGATCAAGCATCTGCTGTTTGACGGCTTGGTGAAGCGGAATGGAGACGGAGAGATTGTCCCCAGTTTGGCGCAGTCCTGGGACTATGACCCGGAAAATCTGACGTATACCTTCCATCTGCGTCAGGATGTGCTCTGGCATGATGGACAGGCCTTCACCGGGGAGGATGTGAAGTTCACCATAGAGGCCATTATGGATCCGGAAAATGGTTCGGAGAACTATCCCAACTATACAGAAATCCAGGAGATCATCCTTCGGGGGGATTGGGAAATCACCTTTGCCTTGTCAGAACCCAACTATGCATTCCTGGACTACATGACCATGTCCATCTTGCCGGAACATCTTCTGGCAGAGGAGGATTTGTGGGAATCGGATTATTTCCGCCATCCTGTGGGCACCGGGCCTTACCGTTTGGTGCAGTGGGACGTGGGACAAGCCATTACCATGGAGAAAAACCAGGACTACTTTGATGGTGTCGCTTCCATTGACACCATCGTGTTCAAAATCGTCACAGACGATGCGGCCAAGGCGCTTCAGTTGAAGAACGGAGAGCTGGATTTGGCTCAAGTCACCCCCAAGGATGCCCAAGCCTTTGCTGATTCCCAGTCTCTTCGGGTCTATGCCATGGAAACGGCAGACTATCGGGGGATATTGTATAATTTTGCCAATGAATACTGGCAGGAAAACGGGGATCTGATTCCGGCCATCAGCTATTGCATCGATCGCCAGGCAATGGTGGATGCGGTGCTTTTGGGTCAGGGCTTTGTGGCCTATAGCCCCATACAGCTCAACGAATACAACGACGAGTCGGTGGAGCATTACGACTATGATCTGGACAAGGCGGAGGAAATATTCCGCAATGCCGGGTGTCAACGGGATGAAGAGGGATATTGGTGCCGGAAGGGAGAACGAATCGGCTTTACCATCAACGCCACGGCAGGAGACCAGGTGCGCATTGACTTGGCTCAGATTGCAGCCCAACAGCTGCGCCAGGCAGGATTGGATGTGAAAGCCAGTGTCCCGGCCCAGGGCATTGACTGGGGCACCCAGGAGTGCTGTATCATCGGTTGGGGGTCGCCCTTCGATGCCGATGACCATACTTACAAGGTGTTTGGCACGGGAATGGATGCAAACTACTCCAGTTACTCCAATCCGGAGGTGGATGAGGCATTGACCAAGGCTCGTCAGACGGATGATGATGAGTTGCGCCGGTTGTTTTACAGCCAGTTCCAGAACGCTTTGGCAGAGCAGCCGGCCTATACCTACTTCTGCTACCTCAATGCTATGTTTGTGGCATCAGATGCCATTTCCGGCATTGACGAGACCACCGTCTTGGGACATCATGGCGTGGGCATTTTCTGGAACATCACCCAGTGGACCATGGGGGAATGAACAAAGGGGCGGGATACGCCCCTTTGTCCTGGCATCGGCCAGAGGGATTGAAGAAAGGATGACATCCATGGAAGAACGTTTGACCATTGACCATCTGTCTGTGGGAATCGATACCCCCCGGGGACGGGTGGAAGCGGTACGGGATGTGAGTTTGGGACTGGCACCGGGAGAGGTGCTGGCCATTGTGGGAGAGTCCGGGTGCGGAAAAAGCATCCTTTGCAAAAGCATTATGAAATTGCTGCCCAAGTCTGGGCGCATCACCGGAGGAACCATCCGGGTCAACGGCGTGGATATCACCTCCTACTCTGACAGGGAGATGGAGGTATTGCGGGGGAAGATCTTTTCCTATGTCTTTCAGGATCCCATGACGGCACTGGACCCCACCATTTCCATTGGAAAGCAAATCGGAGAGGCGATTTTGACCCATGCTCCCCGGATGAGCCGGAAGGACGTGGAACGCCGGGTGCTGGAATTGATGGAATTGGTGGGGATTCCCCAGCCGGAGGTTCGCCAGAGTCAGTACCCCTGCCATCTTTCCGGGGGTATGAGGCAGCGGTGCGTAATGGCCATTGCTTTGGCCTCGGAACCGATGATCTTATTGGCAGATGAACCCACCACGGCGTTGGATGTAACCGTTCAAGCTCAGATTTTGGATTTGCTTCGGCAGATTCAGGAGAAACTGGGGACTTCTACCATTTTGGTGTCCCATGATTTGGGGGTGGTGGCCCGGGTGGCAGATCGGGTGGCCATTATGTATGCCGGAAAAATTGTGGAAATCGGCACCGCCGAGGAGATTTTCTATGAGCCCCGACATCCCTACACCTGGGGATTGCTCCAATCCCTGCCCGCCTGGAACCGGGGGGCGCAAACCCTGAAAACCATCGGGGGGATGCCTCCCAGTCTCATCAATCCCCCGGAGGGGGACGCCTTTGCCTGGCGCAATGAGTATGCCCTGGAGATTGACTACCACCAGGCACCGCCCATGTTTCAGCTTAGCCCAACCCATTTTGCAGCCACTTGGCTGTTAGATCCCCGGGCACCGAAGATTCCGTCCCCCGTGGGAGGTGGACGCCATGGATGAGATTTTGTTGGATGTGCGGAATTTGACCCAAGTCTATTCCCTGGGAAAGGGAATCCGGTTGCGGGCGGTGGATGATGTGTCCTTCCAAATGCGTCGGGGGGAAATTTTGGGACTGGTGGGGGAATCCGGGTCTGGAAAGTCCACCCTGGCTCGGTGTGTCATGAATTTGTCCCGACCCACTGCCGGGGAAATCCGGTATCAGGGAATCGACATCTGGGATAGATGGGCCTTTCGACGGAATCACCGGATGCTAGAAGCAAGACGTCAGGTGATTTTTCAGGATTCCACGTCCAGCCTGAATCAGCGGATGACCGTGGAAAAAATCATTGCAGAGCCCATGGCCATCCATCATGTCCGGCCGCCCAGGGGCTCCTTGCGGGAAGAAGCGGCATACCAATTGCGATATGTGGGCATGGACGAGGGGGATTTGGATCAATACCCCGGGGAGCTGTCGGGAGGACAGCGTCAACGGGTGGCCATTGCCCGAGCCCTGTCCATGGAGCCGGAACTGTTGGTGGCGGATGAGCCCATTGCATCATTGGATGTGTCCATCCAGGCACAGATTGTGAATCTGTTCCGGCATTGCAACCAAGATCATGGCTGCTCCATTCTGTTTATTGCCCATGATCTGTCCATGGTGGAATTTTTGTGCCATCGGGTGGCGGTGATGTACCGGGGAAAGATTGTGGAATTGGCACCCACCCGGGAGTTGTATGACCACCCTCTGCACCCCTATACCCAGGCACTGCTGTCTGCGATGCCCATTCCGGATCCCCGGTTGGAGCGAAGCCGGGTGAGTATCCCCTTTGATGAAGCGTCCTTCTCCCGGGATGGGAAATTGGAAGAGGTTCTGCCGGGGCATTGGGTTTGGAAGGAGGAAAAGCATCCATGAGATGGGATGGAACATGGGTCTATTATGGCAAAAAAATACTGAGCCTGGTGCTCAGTGTGGTGATGCTCTCCCTTGCAGTGTTTTACATCGCCCGGCTGGCCCCGGGGGATCCTCTGATGAGTTACTATGGAGAACGGGTGGAAAAAATGTCCGTGGAGGAAAAAAATGCCGCCCGGGAAAAGCTGGGGCTGAACGATCCCATCTATATCCAGTACCTTCGGTGGGTTCAGGGAGCGGTGAAGGGGGAGTTTGGCAATTCCTACCAATACAAGCAGCCGGTCACACAGGTCATTGCGCAACGATTGGGCAACACCCTGGTGCTGGGAGGCGTGGGGTTTATGCTGACCTTTTTGGGAGGCCTGGCTTTGGGAATTCTTTGTGCCTGGGCCGAGGATCGCTGGATTGACCGGGTTCTGTGCCGGGTGGGTACGGTGGTGAGCTGTATTCCTTCCTTTTGGCTGTCGCTGGTGCTGATTTTGGTGTTTTCGGTGCATTTGGGGTGGCTGCCCAGTAGCGGAGCCTATGATGTGGGCCACAGCGGAAATTTGGGAAGCCGGTTGATCCACCTGATTTTGCCCTTGACGGTTGTGGTATTGGAACATTTGTGGTATGATGCGTATATGATTCGCAACAAGCTGTTGGAGGAGACCCGGAAGGAGTACGTCCTCCTAGGAAAGGCCAAGGGCCTGAATCAGAAAAAACTACTGTTTGGACATTGCTTGCCCAACGCCCTGCCCTCTTATATTAGCCTGATGGCAGTGTCGGTGCCCCATGTGTTGGGGGGAACCTACATTGTGGAAACGGTGTTCAGCTACCCGGGCTTGGGGGCACTGTCTTATGAAAGTGCCCGGTATCACGATTACAACCTTCTGATGGTGCTGTGCATGATGACCGGGATCTTGGTGATTGTGGCAAATTTGGTGGGGCAGATTCTCAATGAACGTTTGGATCCCCGATTCCGTGGAAGCACCAAGGCGGGGGCATGGGAGGAAACAGGACGATGACAGAAAAAGAATGGTTTTCCTTTGCCCCGGTGCGAGCCATGCCCCAGCAGGAGGTGCCCAAACGGGCATTGCCCCGGGACATTCCCTGGGTATCTCTTGTGGTGGTGCTGGTTATGGCGGTGGGGTGCCTGTGCGCCCGGTGGATCATGCCCAAGGATCCTACCTACCTGGATTTAAGCCATTGCACCGTGGCCCCCTGTCGGGCGTTCTGGTTTGGCACTGACAGTTTGGGACGGGACATTTTCTCTGGCATTTGGTACGGAGGCCGGGTGTCTCTGACCATCGGCTTCTTAGCCACGGTGATTTCCACCGGCGTGGCGATGGTCTATGGCACCGTCAGCGGTGTTGCCCCGGAATGGGTAGACCGGGGAATGATGCGGCTGTTGGAGATTTTGTTGAGCGTGCCTGAGCTACTGCTGGTGCTGTTTTTCCAGGCAATGCTGGGGCAGGCCACGGTGTGGAGCCTGTCTCTCGTGATCGGTCTGACCGGCTGGGGAAGTATGGCCAAGGTCATCCGGACGGAGGTGCGCCAGCTTCGGGTCAGCGGTTATGTGGCGGCAAGCCGGTGTATGGGGGGTGGATTTTTTCACCTTCTGCGGCAACATTTGGCACCCAACTTCCTGCCACCGGTGATGTTTATGGTGGTGATGAATGTCCAAAGTGCCATCGCCGCGGAGTCCACCCTGAGCTTTTTGGGAATGGGTCTGCCCTTGGAGATCATTTCCTGGGGGAGTATGCTGTCTCTAGCTCAGCAAGGACTGATGGCCGGGGCATGGTGGATGATTCTGATCCCCGGAGGGTTCCTTCTGGGGATGATGCTGTGTTTGACCAATCTGGGCAATGCGCTGCGAAAGCAGGGCAGCCGGAAGGAGAGCAATTTGTGATGGTGGATTCTTTAGAGGAAATTCTCCGATTCCATGGGAGAACATATTCTGCCATGGCGCCTCAGGATGGGGTGAAGCTCCTGTATCAGAACGAATTTGGAGGGGGGCACCTGATCCGGGATGCGGAAAGCTGCCTGGAATACCTGCGGCGGGAATATGCCACGGTGAAAGGAAGGGGCAAAGGAAAGTTGGTGGAGTCCATTGGCAATGGCCTTGTGCGGGTACATTTGGATGTGTTGCCGGAAAACCAGGTGGAGGATTTGGGACAGGCCTTTTTGGCTTCTGCCCAGGCCCACCGGGGAACCATGGAGGCTTTTTTGAACCATTTGGAGGTGCTCCGCCAGGTGACAAAGGAGGGGGCTATGCCCTTTTCGCCTGGGGAGTTGGAGGCCTATTTAGAAACCTACCTGGCCGAGGGATGCCCTATGGTTCGCCATAGTGAGGTCTACCGCCAGATGTACCACCCGGCCTATCGGGTGGTGATGGCCTGTAAGATTCCGACAACCTGGTAATATAATTGCCGCCCGGCCTTGCACAAGCAAAGCCGGGCGGCGTTATTTTGAAGTTTTGGAATGGAGTGCATTTCTTATGTGGGGTCTTGCTTCAAAAATTCCAGTTCCAGGTCCGGATCCAGCTCAGTGGGGACATAGCCGCCGTTTTTCTTTCGCTGTTTGACACATTCGGTGAGCAGGTACTCAATCTGACCGTTGACGCTGCGGAAATCGTCCTCGGCCCAGGCGGCCAAAGCGGCGTACAGTTTGGTGGACAGTCGAAGGGGAATTTGCTTCTTTTCTGCCATGGCGATTAGTAAATGCTACCGGAATTGACGATGGGCTGGGCTTCCCTGTTGCCGCAGAGCACCACCAGCAGGTTGGAGACCATGGCGGCTTTCCGCTCCTCGTCCAGATCCACCACACCGTTTTCCTTCAGCCGATCAAGGGCCATCTCTACCATGCCAACGGCACCGTCCACAATGAGCTTTCGGGCATCCACCACGGCAGAAGCCTGCTGACGCTGGAGCATGGCTGCGGCAATTTCGGGAGCATAGGCCAAATAGGTGATCCGGGCATCCACGATTTCCAAACCGGCGTCCTCTACCCGGGCCTGGATCTCCATCTTGATCCGCTGGGCAACCACTTCGCTGGAGCCACGGAGGCTTCCGTCATCGGCTACGCCGTCACCGGTGGTGTCAATGCCGGGGGCGGTGTCATAGGGGTAGAGCCGGACAATGTTTCGCAGGGCACTGTCACACTGGAGGGACAGGAATTCCTTGTAGTTGTCCACGTTGAAGGCAGCCTTGGCGGTGTCCACCACGCGCCACATGACCGCAATACCAATTTCCACCGGGTTGCCCAGGTAGTCATTGATCTTCTGCTTGTTGTTGCTCAGGGTCATGATCTTCAAGCTGATTCGTTTGCCATAGTTTTCCGAAGCGGGAACGACGTGGGACTGGACATCACCGCTCTGATTCAGAACGGTGTGAGATGCGGGGTTCACGGCCACAGCCAGGGGATTGACAAAGTAGAATCCCTCCCCCTTTAGGGTGCCCAGGTATTCACCGAACAGGGTGAGCACCAAAGCCTCCTGGGGCTTGAGGACTTTCAATCCCCCAAGACAGACAACCAGCGGGATCACCGCCAGGAAGGGGAACAAAAGCAGTACCCAGTTCTCCTGGACAAGGCCCATGCAAAACAGGACGCAGCAGATCAGAATTCCGGCAATCAGGCCGATGAGCGTCGGCAGGCCGTTGCGTTTGGTGGATAACAGTTTCTCTTCCATAAAAGGTACCTCCTTGTTTATTTTGGGTGTCTTTATCATATCAAAATGATATCAGATTGTCAATGGGGAACTGGAAAAATCTTTTCTCGGCGGAAAGCGTGGGAAGGGGTGGACAGAGTTGACAAAGGTGGGGAGATTGGATATAATATCGGTGCAAGTATATCGAAATAGATCCTCCTTTCCGGGAGGATGGACAAATAAGAAAGAAGGAGAGTTCCCTGATGAGCAAGATCACCTTTGAGATCGAGGGCGGCAAGCCTGTCACCATTACCTGCAATCCTGGAGACAATCTACTGGAAACGGCCCGTCGGGCCAATGTGGCCATTGATGCCCCCTGTTCCGGCAATGGCTCCTGCGGCAAATGCCGGGTGAAGCTCCTTTCCGGTACGGTGAAGTCCATGCGCTCCCGGCACATTTCCGAAGAGGAGTGGAACGAAGGCTGGCGTTTGAGCTGTAACACCAAGGTGGTGGGAGATGCCACGGTGCTGGTGCCGGACATCGCCTCTGCCTACCAAAGCCGGATGAAAACGGCTGACTTGTCCACGGGGAAGGAAGTGGCCATCTTCCAGGAAATGCAGACCAATCTGCAAAATGCAGGCATCAGCTTTACCAATGAATTTGTTGCCCTGGATCTGACCATGACACCTCCCAGCCTGGAGGATACCATGCCGGATGTGGAGCGGCTGATCTGGGCGGTGAAGGACGGGTTGGAAGCGGATGTGGAGGATGTTCATGTGCCCTTCGGGGTGATGAGTCGCCTGGCTTCCGTTCTTCGGGAAAATGAGTTCCATGTCTGCGTCAAGGGAATTTGCCGTGGAGACCGGTTTGAATGTATGGATATTTGCCCACCGGAGGATCGGGATTTGGTGGGCTGTGCCATCGACATTGGTACCACCACCGTTTCCATGGTACTGGTGGATTTGACCGATGGAAAGATCCTGGCCAAGGGTTCCTCCGGCAACGGCCAGATTCGCTACGGTGCCGACGTGATCAACCGGATCATTGAGCAGGGTCGTCCCGGTGGCAAGAAAAAACTCCAGGATGCCATCATCAAGGAGACCCTGAACCCCATTATCATCAACCTTTGCAAATCCATCAATCTCAACGCTCGTTCCATTGTGCGGCTGTGCATTGGTGCCAACACCACCATGAACCACCTGCTTTTGGGTGTGGATGCCCAGAGCGTGCGCATGGAGCCCTACATCCCCAGTTTCTTTGGCTGGGAGGGGTTGCTGGCTGGAGATCTGAAGCTCCCGGCCCACCCCCTGGCACCGGTGTCCATCGCACCCAACATCGGATCCTATGTGGGCGGCGACATCACTGCCGGAACCCTGGCCTCCCTGATTTGGGACAAGGACGAAATGAGCCTGTTCATCGAC
>CAZSAZ010000016.1:0-16934 GCA_964604925.1 uncultured Oscillospiraceae bacterium | reverse complement strand
ACCACAGACTGCTCCAGGAATGCGGGGTAGAACTTTGCGTAGGTCTCTTCGGAGATGTAGTCCTGAGCGGGCAGCAGCAGATCGTCAGCCTGATAGTCAGCGAACACGTCGATGTTCAGGATGTCAGGGGCCTCGCCGTTGGCAATGCGGGTGTTGACCACGGTGTAGATGTCGTTCCAAGAAACCACGTCCACGGTCAGATTGATGTTCTCATAGGTGGCATTGAACTCCTTCACAAAGTTTGCCCACCAGTCGGCAGTCTGGGTGCCATACTGAGCGGCGATGACGTTCAGGTCAACCTTGTTGTCAGATGCCACGGGAGTGGTCTGCTGAGGGGTGGTGTCCACAGGCGTGTCGTTGCCAGCAGGTACGGTCGTGCTGGGGGTGTCGTTGCCGCCACAGGCCACCAAGCCGAGGACCAGAACCAGGGACAGAAGCAGTGCGATAAACTTTTTCATCTTGTGTTCTCCTCTACAATTAAATATATTGTGAAAGCGGAATCGCTTAACACACTGACTTGTTGTGAGATATTTTCCACAAAACCTCACGCTTGATTTTCATTATACTTGTGAAATATGATACAGGATAGGGCAATGCGTACGATTATTAGTAAAATCGTACATTTTGCGAAAAAATCAACGAATCACCTTCGTGTACCCCCTGAATCCCCCTGCGGCGTTTGGAACGGCGATAGTCACTTGGGGTCAATCCCGTAGCAGAACGAAACACCTTGGAAAAGTAATTGTAGTCGCTGATTCCCACCGCTTCCGCCACAGTGGAAATGGGGTCATCTCCCCGGCGCAGAAGTTCCTTAGCCGCTTCGATCCGACGGCTGGTGATCATTTTGGAGAACGTGCTGCCCCCTGACAGTTCCCGGGCCAGGGCGCAAAGTTTGGTTCGGCCGATGCCAAGCTCGGATGCTGCGGTGTCCAGGGAGATCTTCTCCCGATAATGCTGGTCGATGAAAGTTTGAAGCCGCTGAAGATCGGTCTGTTCCGAGGAAAGGATAATTCCTTCCAAACGGATATAGGTGGTCAAAGCCAGCAGAATCTCGGTGCAGGCACTGATCTGAGCGCTGGAATACTGCCGAAATTGAACGTAGGCTTGCTTCAATTCTTCCATATCCCCAGGATACCAGGAAAGGCTTCGCCGGGTCTGCTCCCACTGTTCTTCCACAGAGGTGTCATCCAAATGCTGGCCACAGAACAGGTATGCCAGGGGCTTGTTTCCATAGAAAATCGGCAACACCGACTCACACACCCCGGCGTGACACCGGTAATAATTGGCCACGCCGGACTTGGCTTGACTCATGGCCTTCCGGTCACACTCCACACAACGGGTATGTCCCTCGGCACATCCGTTGATCATCCGGCAAAAGGGAGGGGAAAAACTCTCGTTGATGCAAATAGGTGCAAAATCCGGATCGTACAGATCCGCCCGAATCCCAGTCAGGGTATACAAACTGGTCAGCAGTGGTACCAATCGGTCATAATCAAACAGCACATTCATCCTGGTTCTCCTCCCCGATTCAATGGCCATATTTTATCATCTCCAAATCCAGAAATCAATGGGTTCCTTTCCGTCTTGCCTACTATAGAATAGGTACTGCTTTGGATTTTCTCCTTGACAGCCTCCGGGGTCATGCGCTAAGATGAACGGTAAGAGCACGAAAAGGAGGCCGGATATCATGCCAGAAATCGCCATTGCAGTGGTGGAGGATGACGAAACCTACGCCCAGCAGCTACAGGATTATCTGGGACAATACAGCCGGGAATTTGACCGGGAGGTTCGGTTTCGGCGGTTTCCCAATGGCAAAGCCTTTTTGGAGGATTTTTCTGGACAATATGACATCATCCTTCTGGACATCTCCATGCCGGAGATGGATGGCATGGAGACCGCCCGTCACATTCGTCAGCTGGATCAGCAGGTTTTGCTGCTCTTTGTCACCAGTCTGGCCCAGTTTGCCATCCGGGGCTACGAAGTGGATGCCATTGACTACATTCTCAAACCCATCAGTTACTTTGCCTTTTCCCAGCGGATCAACCGGGCGGTGGAGCGACTGAAAAAGCCGGAGAAGCATCATCTGGTCATCCATCACAAGGAAGGAACCCGGAAACTGCAAATTGAACAAATCCTCTATGTGGAAAGCCAGGGACACAACCTGATCTACCACACCACCGAGGGAAACTATACCATTACCGGCACCATGAAGGATGCAGAGCAAACCCTTCTGCCCTTCCATTTCTTCCGATGCAACAAGGGGTATCTGGTGGCATTGCATCATGTGGACGGCATCCGGGACGGATGTGCCATTGTGGGAGAGGATTTGTTGCTCATCAGCAGAGCCCGGAAAAACGCATTCCTGGAGGCGTTAACCAACCAGATGGGAGGTGCCGGGATATGAACTTCTCTGTTTTGGATATTCCCCGGGGATATACCGCATTGGCCGAGTGGCTGGCGTGTCTGCTTTTTGCCCACAATTATCGTCCCCGGTTGCCCAAGGCCTGGTTCTGGCCCATCGCCTTGGGGGCGTTGGCCTTTCAGACGGTGTTTTTAGAGCTGACCGACGACGTGACCATTGCTCTTTGGTTGCCTTGTATGCTTTTCGCCATTACCATGATGTTGCTCTACATTCTTCTTTGGTGCGACATTGACGGAAAGGCCGCTGCTTACACCTGTGTCCGTGCCTTCATCCTGGCAGAGTTTGCCGCCGCCCTGGAGTGGCAGATCCACCGATTCTTCTGGCCCACACAAAATCCCCCCCTGTACCAGCAGCACGGGCTGATGATTCTGGTATTCGGGGCAGTATTTCTGGGAATGTGGCTGCTGGAACAGAAGGGCACCATCCGGGAGGTGGTGCTGGTCATCACCTGGCAGGAGTTAATCACCGCTGCCGCCATCGGCGTGTGCATTTTCGCCATCAGCAATCTCAGCTTCTATGTGAAAAACTCCCCCTTTTCCAGCCAGTATGCCAGTGAAATCATGACCGTTCGGACTCTGATGGATTTTGTAGGTGTGGTGGGGCTGTTTGCCTACCATGTTCTGTGCCAGCAGACCCAGGCCCGGAAGGAATTGGGGGCACTGGAAACGGTGCTGGAAAATCAATATGCCCAGTACCGGATGAGCCGGGACTCCATTGAGATGATCAATCGAAAATACCACGATCTGAAGCACATGATTGCGACCCTCCGTGCCGATCCGGATCCAGAACTGCGAAAGCAGTGGCTGGACGAAATGGAGGCAGACATTCAAAGCTACGAAGCCCAAAACAAAACAGGAAACTCCATCCTGGACACGGTGCTCACCGGAAAGAGCCTGTACTGTCAGAAGCATGGCATCGACCTGTCGGTGGTAGCCGACGGCTCGAGAATCGATTTTATGGATGTGATGGACATTTGCACCATCTTCGGCAACGCCCTGGACAATGCCGTGGAATGTGAGCTGAAAATCCCGGAAAAGGAAAAACGGATGATCCACCTCCACTTATCAGCCCAAAAGCAGTTCCTCCTGCTTCAGGTGGAAAACTACTGTCCCCAGGCCCCCTCCTTTCAAGGTGGACTTCCCGTTACCACCAAATCCGACAACGCGAACCATGGTTTTGGTCTGAAAAGCATCCAGTTCACCGCCAAAAAATACGGCGGCACCACCACCGTCCAGATGGAACACGACTGGTTCGTGCTAAAGGTACTCATCCCCCTACGGGAAAGCAAATAATACCCCTTCCCCCGGAGGCATCTCCATAGATGCTTCCGGGATTTGTCTATCCCGTTAAAATAGAAACGTTTCCATTTGGTGATCTTTTTCCTCCCCATTTTTCTTTCACATAGCCAAGGTGCAGTTTATGTCGAATTTGATGCAGTTTGTGCCTCCCCCCTTTCCATTCGCCCGCCTTCTCCGTATAATCGTCCATGCACAGAGGCTTTGAGGAATGGCTTCCTGTGCAAAACACCTAAACGAGGAGGAAAAACAAATGCATACCCAAAGAACCCTGGCGCTGATTTTGGCATTGGCAATGGTGCTGTGTCTGTCAGCCTGCGGAACCCCCGCAGAAACCACCCCTGCCACTACGCAAGCCCCTGTGGTAACCACCCAGCCCGTTGCCCTGGCACCGGTGAGCCTCACCGGAACCCAAAACGTGGTGGTGGAAGGCTTTGAATGGGGTCCGGCTGTGACCAAGGTAATCCTGACTCTGGATCAGCCCGTCTCTGCCGACTCCGTCCACGCCGAGGCCTTCGCCATCACGGAAGTAAAGGAGTCCTTCAACTGGGCCTACTTCGCAGACCCCACCCTGGACCCCACCGTTCATGTCACCTCCGAGGCTCCCCGAACCGTTGCCAACGCCTACACCTGTGATGCCCAGGGCAATCTCTCCGGTGACTCCAACACCATCGCCCTGGAGCTAGTTTACAACTCCAACGAAGGTAGTCCCTACTGCTACGACCTTCTCACCTCCAAAAACACCGTCTGCAACCCCTATGAGCTGCACCTGACCCTCACGGAACAGGCCGCCTTGGTCACCTCCAACGGTGCCGCCGTGGAAAGCCTTACAGTGGAAGCTGGCGTTGATCTTTCAAATGCTCTGTACCCCCAGCTGGACGATGTGGATCTCACCGGTTCCTTCACCGGAACCGACGGCAGAACCCTGACCTACGGCTCCTACACCCCCACTCAGGATGGAGAAAGCCATCCTCTGGTGGTTTGGCTCCATGGCGCCGGTGAAGGCGGCCAGGATCCCTCCATTCCCATCCTGGGTGCCCAGGTTACCGCTTTGTATGACGAAACCTTCCAGTCCACCCTGGGCGGTGCCTATGTGCTGACCCCCCAGACCCCCGGCTTCTGGATGGAGTATGACGAGGAAGCCTCCTGGGGCAAAAACCCCGGCGTCAGTTCCCTGTACCATGCAACGCTGTGGGAACTGATCCAGGCATATGTGGCAGAACATCCTGACATTGACACAAACCGCATCTATGTGGGCGGCTGCTCCAACGGCGGCTACATGACCATGGATTTGGTGATTCAGCATCCGGACTACTTTGCCGCCGCCTTCCCCATCTGTGAGGCTTATCGGGATTCCGGCATCACCGACGGGCAGATCGCTGTCCTGAAGGACGTGCCGATGTGGTTTGTCTATGCCGAGAACGACACCACCGTTCTGCCCAGCGATTATGAAATTCCCACCATTGCACGGCTTCAGGCCATCGGTGCCGATGTTCATGTCAGCGCCTTTGCCGATGTGGGCGAATACATGGGTCACTGGTCTTGGGTCTACTTCTTCCACAATCAGTGTGAAGAAAATGGTGTAAACCTGTGGCAGTGGCTGGCCCAGCAGCACAACTAATTATTCCTTTCCCCGGGGGTGCCTTCCAAGAAGGCACCCCTTTCTTCGTCTTTCTAACCAAATTAAAATACCGGTTTTTGTGCACTATAGACACCAAAAAATGGGGGAAAATCCCCGTTTTTACAGTTTGTGCAAGAAACTTGACCGTTTGTGCAAAGGGGCTTCATTTTTTGTTCATGATTTGGTATAATCGTCTAGCAACAAGGGGTTTGAGGAATGTCCTCTTGTGCACAACAGATAAACGAGGAGGAAAAACAAATGACATTCTTGACTTTCGGCATCAACATCAATGACGTCATCAGTGTCCTGGAAATGATCCGCACCGAACTGACCGTTCTGGTTGTGGCTCTGGCTCTGGCACTGGTCGTCACCATCGGCCTGATTTTCGTCAAGGGCATGAACAAGCCCCTGAAGAAGCTGGTTCGTGGCAACGCATGGTTGGCTCTGCTGCTGGTCGTGGTTGTGGTTGTGAACCTGATCATCACCGGCCCCATGTACTCCATGGTCTCCCTGGCCATGGGCGATGGCTCCATCTCTGAGGATTCCATCGATGTGGCTTACGCCAACAACGAGATCATCTCCGGCGAAGGTATGGTCCTTCTGGAGAACAACGGCGTCCTGCCTCTGGCAGAGAACTCCAAGATCAACGTCTTTGGCTGGGCTTCCACCAATCCCGTCTATGGCGGTACCGGTTCCGGCGCACTGAACACCCAGTATGCCACCACCGATCTTCTCACCGGTTTGACTGCTGCCGGCTTTGAGGTGAACCAGGAACTGGTAAACTTCTATACCACCTATTGCGCTTCCCGTCCCAACGTGGGTATGTGGGGCCAGGACTGGACGCTCCCCGAGCCCAATGTCAGCCTGTACACCGACGAGATGATGGCCAATGCCAAGGCTTTCTCTGACACCGCAATCGTGGTTTTCTCCCGTTCCGGCGGTGAGAATGCTGACCTGCCCACCAACATGGCTGAGGTTGTGGACGGCACCTGGTTGAGCTATGACTCCGATACCGGCAACTCCTACTTCAACGGTACTTATGATGACACCCTCAACGAGGGCAACGACTGGGATGCCGGTGACCACTACCTGGAGCTGAGCAACCGGGAAGAAGAACTGCTGGCCATGGTTCGTGAGAACTTCGGTCAGGTGATCGTGGTAATCAACGCTGCAAACGCCATGGAGCTGGGCTTCCTGGGCGAATACAACGTGGATGGTGCCATCTACGCCGCTGGCCCTGGTCAGAACGGCTTCCTGGCACTGGGTCAGATTCTGGACGGCCAGGTGAACCCCTCCGGTCGCACCGTGGATACCTTTGTCTACGACCTGACCAAGACCCCCACTTGGAACAACTTCGGCAAGTTCGCCTATGATAACATGGACGAATACGCATACACCTCCATGAGCTGGTCTGCCGGCACGGAAGTCACCGCTCTTCCCATGTTTGTGAACTACGTTGACGGCATTTATGTCGGCTATAAGTTCTACGAGACTGCCGCCGCTGAGGGTCTGATCGACTACGACTCCACCGTGGCTTACCCCTTCGGCTACGGCCTGAGCTACACCACCTTCACCCAGGAGATGGGTGCCCTGACCGAGTCCAATGGTACCATTTCCTTCGACGTCACCGTGACCAACACCGGTTCCGTTGCCGGTAAGGAAGTCGTTGAGGTTTACTTCAATCCCCCTTACACCAACGGCGGTATTGAGAAGGCTTCTGCAAACCTGATTGCCTTCGACAAGACCGAGACTCTGGCTCCCGGTGCTTCCGAGACCGTTCACTTTGACATCACTGTGGAAGACATGGCTTCCTATGATGAGTATGTCAACAAGGCATATGTTCTGGATGCCGGCGAGTATGTCATCTCCATCAACGCCAACTCCCATGATGTTCTGGATTCCCAGGTTTACACCGTGGACAGCACCATTGTCTACTCCGATGGCCGCGCTTCCGATGTGACCGCAGCTACCAACCAGTTTGCCGACGCCTATGGCTGGGATATCACTTATCTGTCCCGTGCCGATGGCTTCGCCAACTACGACGAGGCTACCGCCGCCCCTGTGAATTTCTCCATGAACGCCGAGGGCAAGGCTGCCTTCCTGAACAACGCAAACTACGATCCCTATGCCCATAACAACCCCGATGATGTCATGCCCACCCAGGACGCCGAAGGCAATATGCAGCTGGCTGAACTCCGTGGTCTGGCCTATGACGATGCCAAGTGGGATGAGCTGCTGGATCAGATGTCCGTTGCCGAACTCAATGAACTGATTGCCATGGGCGGCTATCAGACCACCGCAATCGCCTCCATCGGCAAGGTCATGACCAATGACTGCGACGGCCCCGCTTCCATCAACAACAACTACTCCGGTGAAGGCTCCATCGGCTACTGCTGCACCACGCTGCTCGCCTCCACCTGGAATACCGACTGTGCCTCTACCTTTGGTAAGTCCATTGGCCAGATGGCTGATGAACTGAAGGTTTCCGGCTGGTATGCTCCCGCTATGAACACCCATCGTTCCGCCTTTGCTGGTCGTAACTTTGAGTACTACTCCGAGGACGGCGTTCTGGCTGGTAAGATGGCTTCCGAAGCCATCAAGGGTGCTGAGACCTATGGCGTGTACGCTTATATCAAGCATTTCGCCATGAACGATCAGGAAACCAACCGTAACACCATGCTGTGTACCTTCTCCAACGAGCAGGCCATCCGTGAGATCTACCTGAAGCCCTTTGAGCTGTCTGTCAAGGAAGGCGGCGCTGACGCTGTCATGTCCTCCTTCAACTACGTTGGTACCACCTGGGCCGGCGCCAATGATTCCCTGCTGAACAAGGTTCTCCGGGACGAGTGGGGCTTCCAGGGCATGGTTCTGACCGACTTCTTCGGCGGCTATGGCTACATGAACGCCGACCAGGGCGTCCGCAATGGTAACGACTTCATGCTCGCTCCTTGGAATATGGGTCTGAACTACTGCTCCGACACCGAGTCTGCTACCTCTGTCATTGCCATGCGTCAGGCTGCCAAGAACATCCTGTACACCGTGGTCAACTCCCGTGCATATGCTCCTGAGAACCTGAATCCTGGTATGCCCAGCTGGCAGGTCACCCTGTATGCGGTGTCCGTTGCCATCGTGGCTCTGGCTGTGGTTCTGGAACTGCGGATGATCAAGAAGTACAAGAAGTCCAAGGTCACCACTGAGTAAGCTATCTATCATCTCCTTCATCCCCGGCTTCCCTCCCTCGGGAGGGAGGTCGGGGACCTCCCTAACCGGATGCGAGAACAAAACAAAGGTTTCGTTTTGGCCTCTGCTTAGAGAATCACCCGAAAGGAGCAATTTCTATGAATCTCGATGAATATATCAGCAAACTGACACTGGAAGAGAAGGCTGCCCTGTTGCAAGGATGGTCCACCTGGACCACCCGGGAGGTCAGTCGCCTGGGAATCCCCGCCCTGTTCCATTCCGACGGCCCCATCGGCCTGCGGAAGCAGGCTGGTGCCGGTGACCACCTGGGTCTGAACGCTTCCGTCCCTGCCACCTGCTTCCCCTCCGCTTCCACCATGGCAAACACCTGGGATCCGGAACTGGACGAAGCCCTGGGCACTGCCCTGGGTGCAGAATGTGCCGCCCAGGATGTCCATGTTCTGCTGGGCCCCGGCCTGAACATGAAGCGCAGCCCCCTGTGCGGACGGAATTTCGAGTATTTTGCCGAGGATCCCTATCTGGCAGGTAAAATGTCTGCCGCTTTTATCCGGGGTATTCAGTCCTCTGGCACCTCCGCCTGTCCCAAGCACTTCGCCGTCAACTCCCAGGAGCTGCGCCGGATGAGCATGGACTCGGTGGTGGACGAGCGTACCCTCCGGGAGATCTACCTCACCGGATTTGAAATTGCTGTCACCGAGGGTCATCCCCAAGTGATTATGTCCTCCTACAACCAGATCAACGGTACCTATGCCAATGAAAACTACCACCTTTTGACGGAGATTCTCCGGAACGAGTGGGGCTTTGATGGCTATGTTGTCACCGACTGGGGCGGAGACAACAACCACACCGAAGGTGTGCGCAATGGTTCCAACCTGGTCATGCCCGCCCCCGGTGCCAACTGCGCCATCGGCTTGGTGGAGGATGTGAAGGCCGGAAAAATCTCCGAGAAGGAACTGGATGCCCGGGTGAAGGAATTCCTGAAGGTGGTCTTTGAACGAACCGAGGCCGTGGCCAAGGCTCCCAAGACCTTTGACGTGGATGCCCATCACGCCATCGCCAGAAAGTGCGCCGAAGGTTCCATCGTCCTGCTGGACAACGACGGAATCCTGCCTCTGGCTGCCAACGCCTCTGTGGCTGTCATTGGTGATTTCGCCAAGACCCCCAGATACCAGGGTGCCGGTTCTTCCCAGGTCAACCCCACCAAGCTGGACAACCTGCTGGATTGTATGAAGAGCGTGGGCCTTAACGTCACTGGCTTCGCCCAGGGCTTCTCCCGTACCGATCCCGCTCCACAAACCGCCCTCATTGACGAAGCTGTGAAGCTGGCTCAGTGCAATGAACCGGTTCTGCTGTGCGTGGGTCTGGACGAAATTGCAGAATCTGAAGGTCTTGACCGGACCAGTATGGAACTCAGCCAAGGCCAGCAGGCTCTCATCGAGGCTGTTTCCAAAGCGAACAAGAACGTGATTCTGGTTCTGTCCGGCGGCTCTCCCTTCGTGATGCCTCCCCGGGAAACCTACCGAGCCGCCATCCACGGCTACCTGGGCGGTCAGGCCGGCGCCGGTGCCATGGCCGATGCTCTCATTGGCAAGGTCAACCCCTCCGGCAAGCTCAACGAAACCTGGCCCCATCAGCTGTCTGACAACCCCAGCTATCCCTACTACCCCTCCAAGGAACGTACCGCCGAATATCGGGAGGGATTGTACATTGGCTACCGTTACTACGACACCGTGGGCAAGGAAGTCCGTTATCCCTTCGGCTACGGTCTGAGTTATACCACCTTCGAGTACTGCGATATCAAGGCAACCAAGGACGAAGTAACCTTCACCATCACCAACACCGGCAAGGTAGACGGTGCAGAAGTGGCCCAGGTTTACGTCTCCTGCAAAAACGGCAAGGTCTACCGTCCCAAGAAGGAACTGAAGGGCTTTACCAAGGTGTTCCTGAAGGCCGGAGAAAGCAAAACCGTCACCGTCAAGCTGGATGACAAAGCCTTCCGCTATTTCAACGTCAAGACCGACCGCTGGGAAGTGGAAACCGCTGACTATGAAATTTCCGTGGCCGCTTCCGTCTCCGATGTGAAGCTCACCGCCACCATTCGGGTTCTGGGTCAGGATGCCCCCGCTCCCTATGGCAGCCTGCCTTGCTACGAATCCGGCCACATTGAATCCGTCTCCGACGACGAGTTTGAGGCTCTGCTGGGTCGTCCCATCCCTGATGGCCACTGGAACGGCCTGCTGGAAAAGAACGACGCCATTTGCCAGCTCTACTACGCCAAGAACCCGGTGGCACGCCTGGCCTACAAGATCCTGACCTCCCTGAAGGAAAAAGCAGATGCCAAGGGCAAACCCGATCTGAACATTCTGTTCGTGTACAATATGCCCTTCCGTGCCATTGGCAAGATGGCCATGGGCATGGTCTCCGAGAAAATGGTGGATGACATTCTGTTCATGGTCAACGGTCATTTCTTCCGTGGTCTGGGTCGTTTGATCGTGGACTTCTTCAAGAACCAGTCTGCCAACAAGGCGTTTATTCAGAAATTGGAGGGTTAATATCATGATGGAAAAACTGAAAAAATGGGTGGAAGAAAACCCCAAACTGGCCCAGTGGATCCGGGAAGGCGGCCTGTTCGTCGTGGTGAGCAATGTCATCACCGTGTTTAAGTATGCGCTGCTCACCTTCCTGCCTGCGGCCTTCGCCTATCTGGGTAGCCGGGACTTCGGCTTCCCCGGCATCGACCTGAACCTATTTGGTATCCAGTTTAAGTGGTACATCATCGGCTACGGCGCAGACCAGGGCGGCATCGCCTACTTCACCGCCTACATGATCGCCATGGTGATTGGCGAAGTGATCAACTTCTTCATCCAGCGTAGCTTTGTGTTCCGCTCCAAGGGCAACATCCTCTACCAGGGACTGTGGTACCTGCTGGCCTTCTGCGTAGTCACCTGCGTGGTCAACTCCATCAACTGCATTTGGGTTGCCGTTGCCGGTTACTTCGTTCCCAACTGGCTGTACAACATCGGCACCACGGTGCTCAACGGTGGCGTCAGCATGGTGGTATTCTTCGTCGTAAACAAGATCGTGTTCAACGATTCCAAAGCCGTAGAGCAAGCGTAACCCCCTGACATTCTGCTTTCGCTCCCTGTTTCCCTCTCTTGACTGTACCCCTGGCCTTGCGCCGGGGGTGTGGTCTTTTTCATGTTCCATCTCCGCATAAAAAGACGCAGCGTCCACCTGTTCCGGTAGATGCTGCGTCTTTGGTTGTTTGTCGGAAGGATTATTCCATGGTGCCCACACCGCCCATCAGAGCGGTCATTTCCCGGATCCGTTCCAGGGGAAAGGGTGGCTGAGCCAGGGGCCGCAGGGCTATGCTCATGAGCTTCATGGGATTATCATCTCCGGCCACCCGGTTGGAGCTCAGGGCTCCACAGCGTTTGCACCGATGGATGATGGCCCACTCCCCACCCCGGCGCACCCACACTGCCACCGGCTCCATGATGCCGCCACAGTCGCTTTCCCGGTCTCCCGGTTCAATATCCACGTGGAGGCTATGCAGGCAGTTGGGACAGTGATTTCGGTGATCTGTCCCCGCCTGTTCCGGCGTACAAAGTCTGCCACAGACCTTGCATGAAAAGCTGTCCTGGCAAGGGTGGTTTTTGTAATATCCTTTTTCAAAAGATCGACGTTTGTTTTCTCGATTCATGGTATTCCTCCTGGTCATGGTTCCAACCCCCCGGGAGGAATGGCATGTGATGGATTTGCCAAACCTCCCGGTTAGGCCACACACTCCAATAATAAAATAGGATAGATCAAACTTTTCTCCTTCTTGTTTTGAATTGGATGAATGCCGCCCTGGAGGAAGCCCCAAGGTGGCAGGCAAAGGCATTTTGTCGTTATGTTTCCACTGGAAGGATTCATTCTTCCGGAGATTTTCCCCCGTGTTCCAGCACCAGCAAACGCCCGATGCGGTTATCATCCATCTGCATCACCAAAATGGTGTACTGCTGATAGTCAAAGGCATCAAATACCACCGGCATTGCCCCGATGTTTTCCGTTGCCCATCCCCCCACCGTTGCGCAGTTGGTGTCCAGCTTCTCCTCGTCCAGTTCCAGTTTATCGAAAAAGTCCGTCAGGTTCATGTCACCGGAACACTCATAGCGGTGCTTTCCCGTCTGCTGCCACTCGTTGACGATGTCATCATTCTCATCCCAGATCTCACCCACCAGCTGTTCCAGCACGTCCTCCATGGTGACAATACCTGCAATGCCGCCATATTCGTCCGCCACCACAGCCATATGGGTTTGGCTCCGACGGAACTCGTCCATAATGGCGTTCAGTCGCATACTCTCCGGGATGAATACCGGTTCCAGCAACAAATCCTTCAGACACACATCCTTCCTGCGCACCAGCTCTTTGAGCAGGTGCTTCACATAGAGGATGCCCACCACATGATCCACCGTCCGTTCATAGACCGGGTACCGGGAGAATTGGGTCTCGTTCACCACCTGAAGAATATGCTCCAAATCGTCATGAATTTCAAAGCCTACCACATCCACCCGGGGGGTGAGGATATCCGTTGCATCCAAGTCCGTAAATTCCAGGGCAGACTGGAGCAGCTCTGTCTCGTTTTCATCGATGATGCCCTCATCCTCGGCGGTATCCAGGATGTTCTCAAATTCCTCCTCAGTGATGGTCACATCCGGGCCATCATTCTTTCGCCAAAGGATAGAAAAGAACTTCACCACACCGGAGGTAATCGCCACAGCTGGGAAGAACAGCACCATCAGCACCATCAACGGTACCGATGCCCATTTGGAAATGGTGTCGCTGCACCGCCGGGCAATCATTTTCGGGGTAATCTCTCCGAACAACAAAATCAACACCGTCATCAGCACCGTCACCAGGGAAGATGCTGCATCCTCTGTCAGATTTGCCATATTGGCCGCCAGCTTGACCGCCAGCACCGTGGCAATGGAGGTCGCCCCGATGTTCACCAGATTGTTCCCGATGAGCAGGGTAGACAGGGCGTAGTCATAGTGATGATAAATGAAATTCACCAATTTCTGAATTCTGGAGGGGTTTTCGCTCTCCTTCTTCATTTTCAGCTTGTTCAACGAGGTGTAGGCAATCTCCGTTCCGGAGAAAAAGGCAGAACCCATCAAGAGCAGCGCAATCAAAATATATTCCATCTTCCGCAGCCCCCTTACTCCAATACTAGGCCTTCGCCGGTATCGGATTCATCCTGAATGTCCCCCACCAGTTCTTCCAGCAGGTCCTCCATGGTAATCAAGCCCAGCTTTTTCCGGTTTTCGTCGATGACAAAGACCATATGTAGCTTGTTCAAACGCATCCGTTGCAGAAGTTTGGAAATCTCCGTACTCCGGTCGAACACATAGGGCTTCATCATCATTTTCCGCAAAATCACGTTATTTCCGGTGACATAAGCATTGAGGAAGGTACTTACCGGCAGGATTCCCACGATGTTGTCCTTCGTCCCCTCATACACCGGGAGCCGGGAATAGTTCAACTCCGTGGCAAGCTTTGCCAAATCCTCCAAGGAAATGGAACTGGGAATACTCGCCACCTGTTCCATGGGGATCATCACATCCTCCGCGCGCTTGGAGCGGAACTCCATGGCAGAGTTCACCAACGCCTGCTGCTCCGGCTCCAACACCCCTTCGTCCTCAATGGTTTCGATGATGGAACGAAGTTCTTCTTCCGTCACCGTTCCACCATCCTCCGAAGAGAAGAACCGGGACAACCCCCGGGAAATTCCGGAGAAGAAGAAGGAAATCGGCGTCAGCACCTTCACCAACAACACCATGCTGGGAGCGAAGAACAGGGCAAGCTCCTCGCTGCGCACTTTTGCGATACTCTTGGGAATCATCTCGGCAAAGAGATAGACAATCACCGTGGTGAGCAAGGTGCCATAGATCACATACTCCTCCGAGAACTGCCGCATAACCAGCAGCGCAGACAGTGACGCACAACTGGCATGGAACACGTTGTTCCCCACCAGGATGGTGGTCAATGTCTTGTCAAATCGGTCGGTGATCCAAAGTACCTGCTTGGCCCGTTTATCTCCCTTGTCCGCCATGGTACGCATCCTTACCTTGCTCACGGCGGTGTAGGCAGTCTCGCAGGCGGCAAAATAGCCGGAACTCAGCAAGAAAAGCAGATATAGGGCACAACTGTATGGGTCCACGAAAAAACCAGCTCCTTATGTATGTATTTCTCACATTATATCAGCTTCCCCATGGGATTGCAAGCATCATCCCGCAAATCCTCCACCTGCCATAGAGGATTTTGGCCTTTTGTCCCGAAAGAAATGCAAAAAGGCTGGCAGAGGAAATTCCTCTGCCAGCCGGGGAAAGAATATTAGGTCTTGGGCCAACTGGTCCAACCCTTGATCCACTCCTTCAGCCAATCCATGAAGTTATGACCGGGAGTGGCCGCCGTGGGATCCTGCTTGCCGCAGAACTCACACTTTCCGCCCACATAGTGGTGGCCTGTGGCTGCCACAGTCTCCGTGTGCCGCTTGTGACAGTGCTCGCACTCCCACAACTCATAGCCATTTTCCTCGCAGGTAGGATCCTTGGAGTCAATGAGCTTGTCCTGATGACCGGTTGCAGGAACAATGTTGTCCACGTAGCTGTCGTTGCAGGAACAGGTATGGGTGGTGTAGCCATCTTCGGTACAGGTAGGAGCGGTGACCACTGCATCGTAGTGGTGGCCCGTTGCCGGGACAATGTCCGCTGCATAGACCGTGCCACAATTTTCACAGGTATAACCGGTGTAGCCGTCCATGGTGCAGGTGGGGGCGTAAACCACACCTTCGCCATATACATGATCTGCTCGATCGGTATAGTCAGAGACATAGCTCTCACCGCAGACACAGGTGTAGGTGGTATAACCACCGGCAGTGCAGGTGGGCTCCGTGACAACCGCCACATAAACATGGTTGGTACCGTCACAACGCTCCACCACATAGCTGGAATCATAGCCAGGCTTCAGACCATCCAGATTCAGATCCAGCTCCTGGAGATCCTCGTCAGGAACCAGAATCAGACCAGCGTAGGCAGGAACCACGTAGTTGCTTTCGGTGGCAACGTAGGTCGTACCACTGAGCACGTCGGTGTAGCCATCCAACAGAGCCTGGGAGTAGGTCTGGGCAGTAGCGGAATTGTTCGCCAGAACCACCACGGTCTTACCATTGAGCGTTCTGCGGTAGCCCATCAGATGGTCATTTCCGGTAGCAAACACTTCCACGTCGCCAGTCCGGAGGGTGGGATAGGCTTCCCGGATGGCTGCCAGGGTGGCGTACCACTCTACCAGCTCCTGGTTGCCCTTGCCCCATTCCATGGCACGGCGATCATCGGGATCGTCTGCGCCGACCATGCCGATCTCGTCACCATAGTAGATGGTGGGGGCACCAGCATAGGTGAACTGGAGGAAGGAAACCAAATGCTGCCGTGCCTTGGCCGTATCGGAGGTGGACTCATAGGTGGGGAATGCAGATTCCAGATCCTTCTGGTTCCGGTCATCGTCAATGCCGTCCAGATAGGACAAAATACGAGAGGTGTCGTGGGAACCCACCAAGTTCATCATGGCATAGAATGCTTCCTCAGGATAACGCTCCCGGATCTTCTCCATGGCCTTGGTGGTATCCTCACCATTGGTCTTGCCCATGGCGAAGGAGGTGACAGCGTTCCGGAACAGGTAGTTCATCACAGAGTCATACATATCGCCCATGAGGTACTTGGTGGCATCGTCCCAGATCTCACCGATGATCACGGCTTCGGAATCCAGAGCCTTCACAGACTCCCGGAAATGCTGCCAAGTCTCATCGGAGACTTCGTTGGCCACGTCCAGACGCCAGCCATTGCTGCCCTGGCTGATCCAGTACCTGGTCACTGCATCCTCACCATCGATGATCTCCTCGGCCCAGTTGCCGGTCTGATACTCTGAACCGTTGGTGGAGTAAATCACGGGCATGGAGTCATAGCCCCACCAGCCCTCGTAGGCGTAAACTTCCTTACCAGCCCGCAGACCAATGTTGTCCACGGTACCGGCCATGGTGCTGGAAGAAACGGCAAACCACTCGGTATAAGAGAAGTCCGTCACGTCATACTCTTCCTGGAAGTAGGCCTTTGCAATGGTCTCGGCCTCACTCTGGGTCACGCCCTCGGCGGTCATGTAGTCGTAGACATAGGCCCAATAGGGATAGGCACCCAGTTTGCCGTCAAAGTCCCCGGCGGTGAGGAACTTGTAGTAACGGTCAAAATACACAGAGTCATCGGAAACATGGTTGAACACGCCATCCAGGATGATGTGCATATCATGCTCCTCGGCCACTGCCACCAACTCGGCAAAGTCGCCCAGATCACCCAGAATG
>CAZSAZ010000015.1:0-17076 GCA_964604925.1 uncultured Oscillospiraceae bacterium | reverse complement strand
GGTAGAGTCCATCAAGGAAGGCGGCAATGTGGTGGGCAACAAGACCCGGGTCAAAGTGGTGAAAAACAAGGTGGCACCTCCCTTCCGGGAAGCCTATTTTGACATTATGTACGGTGAGGGCATCGCCAAATGGGGTGAACTGGTGGATCTGGCTGTCCAGTTGGATATCGTCCAGAAGTCTGGTTCCTGGTTCTCTATGGGAGAAGAGCGTATTGGCCAGGGCAAGGATTCGGTTAAGGCTTATCTCCAAAATAATCCGGAGATTGCGGAGCAGGTGGAGGCCCAGGTGCGGGCAAATCTGTACAAGCTCATGGGAGGCCCTGCGGCCAAGGCTCCGGCGAAGGCGGCAGATAAGGGCGTCGCGGTAAGCGCAGACGACTTTAACGATGAGGATTGATTCCATTTCCCCCAAGCCTGACCGAGCCGGACGGTTTTTGGTGAAGGCAGAAGGGGAGAGCCTGCGGCTGTATCGCCAGACGGTGGAGGACTTCGGCCTCTTCCCGGGGAAGGAGCTGACCCAGGCCCAGGCAGAGGCCCTGCGGGAAAGTGCCGGAGCCATGTCCGCCAAAATGCGGGCGGTGCGCATTGTCTCGGCCTCCAACGTCTCCCGACGAGATTTGGAGCAACGACTGGTGCGCAAGGGGGAAGATCCTACCCAAGCCCGGGAAGCGGTGGAGTGGATGGAGGAGCTGGAACTGGTGGACGACCGCCAGACGGCCCAGACCATTGTCCGCCAATGTGTGTACAAAGGATATGGCCCGGCTCGGGCAAAACAGGTACTATACGAAAAAAAGATTCCCCGGGAGCTTTGGGAAGAAGCCTTGGAGGATTACCCCGATCAGACAGATTATATTGTGAAATTCCTGAGAACCAAGGTTTTTGACTGGAACGACGAAAAACAGCGTCGTCGAGCCACGGACGGGCTATTGCGCCGGGGGCATAGCTATGGTGCCATTCGTCGGGGATGGGAGCTCTTGGGACAGGAGACAGAGGAATTTCAGGAGGAAGAAACATGGCAAGAATAGGTTTTATTTCCCTTGGCTGTGCCAAGAACCAAGTGGATTGCGAACGGATGATGTACCGGGTGCAGGAAGCCGGCCATACCGTCCAGTCGGAGGTGGCAGGAAGCGATGTGGTGGTGATTAACACCTGCGGCTTCATCGATTCCGCTGCCAGCGAGGCCATTGACCATATTTTACAGACCGGTCGGCTGAAAGAAGCGGGGCAGGTGGGCAAGATTCTGGTCACCGGTTGCCTCAGTCAGCGGTATCAGCAGGAAATCCTGAAAGAGATGCCTGAGGTGGACGGCATTTTGGGCACCGGTAGCTACACGGAGATTGTGGATGCCATTGAGGCTTTGCTCCAGAATGAAACGGTGGTTTCCTTCGGGGACATTGATGCCCCGGAAGTGGAGTGCGGAAGAGTCCTTACCACCCCGGAGCATTATGCGTATTTGAAAATTGCCGAAGGGTGTGACAACAAGTGTGCCTACTGTGTCATCCCTTCCCTCCGGGGCCGGTTCCGCTCCCGGGAGCTGGATGATGTGCTGTACGAGGCACGGGTTTTGGCCAGCCAGGGTGTGAAAGAAATGATCGTGGTGGCCCAGGACACCAGCCGTTACGGCACCGATTTGCCTGGCGGAAAGCGACTGTTGAGCACGCTGCTCCGGGAGCTGTGCAAAATCGAAGATCTCCATTGGGTGCGGTTGCATTATGTCTACCCCGATGAGATTGACGACGAGCTGATCGACACCATGGCTCAAGAGTCGAAAATTGTGAAATATCTTGACATTCCCATCCAGCACTGCAATAATAACATCTTAGAAAAGATGAACCGCCGGGGCAACGGAGACTATCTGCGTTGGCTGTTTCCGGAACTGCGCCGGAGAATTCCTGGAGTGGTGCTGCGTACCAGCATCATCACCGGCTTGCCCGGGGAAGGGGAAGAAGAATTCCGGGAACTGTGCGATTTCCTGAAGGAAATGCGTCTGGAACGAGTGGGTGCCTTCCCCTTTAGTCCCCAGGAGGGAAGCGAGGCTGCCAAGATGGACTACCCTGACACGGAGATTGCCGTGGAGCGGGCACAGACCATCGAGGAACTTCAGTCCCGGATTATGGATGCGTATAACGACTCCATGGTGGGCAAACGGTTGGAGGTTCTGGTGGATGGCTTTGACGAGGAACTGGGACAGTTCTACGGCAGAAGTTACGCCGACTCCCCTGATGTGGATGGTCGGGTGTGGATCGCCAGCCAGGAACCCCTTCGGGAGGGAGACTTTGTCTGGGTCGTGATCGACGGCGCGGTGGACGGAGAACTCAGCGGTTATCTTATGGAGGAATGATCGATATGACAACTGCAAGTAAAATCACCCTGATCCGGGTGGCGTTGATTCCGGTGTACATGGTGACCATGTATCTGTCCGGCGGCAATGCCGGAGCCTGGATGTGGGTCAGTCTGGGAATTTTTATTCTGGCCAGTCTGACGGACTTTGTGGATGGGCAGATTGCCCGCCGGTGCAACCAGGTCAGCGACTTTGGAAAGTTCCTGGATCCCCTGGCAGATAAGCTGCTGACCATCGCCTGTATGTGTATGTTCGTGGAGTGGGGGATGATGCCCGCCTGGGCCTTGATGATCGTGTTGACCCGGGAGTTTGCCGTGACGGGACTGCGCCTGGTTGCGGTGGGCAACGGAACGGTCATCGCCGCTGGTTGGTCCGGAAAGGTTAAGACCGCTTCCACCATGGTGGGGCTGTGTGTGGCAATGGCTTTTCCCGGCGTAACATGGCTGATGTCTGTGGTCACCGGTGTCATTGTTGTGACCACGGTGTACTCTGGCGTGGAGTATTTTGTCCAGAACTGGGGTTGCCTGGGCCTGAGCAAAAAGGCCTGAGGAAAAACAAAACAGGATGACCCTCTTCCGAACCACCGGGAGAGGGTGTTTCCTTACTCCGGGAAGGAGAACACTCCTTCCGGAGCAAGTTTGGTTCCAAAGGGGAAAAGAGGGCATAATATGGAATATGCCTTGACAAAGGGAGGCTATGGGTGGTAAAATAAGGCCAAAGTGGATACTGTGTGGAACGGAAAGAGTAATCCATCCAAACCATCAGAGAGTCTGGGTCAGCGGCTGAAAGCCTGGGCAGGGGAGGGGGACGAAGGTGCGTCCGGGAGCAGCGGCGAGGAGCCCGTAACACCCTGCGTCATGGGGATAGTGAGAAATGAGAGTGGAACCGCGATGGATCATCGCCTCTTGTACCAATGCTGGTGCAGGAGGTTTTTCTGTTTTTGGGGGACACTGGAAGGAGCGTGTTATGGGAAAACTGGGAGAAACACTGAACGCATATCAACGGCAAGACCCGGCGGCCCGTTCCAGGATGGAGATTTTGCTCCTGTATCCCGGGGTTCATGCCACCATGGGGTATTGGTTGAGCCATTGGTGTTACCAACGGCGATGGTTCTGGATTGCCCGACTCATCAGCCAAACCGCGCGGCTTTTCACCGGTGTGGAAATTCACCCGGCAGCCCAAATCGGCAAACGGCTGGTCATCGATCATGGAAGCGGCGTGGTCATCGGAGCCACTGCAAAAATCGGGGACGATTGTTTGATTTACCAGGGAGTTACCCTGGGAGGAACAGGTCTATCCCCGGGAAAACGCCATCCCACATTGGGAAACCAGGTGATGGTGGGCTGTGGGGCAAAAATCCTGGGGCCAATCACCGTGGGAGACCGGGCTAAAGTGGCAGCAAACGCTGTGGTATTGCGAGACGTTCCCCAGGATGCCACCGTGGTGGGAATTCCCGGCCGGGTGGTGCGCCTGGGTGGCGTGGCCATACCATCCAATCAAACATGACTCCGCTTCTCGGATGGAATTCCACATTCGGAAACGGTTGACGAAATCGAATCAACAAATGAAGGAGTAATCAAAATGTATTTGTATAATTCTCTGTCTCGAAAGAAGGAAAAATTTGTACCCAATGCCCCCAGTATTGTGAAAATGTATACCTGCGGCCCGACGGTGTATCACTATGCCCATATTGGCAACCTGCGGACGTATATCATGGAGGATGTGCTGGAAAAGGCACTGCGCTATGAAGGCTACAATGTCAAGCGTGTGATGAACATCACCGACGTGGGTCATCTGGCCAGCGACGCGGACACCGGAGAAGATAAGATGCTCAAGGGTGCCAAGCGGGAGCATAAGTCTGTGATGGACATTGCCAAATACTATACCGATGCCTTCCGGGCGGATTGTGACAAGCTGAACATCAAGTGGCCAGATGTGGTGGAGCCTGCCACCAACTGCATTGATGCGTATATCCACATGGTGCAGACCCTGCTGGAACGGGGAAAGGCCTACTTTGTGGGGGGAAATGTGTACTTTGACACCTCCACCCTGGAAAAATACTATGTGTTCAACGACCACGACGAGGAAGATCTGGCCACCGGCGTGCGGGACGGCGTGAAAGAGGACACCAACAAGCGGAACAAGAACGACTTCGTTCTCTGGTTTACCAAGTCCAAGTTTGAGGATCAGGCTTTGAAGTGGGATTCTCCCTGGGGCGTGGGCTATCCCGGCTGGCACATTGAGTGCTCCTGCATTTCCATGAAGCATCTGGGCGAGGATTTGGACATCCACTGCGGCGGCATTGACAATGCCTTCCCTCACCATACCAACGAAATCGCCCAGTCGGAAAGCTATCTGGGGCACAAGTGGTGCAACTATTGGTTCCATGTCCGGCATTTGAACAACGAGACCGGCAAAATGAGCAAGTCCAAGGGAGAATTTCTGACGGTGTCCCTGCTGGAACAGAAGGGGTATGATCCCATGGCCTACCGGCTGTTCTGCCTTCAGAGCCACTATCGCCGGAATCTGGTATTCTCCTGGGAGAATCTGGACAATGCGGCGGCGGCTTACGATAAGCTCATTGCCAAGATTGCCACACTGTCCCAGGAAGGAGGGGTGGAGCAGGAGGCCTATGACCAGCTCCGGTGTCGCTTTGCCAAGGCTTTGGAGGGAGACTTGAATACCTCTGTTGCCGTGACGGCGGTGTATGACGTGCTGAAAAGCAAGTGCAGCGATGCCACCAAGCGGGCGGCACTGGCGGACTTTGACCGGGTGCTGAGCCTGAACCTGCTGGAAAAGGCAGATGCCCTCCGGGAAAAGCAGATTCAGGAGGAAAAGGCCAACTTCGATCCTGAGATCGACGCATTGGTTGCCGCCAGAACCGAGGCGAAAAAGGCAAAGAACTGGGCCGAGGCCGATCGGATCCGGGATGAGCTGAAGGCCCGGGGCATTGAAATCATCGACACCCCCCAGGGGGCCAAGTGGAGACGGGTATGAAACTGCTGATACTGGACGGAAACTCCGTCATCAATCGGGCCTACTATGGCGTAAAGCCTCTGACCACCCGGGATGGGCTTTACACCCATGCCATCTATGGCTTTCTGAATATTCTGGAGCGCATGGAGAAGGAAGAACAGCCCGAGGCGGTTTGTGTGGCATTTGACCTCCATGGCCCCACCTTCCGTCATCTGAAATACGAGGGATATAAGGCCACCCGTCACGGGATGCCCCAGGAGCTGGCCCAGCAGATGCCCTGGATGAAGGACGTTTTGCGGGCAATGAACATTCCCATTTATGAGTGCCAGGGTTGGGAAGCGGATGATATCATCGGCACCGTGGGCCGAATCTGTGGGGAGCAGGATTGGGACTGTGTGGTGGTCACGGGAGACCGGGACTCCCTCCAGCTCATTGACGATCATGTGACCATTGCCTTGGAGACCACAAAGGGAACCATCCGCTTTGATGAAGCCCGATTCCGGGAAGAGTATGGCTTTGAACCCAAGGCGTTGGTGGATTTGAAGGCGTTGATGGGAGATTCCTCTGATAACATTCCCGGAGTGAAAGGAATTGGAGAAAAGACCGGAAAGAATCTGGTGCAGCACTTTGGTTCTCTGGAAGGGGTCTATGCCCACTTGGACGATCCCATCATCAAGCCCAAACAGCGGGAAAATCTGGTGCAATATCGCCTGGACGCAGAGCTATCTTACGACCTGGCGACCATTCGGCCGGAGGCTCCCATTCCCTTTTCCCCACGGGATGCCATCATCCGTCCTTACCAGGCGAAGGAACTGTATGATCTGTTTGTCCGGCTGGAGTTTGTCAAACTCATCGACCGATACCACCTCCGGGGGGTGGAGGAAGATATGGAGCAGTCTGATACCTTGGAGCAGACGGCGAAGGGGCTGGAACGGGTGGATCACCTTCCCCAGATGGGAGAAAAGGCGGCGATGTATCTGGCTCCCGATGGCACCATGGGCCTTGCCTGGGCAGATGGGGTATGCACCTTGGCACCCATGGAAGGACATCAGGTTGCCCCCCTGCTGGAGCAGGGAAGCAAATGGATCCTTCACGACTGCAAGACCACCTGGCACCGGTTGGCACAGATGGGATGGAAGGCAGTGGATTGTGGATTTGACACGGCTCTGGCAGCCTATGATTTGAACCCCAGCCAGTCGGACTACCCCATTTCCAAATTGGCTACCAATTTCCTGGGTCGCCAGGTGGACGATGGAGATGCCGCCGGGTGTGCCGAGACCATGTGGTTCTTGGCAGAAATCCTGGAACAGGAGCTACAGCAGCAGGGCATGACCCAGTTGTATGAAACCATTGAGCTTCCCCTGTGTGATGTGCTATACCGCATGGAAGAAGAGGGCATTGCCATTGACGAAGGCGCATTGGAGCAGTTCGGGCAAATGCTGTCCCGGCGGATCGAGGAATGTGAAAGCCGGATCTATGATTATGCCCAGGAACGGTTCAACATCAATTCTCCCAAGCAGTTGGGGGGAATCCTGTTTGAAAAACTGGGACTGCCCCCGGTGAAAAAGACGAAAACTGGTTATTCCACCAATGCCGACGTGCTGGAAAAGCTGAAAAATGCCCATCCCATCGTTCCGGATATTATGGACTACCGGATGCTGACCAAGCTCAAGTCCACCTATGCCGATGGATTGATGAAGGTCATCGGGGAGGATGGACGGATCCGAACCACCTTCCAGAATTTGGTGACGGCCACTGGCCGCCTTAGCTCCACGGAACCGAACCTGCAAAATATCCCGGTTCGTACCGATTTGGGGGCAGAGATTCGGAAAATGTTTGTGCCCCGGGAAGGATGTGTCCTGGTGGATGCGGACTACAGCCAGATCGAGTTGCGGGTGCTGAGCCACATTGCAGACGATGAAGTGATGCAGGAGGCATTCCGGACGGGGATGGATGTTCACACTGTGACGGCTTCCCAGGTTTTTGGTGTCCCGGTGGAGGAGGTGACGCCCCTTCAGCGGCGTCATGCCAAGGCGGTGAATTTCGGCATTGTCTATGGCATTTCGGAGTTTTCCCTGTCCGAGGACATTGGAGTGTCTCGGTGGGAAGCTCGAGACTATATTGACCACTATCTAACCCACTACCGAGGGGTAGGCCGGTATATGAAGCAGGTGGTCGTCGATGCCCGGGAAAAGGGCTATACCCAGACCATCTATGGTCGCCGCAGAGCCATCCCGGAGTTGACCAGTTCCAACTTTAACATTCGCAGCGGCGCAGAGCGCATTGCCCTGAACACCCCAATCCAGGGATCGGCCGCAGATATCATTAAGCTGGCCATGATCCGGGTGGATGAGGCATTGCGCAAGGAATATCCCCAGGCGAAGCTGATTTTGCAGGTTCACGACGAACTGATTGTGGAATGTCCCCAGGATATTGCACCACAGGTCGCAGAATTGGTCAGCCGGGAGATGGAGCAGGTTGCGACGCTGCGTGTGCCTTTGACCGCTGAGGCCAAGTGGGGAAAGAGTTGGTACGAAGCAAAATGACCATTGTACCTATGAATTCATCCCACGTTGCGGCGGTGGCAGAATTGGAAAAACAGTGTTTTTCTGATCCCTGGAGTGAAAAAAGCATTGCGTCCGAACTGGAAAACGAACTGGCTACCTGGCTTGTGTGTCTGGAGGACGGGAAAACCCTGGGCTATGTTGGCTCCCAGACGGTACTGGGGGAGACGGATATGATGAACGTGGCGGTTCACCCGGATTTCCGGAACCAGGGAATTGCCCGGGGACTGATTGGGGAGCTGATCAACGTGCTGTCCAGCCAGGGAAGTCGCAGTCTGACCCTGGAAGTCCGGGCATCCAATACCCCTGCAAGGAATCTGTATCAGACATTGGGATTCTGGGAAGTGGGGTGTCGGAAAAACTACTATCGAAATCCCAAAGAGGACGGTCTCATTCTCAGAAAGGAGTGGGAAATTTGAATATTTTAGCTGTGGAATCCTCCTGCGACGAGACGGCAGTGGCCATTGTCCGGGACGGACGGGAGGTGCTCACCGACTGCATTGCCTCCCAGGTGGAGTTGCATAAGATCTACGGTGGTGTGGTGCCGGAGATCGCTTCCCGGAAGCACGTGGAGGCCATTTATGGTCTGGCGGATCAGGCCCTGGCAGAAACAGGTCTGAGCCGGGAGGATCTGGATGCCGTGGCAGTAACTTATGCCCCGGGGCTGATTGGCGCGGTATTGGTGGGGGTGAACTTTGCCAAGGCGGTTGCCATGGCGTTGGATGTGCCCCTGATTCCGGTGCATCATATCCGGGGGCATATTGCGGCCAATTATCTGGCTTTTCCCCAGTTGGAACCGCCGTTTTTGTGCCTGGTGGTCTCCGGTGGTCACACCATGATTGTGGAAGTGGAGGACTACACCAAAATGCGGATTTTGGGAACCACCTTGGATGATGCGGCAGGGGAGTGCTTTGACAAGGTTGGTCGAGTGCTGGGAATGCCCTATCCCGGTGGCGCAGCCATGGACCGTGCAGCCCAGACGGGGGATGAGACCAAATATCCCATGCCCCGGTCTAAGCCAGGTGCCAATCCCTATGATATGAGCTTTTCCGGCTTGAAAACGGCTGCCCTTAATACCATCCACCATGCCCAGCAGTTGGGGCAGGAGGTGGATATTCCTTCCATGGCTGCCAGCTTTTCAGCGGCGGTGTCGGACACCTTGGTGCCCCGGGTAGTTCGGGCATTGGAAGAAACGGGCCACAAGCGTCTTGCTGTGGCCGGCGGCGTTGCTGCCAACTCCCGGATTCGTCGGGATCTTATGGATGCAGCGAAGAAAATGGGGGTGGAGGTGTATCTGCCACCGTTGAAGCTTTGTGGAGACAATGCCGCCATGATCGGTGCCCAGGGGTACTACGAATTCCTGGCGGGCAATACAGCCGGAATGGAACTGAATGCCTATGCAACCAAGTCCATCCTGGGGGAGAAACTGTAAGAAAAATATAAGTGGAGGCCGGCTTGGGTCTCCACTTTTTCACATGGAAAGAAAACCTGGGGGAGGGGGTTGACAAACACACGGGAGCGTGTTATACTCACCCTAGAAATTATTCAGAAAGGAGGAAGTTCAGATGTTGCTGTTCCAGACTGTTATGGTGTCCGGTTCTATTATTGGCAGAAAACTTGCTCCTTTCGCTCCGATGTGGTAGGGTTATACCAGCTCGGGGGTCATTTGCGGCGCAAGCATTCTGCTTGGGCCGTTTTTTGCGCGCTTTTTCGGAGGTATGAAAGATGAAACAATTGATTCCCTACTTAAAACCCTATTGGAAATTGCTCTTGGCGGCTTCCTTGGCTGCTCTGGCTGCCAGTTTGAGTAATTTGTTTTTGCCGGATATTATGAGCGATATCTTGAACAACGGTGTGTACGAAAAGGATTTTTCCTATATTTTGACGTGCTGCGGCCGAATGTTCCTGGTGGCTGTGGTTGGCATGGCCATGACGTTGCTTAGTTCCTATTTGAGCTGTCGCATTGTGGCGCACTTCAGCGGCGATCTGCGGTGCTCTATTTTCCACAAGGTCAACACCATGACTTTTGAGGAATTTGGCCAAATGGGAACGGCGGCGTTGGTGACCCGGGCGACCCACGATGTGGAGACTGTATCCTGGATTGCAGGGGAATTGTCCAACACCGTGTTTACGGTTCCTACCATGTTTTTCGGTGGCGTGGGACTAACCATGGCCAAGGATATGAGCCTGGCGTGGACCATTCTGGCCTTTGTACCAGTGATTTTGTTGGTGGTTGTTCGGGTGGGAAAAAACATCGTCCCGCTGTGGATCAAGTCTGACGAATATACCGATCAACAAAATGATCTTATGCGTCAGCGTCTGCGGGGAATTCGGGTGATCCGTGCCTTTCGTGCAGAATCTGGGGAGCAGGATCGCATTGCGGAGGCCACCCGCTTGATGGCAGATAATATCATCAAAAGCAACGTATCCATGGGCTTGATTTCGCCTTTGGCCACCTTTTTGCTGAATGGAGCGGTGGTGATCATCGTCTACCTAGGCGGATTCCGGATGGAACGGGGCAGCGGACTCACTGGCGGAGATGTGTTTGCGGTGGTGCAGTATGTGACCCTCATTGCCAATGCAGTTATCATGGCTGCGTTCTCCATTGTCATGTTCCCCCATGTCCAGGTAGCTTCCCAGCGGATTGGCCAGGTGCTCAATGCAAAGACCATGGTGGATCCCATTGCCCCAACGGGAATCCGGCTATCCGGTCAGATCGATTTTGAGCAGGTGTTGTTCCAGTATGAGGGGGCGTCTGATTCTGCGGTGAAGCAGGTGACATTTTCCGTCAAACCGGGAGAGAAAATCGCCATCATTGGCGGCACCGGCGCAGGAAAAAGCACCCTGGTGTCGCTGCTCCTTGGCTTCCGAATGCCCACAGAGGGCACGCTGAAGCTGGATGGAATTTCAACGGAGGAACTAAGTCGCCAGGATATGCGCCAGAACATCAGCGTTTGTCTACAGTCGGCAACCATCTATTCCGGTACCGTCCGGGAGAACATCGCCATGAGCAATCCCCATGCCACGGATGAGGAAATTTGGGCGGCATTGGAAGTGGCACAGGGGGCTGAGTTTGTCCGGGAGTATGCCGATGGATTGGATCACGAGATAACCCAGTCCGGCAAGAACCTCTCCGGCGGACAGAAACAGCGTCTGTCCATCGCCCGGGCGGTGTTAAAGGGGGCACCGATTTTTGTATTTGACGACAGTTTTTCTGCCCTGGATTTCCTCACCGAGGCAAAGCTCCGTACGGCTCTGGCCCAAGCCATCCAGGGAAAAACCCAAATCATCATCACCCAGCGGGTTAGCTCTGCCATGCACGCTGACCGGATTGTGGTGATGGATGGCGGCATGGTGGTGGGACAGGGAAACCACGAGTCCCTGCTTCGCTCCTGTCAGGTATATCGGGAGATCTACGCATCTCAAACCGGAGGTGAAGCGTAAATGAAACGTCAAATCAAACGTGATGAGACCATCGGCAAGGTCATTGCCTTTGCAAAACCCATTGCCCACTGGATTGTGCTATCCTGCCTGTTGAGCATTGGAGGCATTATTTGCGGCGTGCTTTCCCCCACAGTGTTGGGAGATCTGGTTCAGATGCTCTATGACTACTGGGAGGGGGGCCGGGTGGGCACCGTTACCGATCAATTGGTGGGGGGGCTGGTGATCCTGTTGGGGATTTATGGAATGCAGAGCTTCCTTAGCTGGGCCAACATGGTGCTGATGAACCATGCGGTGAGCCGATACTTCTGCTGCAACCTGCGCATTGCCATTTCCGATAAAATTCGCCGCCTTCCGGTGAAATATGTGGATCAAACTCCGGTGGGGGACATCCTCAGCCGGATGATGGGGGATGTGTCGGAAATGAGCGGATACATTTACCAGATCATCGATGTGTTCATCAACGGCTTGATCCAGTTGGTGGTCATTGGCGGGATGATGCTTCATGAGGATTGGAGACTGGGATTGTTTGTGGTGGTCGTTACCCCCATTTCTGTGATACTGTCCTCTAAAATTGCATCCAAAAGTGAAACATTCTTTGATTCCATGTTTGAACTGTCGGGAAAACGCACTCAGGTTGTGGAGGAATCCTTTTCCAACTTTGCCACAGGCAAGGCATACAATCTGGAAGCAAGCCTGGAAGAAAAACACGAAAAGGTGAATCGTCAGCAGATGGAGGCAAATATCAAAGCCAGCTTTATCAGTGCTTCGGTGCAGCCGCTGATTGCCATGTTCAACTCCCTGGCCTATATTTTCATCAACCTCATTGGGGGATGGTTCCTGGTGCAGGGAGGACTGGAAGTGGGCAGTGTGGTGACGATTGTTTTGTTTGCCCGGCAATTTGCCACCCCGCTGGAGCAGATTGCCTATGGATTCGGTCAGGTGGAGCGGATCAAGGCATCTTCTCGCCGGGTTTTTGAGATTCTGGATATGGAGGAAGAACCGGTGGTGGAGGGAACGTTGGATGCCCCCTGCCAGGGCAAGGTGGAGTTCCGGGATGTATCGTTTTCCTATGACCCAAAACAACCTCTGTTGCAAAATCTGAATCTGACGGTTCATCCGGGGCAGAAAGTGGCCATCGTCGGCCCCACCGGAGCGGGAAAAACCACCATCGTCAATTTGCTCATGCGCTTTTATGACGTCAACCAAGGCCAGATTCTCCTGGACGGAAAGCCGGTATCGGACATGAGCCGGGAGGAGATCCGGAACCAGTTTGGTATGGTGCTCCAGGATACCTGGCTTTTCCGCGGAACCATTGCACAGAATGTGGTCTATGGCAAACCGGATGCCACCCGGGAGGAAATGGAGGAGGCCTGCCGCAAGACCTATTGTGACCGGTTTATTCGCACCATGCCCCAGGGATATGAGACCATGGTGGGGGAAGATACTGCCAATCTCTCCGGTGGCCAGAAACAGCTTCTCACCATTGCCCGGGCGTTGCTTGCGGACAAGCCCCTGCTGATTTTGGATGAAGCCACATCCAATGTGGACACCCGGACGGAAGTACTGATTCAGAAGGCCATGGATCAACTGATGAAGGGACGAACCTGCTTTGTGGTGGCCCACCGGCTGAGCACCATTGTGGATTCGGATCTGATTCTGGTGCTGAATCAGGGACAGATTGTGGAGCAGGGAACCCATGAATCCCTTCTGGCTAAGAAAGGATTTTATTACCAGCTTTATTCCAGTCAGTACGCAATCTAATGAAAACGGGCAGGATGGGATTCCATCCTGCCTGTTTTTTATGGTTCCTGGGGGACAACCTGGGCGGTGAGTGCAGAGACCTCGTAGGCGGTGCGTTCCTGGAGGGTGCCATCCAGGTATTTGCTGTAGACCCGGCTTTGGAGACGGCCTTCCAGGGTGAGAATCTCCCTGGTGTGACACGCCGAAGCCATTTGGGCCAAGCGGCCCCAGAGAATACAGGGTAAATAGTCCCCACGATGAAATGCCCGGGGGACGGCCAGCATCACGTCACAGATCTCTCTGCCCAGGGGCGTTCGGCGGTAGTTGGGCTCCCGACAAATAACGCCCGTCAGACGCAGGGCGTTGATGGCAGGCCCTTCCTCGGCGGCCAGGTGGGTAGCAAAGACAAAAATCATCAAATGCCGCCCGGTGTCATCGGTACAGTTGTGGGAGCGGAGCTGCCCCTCCACCCGGATATGGGAACCGGCGGTCAGGTCGAGCCCTTCCAAAACCCCCAGTTCGGCAATTACAGGGAGTGTATCGACGGCTCCTGAGAGGCGGGGCACCTCCAAATAGAACCGATAAAACTTCTTCCCGTGGTTTTCATGGGAGAATTCCGGCAATGCCACCAGATCCCCCCGCAGCGTGATTTGATTTTCCCATTCCATGGTTGACCACCTCATGTTCCAGATGTATGGAACAGTCTATGGCGTTGGGGGAAAAGTAAGACCGACAGAACGAGGGAAGTTCTGTCGGCTGTATCTTGCTTTAGGGTAGGAAGCTCTGGGCGGATTTATAACCATAGGCCTCCTTGGTTTCCAACACGGCACGGTTGATGGCCTTTCCCAGAACATAGGCTCCCAGGGTGCCCACCACGTCGGCATTGGAGGGGACGTTGCCTACACGCATGGCGTAAACAGAATCCCCATCCATGGAGGTATTTACCGGGCGAATGGTTCGAGCAATGCCATTGGAGGCCATGGCAGCAACCTTGTTCATGGCAGCTTTGTCCAGTCCGGCATTGGTGATGATGGCGGCGATGGTGGTGTTCAGCGACAGCATGGAGGCCATTTGCAACAGGCGAACTGCCTCCGATTCGCTGTCCATCATGGCACGGCTGTCTTTGGTTAAAAGACCTGCCAACTGACGCTGGGAATCCAGCTCATACACGTCCCCAATGGCGTTGACCACCACAACGGCACCCACCTGCAAGGGGCCTACCTCTACGGCATAGCATCCCAGGCCGGATTTCATGGCCCGTTGGGAGCCGTGGAGTTTCCCCACAGTGGCACCCATTCCGGCACCCACGTTTCCGTTCCGTTCCAGATTCCGCTCACTGTCCAGACAGGCTTCCCAGCCCATTTTTTGACCGGGGCGAACGTGACCATCCACACATCCCAAGTCGAAAATGCAAGAGCCTACCACAATGGGGACAATGGCATCCCCCACTTTGACACCCTGGCGTTTCCGTTCCAGGTACTTCATGACCCCTCCGGCGGCGTCCAGACCGTAGGCACTGCCTCCGGAAAGGAGGAGTCCGTTGATTCCGTTGTTGCTCATCAGCGGATTGAGAAGTTGGGTCTCCCTGGAGGCCGGGCCTCCACCCCGGACATCCAGGCCACATACGGCAGGCTTCCGGGGGAGAATGACGGTGCATCCTGTGGCGTGGGCTTCGTCCTGGCTATGGCCAATGGCAAAGTCTTTCATGGCGGTGATGGGGATGGATTTCCAAGGTTCCTTCATGGGAACACCTCCTGATCTGGTTGAATGGGTTAGAACAGCTTTTCTAGCAGATCAAACAGAACCATACCGGCAACGAGGGCAACGGCCGCTAACAAAAAACGGGTGGTGTTGGAATTCATAATGGGTTCCTCCTAGATTATCGATAACGTTTTTTCTGAGATGTGGGTTTTCTTGTGGCTTTCGGGGCAGAGGCTCTGGCGGAATTGGGCCGGGAACCGGATTTGGCCGGAGACTTTCCGGAAGCCTTTCCAGTGGGTTTGGCAGGGGATTTGGAAGTCGGCCTTCCGGACTTGGCCGAAGGGGACTTTTTCGGGGGAGGGGAATAGGAACCAGCTCTGGGGGGGACAGCACGGATCAGGCATTTCGGCCCGGAACCAATCAAATCCTCCCGGTGGGCCTTGATGAGGGCTTCTTTCACCAGGTAGTAATTCTTGGGATTCCGGTACTGGATCAGGGCGCGCTGCATGGCCTTTTCGTGGGGGTCGGTGGGAACGTAGACCTTTTCCATGGTTCTGGGATCCAGACCGGTGTAATACATCACCGTGGACAGGGTAGAGGGCGTGGGATAAAAGTCCTGAACCTGCTCCGGCATATAGCCCATGTCTCGGGTGTATTCCGCCAGTTCCACCGCTTCTTTTAAGGTGGAACCGGGATGGCTGGACATCAGATAAGGTACCAGATATTGCTCCATGCCGAATTCTTTGTTTAGAGCATAATACTTTTCCACAAATTGGTTATAAACGGCGTTTTTGGGCTTGCCCATTTTGCTGAGTACGGCATCGGAGACGTGTTCCGGGGCGACTTTCAACTGTCCGGAGATGTGGTACTGTACCAGCTCCCGGAAGAATGTGTCCTTCCGGTCGGCCAGAAGGTAGTCAAAGCGAATTCCGCTGCGGACAAATACCTTCTTCACCCCGGGGAGCTTTCGCAACTTTCGCAACAGGGCAATATAGTCGGAATGGTCGGCCTTCATATTTTTGCATGGGGTGGGGTAGAGACACTGGCGACCGCCGCAGGCACCTTTGGTCAGCTGCTTGTCGCAGGCAGGGTGACGGAAATTGGCAGTGGGGCCACCCACGTCATGGATATAGCCTTTGAAGCCGGGATCCTGGGTGATCAGGGTGGCTTCCTCCAGAATGGATTCGTGGGAACGGGTCTGAATAATCCGTCCTTGGTGGAAGGTCAGGGCGCAAAAAGAGCAAGCACCGAAACAGCCCCGATTGGAGACCAGACTGAACTTAACCTCCTCAATAGCAGGAACACCGCCGGCTTTTTCATAGCTGGGGTGGTAGGTGCGGCAGTAGGGCAAACCATAAACATTGTCCATTTCCTGGGTGGTCAGAGGTTTCTGAGGGGGATTCTGAACCACATAAAACGACCCGTAGGGTTCGGCCAGACGCTTGGCGGTGAAAGGATCGCAGTTTCCATACTGCACCCGGAAGGACTCGGCATAGCGACGTTTGTTTTCCTTCAACTCCTGATAGCTGGGCAACACAATGGTGGGCAGGCTTTCGTCCAGGGACTCGGTTTTGAACACCGTTCCGTCGATGTAGGTGATATCCTTGGCCTCCATACCGGCGTTCAAAGCATCCGCAACTTCTACAATGCTCTTTTCTCCCATGCCATAAAGCAGAAGATCTGCCTGGGAGTCCAGCAGGATGGAACGCTTCAGGGTGTCAGACCAGTAGTCATAATGGGCCAACCGACGGAGACTGGCCTCAATGCCGCCGATGATGATGGGCTTGTCCCGATAGGTTTGGCGGATCAGGTTGCAGTAGACAATGGTGGCATAGTCCGGACGTTTGCCCATGACACCGCCGGGGGTGTAGGCGTCGGTTTTCCGGCGATGTTTGGTGACGGAGTAGTGGTTCACCATGGAGTCCATGTTGCCGCCGGAGACGAGAAAGCCCAGACGAGGGGCACCGTAAATATTGATGGAGGAGGGCTTTTTCCAGTCCGGCTGGGAAATGATGCCCACCTTATAACCGGCCTGCTCCAGCATCCGGCTGATGATGGCGTGGCCGAAGGAGTGGTGATCCACATACGCATCTCCGATGACATAGACAAAATCGCATTGATCCCAGCCCCGATCCAGCATATCCTGTTTGCACAGAGGGAGAAATTCCATAAGTTGCCTCCAAATCGATGGTTTTCTTCTAGTATAGCAGATAAAGGGAAAAAAGAAAAGACCCAGGAGAAAAATGGAAAAGAATGAAAAAATGTAGGTTTGTCAATGATGTGTTACACATTAGGGAAAGCAAAAAGAAC
>CAZSAZ010000014.1:0-17267 GCA_964604925.1 uncultured Oscillospiraceae bacterium | reverse complement strand
GTTTTGTATCTTTATCATATCGGATAACTGTTAAGAAAAAAAGGGGAAAGATGTGAAAAAAGTATTAAGTTGCAGAAAATTTGAAATGCAACCGTTTGCGCAAGAAATTTTTTATAAAGAATGAAAGTTGCGTACGGTGGAGATGCAAAAGGCGTTCTCGACAAAAACGGAGAGGCAAATTTGTGTAAATAGTAAAAATATCTAAAAATAAAGGAAAAGTAAAGAGAATGTTGTGCAATCCGCTTGCGTTTTGCCGTTCCTCCGTGATATAATTTTCTTGCGCATTTATGCGAACCATACAAGGAGGAGATCATCATGCTGGATCAGTCCTATTATCGGAAAACGGATGAGATCATTGAGCAATTTGGCCGGAAGGCCAGCTCGCTGATCCCCATTATGCAGGGAATCCAGGCAGAATATCGCTATCTGCCCGGGGAACTGCTGAGCTATGTGGCCAAGGAAATTGGAATCACGGAGGCAAAGGCCTATTCTGTGGCAACCTTCTACGAGAATTTCTCTTTTGAGGCCAAGGGTAAGTATGTCATCAAGGTCTGCGATGGCACCGCCTGCCACGTGCGGCACTCCACCCCCGTGCTGGAGGCACTGTGGAAGGAACTGGGCCTGAGCAAGAAAAAGCACACCACTGACGATATGATGTTCACGGTGGAGACCGTGTCCTGTCTGGGTGCCTGTGGTCTGGCTCCCGCCATGATGGTCAACGACCAGGTTCATCCCGCCATGACGCCTGAAAAGGCATTGGACCTGATTCATAAACTGCGGGAGGAGGGCTAAGATTATGGAAAAAATCACGAGCATGGAGCAGCTGAATCAGCTGCGGGATCAGACCCACCAGGAGATCCAGTGTAGCAAATGCCGGATTCTGATTTGTGCAGGCACCGGCTGTCTGGCCGGCGGCTCGGATAAGATTTATGCCAAGATGCTGGAGCTGACGGAGCGGAACGCCAATGTGGAAGTGTTCTTTGGCTCGGAAATTGCCCACGGCGATGGGGACTTCCAGGTGAAGCGCACCGGTTGCCACGGCTTCTGCGAGATGGGCCCGCTGATGCGCATTGAGCCCATGGGAATCCTGTATACCAAGGTCAAGCTGGAGGATGTGGAGGAAATCTTTGAAAAGACGGTGCTCCACGGGGAGATCATCGATCGATTGGTGTACAAGCAGAACGGCGTGTCCTACCCTAAACAGGAAGAAATCCCCTTCTATCAGAAGCAGACCCGTCGGGTTTTGGAAAACTGCGGCCATTTGGACGCAGAGCATATTGAAGATTACATCGGCCATGGCGCATACCAGGCCATTGCAAAAGCCCTGTTCACCATGACTCCTGATGAGGTCATTGCCGTGGTGGACGAGGCAAACCTCCGGGGCAGAGGCGGTGGCGGCTTCCCTGCGGGCAAGAAGTGGAAGCAGGTTGCTCGGCAGAAGGAAAAAGAACGCTATGTGGTATGCAACGGTGACGAAGGCGACCCCGGTGCCTTTATGGATCGCTCCATTATGGAAGGCGACCCCCATAAGATGATCGAAGGCATGATGATCGCCGCCTATGCCTGCGGCGCAGAAAATGGCTATATCTACGTCCGGGCGGAATATCCCCTGGCTGTGAAGCGGCTGCGGACGGCCATGGCCCAGGCAGAGGAGCGAGGCCTGCTGGGAGATCACATCCTGGGTACAGACTTTAACTTCCATCTGCACATCAACACCGGCGCCGGTGCCTTTGTCTGCGGCGAAGGTTCGGCCCTGACGGCCTCCATCGAGGGCAACCGTGGTATGCCCAGAACCAAGCCGCCCAGAACGGTGGAAAAGGGTCTGTGGGAGAAGCCTACGGTACTGAATAACGTGGAAACCTATGCCAATGTGCCTAGCATCATCAACAACGGTGCCGATTGGTTCAAGGGCGTGGGCAATGAAGGAAGCCCCGGAACCAAGGCCTTTGCGCTTACAGGCAACGTCAATAACACCGGCCTGATCGAGGTTCCCATGGGTTCTACCCTCCGGCATATTGTCTTTGACATCGGTGGCGGCGTAAAGGATGGAGCCGGGTTCAAAGCCGTGCAGATCGGCGGCCCCTCCGGCGGCTGTTTGACAGAGCAGCATTTGGATGTGCCTCTGGATTTTGACTCGGTTAAGAAATACAACGCTATCATTGGCTCCGGCGGTATGGTGGTTATGGACGAGCACACCTGCATGGTGGAAGTGGCACGGTTCTTCATGTCCTTCACCCAGCGGGAAAGTTGCGGAAAGTGTACCCCCTGCCGGGAAGGCACCAAGCGGATGCTGGAGATCCTGGAGCGGATCGTCAATGGTCAGGGCGAACTGGAAGATCTGGACAAGCTGGAAGAGCTGGCAACCATGGTGCGTACCATGGCTCTGTGTGGCCTGGGCAAGAGTGCTCCTCTGCCGGTGATTTCCACCCTTAAGACCTTCCGGGATGAGTATGTTGAGCACATTGTAGACAAGAAGTGCCGGGCCAAGCAGTGTACCGCTTTGCGCCGGTATGTCATCAACCCTGAATTCTGTAAGGGCTGCTCCAAGTGTGCCCGGAACTGCCCGGTCAACGCCATTTCCGGCGTTGTCAAGAAGCCCTATACCATCGACCCCAATAAGTGCATCAAGTGCGGTGCTTGTAAGGACAACTGCGCATTCAATGCGATTTACATCGAAGCATAAGGAGGGGCTGTCATGGGTACTATTACGATTAACGGCAAAAAAGTCGAATTTACCAACGAGAAAAACCTGCTGACTATCATCCGGAAGGCCGGTATCGAGGTTCCCACGCTGTGCTACCAGCCAGAGCTGAGCGTGTTTGGTGCCTGCCGGTTGTGTACCGTGGAAGATGATCGGGGTCGGTGCTTTGCCTCCTGCTCGGAAGAGCCTCGGGACGGCATGGTGATTTATACCCACACAGAGCGGCTGAGAAAGCATCGCAAGCTCATTGTGGAGTTGCTTTTGGCGGCCCACTGCCGGGACTGCACCACCTGCGACAAGCACGGAAACTGCGAATTGCAGAAGCTGGCATACCAGCACGGCATCAACACCGTCCGGTTCCAGAACCACCGGGAGGAAATGCCTGTGGATCACTCCTCCTATGCCCTGGTGCGGGATCCCAACAAGTGCATCCTTTGCGGCAACTGTGTCCGGGTGTGTAACGAGATCCAGGGTGTTGGCGTACTGGGCTTTGCCCATCGTGGTACAGATGCCATGGTTACGCCGGCCTTCAACCGGGATTTGGCAGAGACCAATTGTGTTTCCTGTGGCCAGTGCCGGGCGGTCTGTCCCACCGGCGCATTGACCATCCGCAATTGCATGGAATCCGTCTGGAACGCCCTGGGCGATCCCAATACCCGGGTGGTGGCTCAGATTGCCCCTGCCGTCCGTGTGGCATTGGGCGAGGCCTTTGGACTGCCCAAGGGAGAGAACGCCATGGGCAAGATTGTGGCGGCCCTCCACCGTATGGGCTTTGACGAAGTGTTCGATACCACCTACACCGCCGACTTGACCATTATGGAGGAGTCTGCGGAGTTCCTGGATCGGGTGGCCAAGGGAGAGAGACTGCCCCTGCTCACCTCCTGCTGCCCCGCCTGGGTGAAATTTGTGGAGAACGAATATCCCGAGTTCCGGAAAAATATCTCTACCTGCCGGTCTCCCCAGCAGATGTTCTCTGCCATTTTGAAGGATTACTATCGGGATGAGACCAATGCAAAGGGGAAAAAGACCTTTGTGGTGTCCATCATGCCCTGTACCGCCAAAAAGATGGAGTCCTATCGTCCGGATGCCTATACCCACGGAGAAAAGGATACCGATGCGGTGCTTACCACCTCGGAGTTGATCCGGATGATCAAGTCCCATGGTGTAGACTTTGAGACCATGCCCAGCGAAGCGTGTGATATGCCCTTTGGCATTGGCTCTGGCGGCGGCGTGATCTTCGGTGCCACCGGCGGTGTGACGGAGGCTGTGCTGCGTCGTCTGGTGGACGGTCACGACACGGCGACTTTGGCGGCCATTGCCGAAAGTGGCGTTCGGGGAGAGGCTGGGATCAAGGAATTCTCCATTCCCTACAACGGCATGGAAGTGAAGATCTGTGTGGTCTCCGGTTTGGCCAACGCCCGGAAGGTGCTGGAAAGCGTCAAGTCCGGGGAGAAGGAGTACCACTTCATCGAAGTCATGGCCTGTCCCGGCGGATGCGTCATGGGCGGTGGTCAGCCCACCAGGGGAACCAAAGTCAAGCGTGCTGAGGCTAGAACCAAGGGCCTGTACGATACCGACGGAACCATGGCCATCAAGAAGTCCAACGAGAACCCCCTGATGGATGTGTTCTACAATGGCTTCTTCAAGGGTAAGGCCCACGAGCTGCTGCATAATCATCAGGAATAATTGATATTCATCCACTTTCCGCCCTCCCTGTCCGGGAGGGCGGATTTTTGTATTAGTTGGAATTTTCTGGAGGAAAACCCAGATTTTTCCGTTTACAAATCGGGAAAAACCGTGTATAATGCTCAGACAACCATTAGCGAAACGGAGCGCATAAGAAACCATGAGAAAAAGACTGTTTTTGACCGGCCCAGATCGATCTGGAAAAAGTGAACTGATTCACCAAGCCCTGGGGAAGGCCCTGGGCCGGGCCGGTGGCTTTGTCACCCTCCGGGAGTGGGATAGCCAGGGGAATGTGGTGGGATATGACCTGGCCCCGGCGGATGGCTCCGGCTTTCCTGGACGGTTTTTGGAGATGCGCCAGGGAACGCCGGTGCCCCATATGGAGGTATTCAGCCAGCAGGGAACCCGGCTGTTGCGTCAAGCGCAGCATCGGCCCTTTGTGGTGCTGGACGAGTTAGGAGGGGTGGAACTGCTGGATGACGGCTTTTTGCAGGCTTTGGTGAATCTGCTCCATGGAGATACGCCCTGTATTGGGGTGATGAAGGGAGAGGCACCAGATGCCATTGCGGCTGGAGCTATGGGCCTTGGCGTGCGCCATGAACTGGCCCGACGGGTGCTGTTTGATTATCTGGAACAGGATTCGGATACGCTGGTGGTGCATCTGACCGGACGGGATGATGAGGCTGCCCGGGACTTGGTGGACGGATGGGTTCGGGAATATGTCCAAAGGAAGCCCCGGGTTTTGACGTCGGTTCCAGGCTGGGCAGAATGACCAAAGCGGAAAGGGATTCTTTTGCCGCTTTTCGTGATAGAGGGGTGACTTCTTTCTTGCATTTTCCTGATTTTTCCCATATAATGAGGATGCGTATTAGAAAAAAGGGATTTTCTGGGGGAAATCCGTCAGAACAATCGGCTTCCGGCCCCAAAAGGGGAGGAAAGCCTCGGTTGGCACTGTGAATGTGATATCAGGAGGTCAAAACCATGAATTTTCTGGAAGAGCGGATCATCAAAGACGGTGTAGTAAAGCCCGGTAATGTGCTGAAGGTGGATAGTTTTCTCAACCATCAGATGGACATCGCCCTGTTGGAAGAAATCGGCCGGGAGTTTCACCGCCGGTTCCAGGAGAAACCGGTGACGAAGGTGCTGACCATTGAAGCATCGGGGATCGGCATCGCCGCATTCGTGGCGAAGGAATTTGGCGTGCCCATGGTATTTGCCAAAAAGTCCAAGTCCATCAATATCGATGGAGATATGTATGTGGCAGAGGTGGAATCCTTCACCCACAAGAACAAAAATCAGGTCATTGTGTCTAAGAAATTTCTGGGTGACGGAGACCATGTTTTGATTATCGATGATTTCCTGGCCAACGGCTGTGCGATTCAGGGAATGATCTCCATTGTGGAGTCTGCCGGCGCCACGGTGGAAGGCTGCGGCATTGTCATCGAAAAGGGGTTCCAGATTGGTGGCCGGGTGATCCGGAATCTGGGATACCAGGTGGAGTCCCTGGCCATCATTGATGGCATGGATGCAGAGCAGGGAACCATCACCTTCCGGGAGCAGAACCGGTAAGACAAAGGGGGAAGACCCCCAATCTTACATAGAATCAAAAAGTGGAGCGTATCAAAGTCGATACGCTCCACCAATGGCATATAGGGGAATTTACCCTCAACGACGAATTCTTCTTCTGCGGTAGCCCTTCCGGTCAAACAGAATTACCACCGTCAGGTCAATGGCCACAATACTGGCCACAATCAGTCCCAACTCCCAGAGCAGACTGGTCAAAGCTGAGGTGATCATCTCCACTTGACCCAAGTCCCGGTAGCCGTTGCACCGTACCGCCATGATGATGGTCAGAGCCAGGCCAAGGCCTGTCCAGACCAGACCCGCCAGACGCTGGGTGAACTGCCACACCTCCACGCTGGACATTCCCCAGTAAAACCGGTAGCCCACGGAGTGGTTGGCCTCCTTAGCGGGGGCGAGCAAATACCACAGGCCGAAGCCCAGCAGGCACAGGGGCCCCAGCAATACGGCGATCCGCAGTACCAATTCCAGCCCTTGAAACACCACGTTTAGATCCGGCAAAAACACTGTGGGGTCAAAGTCGTTTAGCAGAGATTTTAGTAGTTCTTTCATTTGCCCTTATCCTCCAGGATTTTGGTCAGTTCCCGGATGAAGGTGTCCACATCCTTGAACTGGCGATAAACCGAAGCGTAGCGGATATAGCTGACCTCATCCAGGGGTTTCAGCTTCTCCATGACCATTTCACCGATATCCTCGGTGCGAACCTCCCGCTCCAGGGTGCTTTGTACGGTCTGCTCGATTTCCGATGTGATCCGCTCCAGTTCTGCCATGGGAACGGGGCGGTTGGCGCAGGAGCGCACCATACCGGTGAGGATTTTGTTGCGGTCAAAATCCTGCCGGGAACCGTCCTTTTTCACCACCACCATGGGAAGGCTTTCCACGATTTCATAGGTGGTGAATCGACGCTGGCATCCGAGACATTCCCGGCGACGGCGAATGGACAGATTGTCATCCGAGTGGCGGGAGTCCACCACCTTGCTCTCCTGATAGTTGCAAAACGGACATTTCATGGCACATCAGCTCCTTCGCAATTCCATTTCTATTATTATAGCAAATCAAATAATCAGTGTAAAGTACCATTTTCGTCTTGCCTTTCCCGGCGTGTTCCGGTACAATGGAGAAAACAGGGGCCGAGTCCTCTGTGTATCCCCGAGAGGAGCCAACAATATGACAAAATCTTCCAAATGTTCCGATCAAATCCTGTATGGGATTTGGGGTGTGCTGTTTGTCCTGACGGCCTGCGCCAGCTTGGCCGTTCCCCAGCCGGAAACCACCGGGGAAAAGGTGGTACTCCGGGTGCTGGCAGCGGTGTTTTTCCTGCCACCCTGGATGATCCTGTGGAGGGCGCGAGCCACCGGAAACCACCATGACCGGAATCTCATACGGGATCTTTCTGCTGCATCCCTGATTGCCACGGTGGTGCTGTTCTACATCTCGGTTCAGGCAATCCGGTTTCCGGATTGGGTGGGTCAGAGCATCCATGTGATGATGAGTATTCTGTGTGCCCCACTGTTGTGTGGGAACTTTTATGTACTGCCTCTGTTTTTGTGGGCAACGCTGCTCATCGGATCCCTGGGAAAGGGGAGAAAATAAGAAATACCCGGACAGTTCACAAGGAACTGTCCGGGTGTTTTGATGGATTATTGGGCAACACCGGCCAAAAAGACCTGCTTTTGGCTGTAGTCTGCCGGGCAAACCAGGAAGTCTGCAACCTTTCCAGGGGCAATGGAGCCGACTTCATCCTGAACGCCCAGAGCACAGGCGGGGGTGTAGGTGCAGGAACGAATCACGTCTTCCTCCCGGATGCCCCACTGAAGGGCATTGCAGAAGCACTTCCACAAATTGGAAGCGGAACAGGCAATGGTGCCGTCGGCCAATCTGGCCACACCGCCTTGCAATGTGGCGGTTTGACCACCCAGATCAAAGCTGGTTCCTTCGGCCTGTCCGGCGCAGCGGCCAGAGTCGGAGATGAGGATCATCCGCTCCCCACCAAACATGGAAAAGGCCAGGCGTACGGAGGCAGGATGGATGTGGTAGCCATCGCAAATCAGTTCGGCCCGTACCACACCGCTTTCCACAGCAGCGGGGATGACGCCGGGATTCCGGTGATGGATGGGGGGCATGGCGTTGTACAAATGGGTCAGGTGGGTGACGCCGGCCTGGATGGCGGCCTTGGCATCGTCATAGCCGGCATCGGTGTGGGCAATGGAGACGGTACACAGTTTGCTGGCTTTGGCGGCAAATTCTGCCGCGCCGGGAAGCTCCGGGGCTATATCCACAATTCGCACCAAGCCACCGCAGTCCCGGTAGAGCTGAGCGAAGCCTTCAAAATCCGGATTCTTCAGGTAGTCCGGGTTCTGGGCACCCCGCTTTTTGTAGGAGAAGTAGGGCCCCTCCATTTGAATTCCCCGGAGGACGGCACAGCCCTGGGGCCGGGTCTCATGGAGCTGTTTTGCTGTGGCGAAAGCCCGAGCCAGTACGTCATAGGGCAAAGTCATGGAGGCGGGGGCAAAGGATGTAATGCCGCAGGACAAATAATACTGGGCCATCCGAACCAGACCGTCATAATCACCGTCGGAAAAATCCGCTCCGGCGGCACCATGGCTATGCACCTCAATCAAACCGGGAATCACGGTGGAGCCATGAAGGTCTATGGCATCTTCCGGAAGGGTTTCCGGCAGGACGGCACCAAACCGTCCGTCCACCACCTCGAATCCACCCAGGTGGAAGGAAAAATCCGGGCCAAAAATCCGGGCATTTTTGTAAAACATAGGGCATTTCCTCCTGTTTTTTCGGGATGTTACCGCAGTTCCGGCAAAGAGGCGGCGGCTACGGACTGGCCAACCCGGCGCATCTTTTCGTCCGGCAGCGTCACCAGGCACTTCTGGGCCAACTGGGGATATTCATCAGCCAGGATCTCATTGCAGACCCGGAGGATGGTGTCACCACCCTTGCCGGACATCACCCGGCCCAGGAGCATCATGTATTCCAGATCGTAGAACTGGCTGTAAAGCACCACAGTATAGGCAAGGTAAGCACCAATGGTTTCGAAAATAGCCTGAGCCCGGGGGTCATCCTGCTCCATGAGATTCTGGACAAATTTCAGTTTTTCCGCCAGGGACAAATCTTGGGGAATCTCAATTCCGGCCACCGGAGCCAGCTTGATGACGGCATCCTGGGAGAAATACTTGCAGCCAACGCCGTAATCGGTGCTCCACTCATCCTGCATGGCCGTTTCCTGGAGATCCACAGGCGCGAAAGCCAGTTCGTTGATCCAACCCAGCACATTCTGGTCGGCATCCACATAGCCCACGGCCTCGGAGGTTCCCATGGCAAGACCCATGAGTTTCCCCTTCCCCAGACCCATGGCACCGGCCAGGGCGGAAACGTCTCCGTCATTGGCAACCACCACAGGAACATCGCCAATGGCGGCACCGGCCCGGTCATAGATGGTCTTGACCTTGTCCCAGTTGCTTCTGGGGACTTTGATAAACAGGGAGGCTACCATGGGGGCGTTGCCGATGAAGGTGCCGGCAGAGCTGACACCGATGGCGTCCACCCGGGGCATTTTGGATGCGGCGGTTTTCAGAGCCTCCACAATATGGCCATAGTGATAGTCGGGATCCTCGTTGAGCTTGGGGAACCAGACCACTTCCTCAGAATAGACACATTCGCCGTTGATGACGGCGGAAACCTTCCGGTCGGAACCGCCAGCATCAAATCCGATGCGGCATCCGTCCATATGCCCGCCAATGGGCATAGCCCGTTCGTGGGCCTGAGGGCACTGATCCAGGGGCAGATCTAGAATTTCCAGCTCCCGTTCGTAAAGCTGATGGACAAAGGTGAAGTCGAAATGCCGTTCTCCCTGGGGGGTATAGGCCTGGGCCAGCCGCTGGGCCAAATAAGAGCATCCGCAGATGCTGACCCGGAAGCCGCCGGTGGACCAGAGGAGGAACTTTACATACCGTTCCACATAGCGGTAGTCCGCCTCTGCCATATCCGGTGTTCCATGGATGTGGGTGTGGTGAACGGAGATCTGTCCTTTGTCCCGCTCCACCGCAATGGCGATGGGCTGCTTGGCATCCTTCAGATAGGCTTCACGCCATACACCGAAAGGGATAAAGGTGGGATCCAGCTTAGGGGGATGTTTCATTTCATATGGAATGGATAAGTATTGCATCATGGTTTCCTCCTTTTTTCTTGGACAAAATTGTCCAGGTGAGCCACTTGTATCAATTTACTAATTTCCATTATATCATATCCGGAAAATTCGGCAATATCAATATGTACACAGATATTATCCTTTTCAATCTGCCCCTGGGGCTGGAAGGAAAAGGGGCGGGATTATATCCCATGCCCCGCCAGGAGGGCTCGACGGACAGAATCGATATTGGTATATTGCCGATTAAACTCACTGGCCATGGGCAACCCCATGGGAACGCCTTCCCGGCGGAAGGTCATGGGCCCGGGCTGGGTGGATTTGAAGGAGCCATGGAAGTGGCAAATACCTGTGGCGGCATGGATGAGTGGAATGTTGTCCGGGCTAATGCCAGAACCGGCCATCAGATGAATCCGTCCGGCGGCCTGGAAATGAAGCTGGGACAGTAGCTCCGTTCCTTCCATGGCGCAGGATGCCTGACCGGAGGTGAGAATGGTATGAATTCCCAAATCCACAGCCTGTTCCAGGGCCAGGGCCGGATCCCGGCAGACATCGAAGCACCGATGGAGGGTGACGTTCATGGATTGGGCGTGGGTCATGCAGGTTTTCAGAAAGGGCAGATCCAGATCTCCTTCCGGCGTCAGCGCGCCAATGACCACACCGGAGGTTCCAGATGCAAGACAATCCTGGATTTGCCAGAGAATCTCTTCCTTTTCCTCTTTCTCATAACAAAAATCACCAAACCGGGGGCGCAAAAGAACGTGAACCCGGAGATCGTTCCCGGCCACGGCCTGGCGCACCAACGCCGGAGAAGGTGTTGTGCCACCCAACAGCAAATTGGCGCATAGTTCGATCCGGTGGGCACCGGCGGTCTGGGCAAGCCGGGCGGATTTGAGGGAATCGACACATACTTCCAGTAAAAAATCCTTCATTGGCGTATCCTCCTGTGACGTTTTTTCTTATGCCTCGTAAAGGGGGCAGGCCGGGTGGTAAGGCTGGGGCTTATATGTAACCGAACCGATGGGCTTTCCCTCTACACCATAACGGGGATTGAAGCCGAACAGGTTGATGTACCGGTCTAAGTCGTCTTTTTCTTCCTCCATGGCTCCCATCACTGCGACGGTGGCCAGTACGTCGTCAATGGCTCGGTGGGAATTCACCACCTGGTCTGCCAAACCATAGGCCTCGATGGCATTGCTCAGACGATGGGGATAGGGCTTGCGGTCTTTGTACACCGTGAGAAGATCCAGTTTGTCCTTTCCTTTGAGAATCATAGGGTCACCCTCCCGGAGGAGTAGATAGTATAGAAAGCTCAAATCAAAGTGGGCATTGTAGGCAATAAGCAGGGTGTTACCCCCGATCATTTCCCCGATGTCCCGGCAAAGACGGGTCTTGGGGATGCCCCGTTCCCGGATATCCTGATTGGAAATGCCGGTGAGTTGTTGGATTTTGGGAGGCACAAAACCGCCAGGACTGAGGGTGATGAGTTGGTCATATTCTTGAATCACCTGGGGCACACCATCCCGCAACTCCACCACGGCACCGGAGAATTCAATGATCTCATCCCGGGCGTAGTCCAAGCCGGTGGTTTCGGTATCAAACAGGAACAGCCGGTCATACCGGCGAAATAGGGTATTGGATGCCATTACCGCATCTCCTTTCCCAAAGCCCGGGCCCGGGCGAATTTGCTTGACGGTTCAACCTGGAGGGAAAATTCCGATGCAAAGGCTTTGGCAAAGGCCATCAAAGCCTCTGGCGTGCCTTCCTTTTGCTCCAGTTCCACTTCAGAGAAGGGTTCTTCCTGGGAACCATTGCACACGACGCCTTGATCCAGGGCCAGTTCCAGAGTACACGCCTCTGTTTCCAGGATTTTGGCTTTCCGGGTGAAGCGGGCGCCGCACGCTTCCAGCAGTCCCTCCTGAGCTAAATCCAACAGTTCGGGAAGGCCAGATGCGGCCGCCAGGGCAGGAAGTGCCTGGCGAATCTCCCGGGATTCCACTTCCCATTCTCCCCGAGCCAGCCCAGTGGTGGGGGTTTTTAAGGTGCATACGGCCCGGTCGTTTTCTTTGCGGCACCGCAATGTCCATTTTCGCCGGGCTAGTTCCCCGGAGGGGGTATCATAGTACCGGGTTTCCATTTGAATCACCTGGTACGGCCCGGGGTATTGGGCTTCCAGTGCATTCCGCTGCGCCGGGGTCAGGCGATATTTTACTTCCAATTCCATTCCCATGGTGGTGTATTCCCTTCTGACCCCCAAGGTTCGGGGGTACGGTGTTGGTTTTCCTCGATTCCGGAGAAAAGGGGATCGATTCTGTCCCCATTATACACCCCATTGGCCGTTGGAGCAAGAATATTATTCCCAGGGTAGGGTTTCCGACAGCATTATATGGCCATGCGTGGTAGGATTTCTCTACACAAAAGGGAAGGGTTGTGATGGGCAAATGGTCATTACACAAAGCATCCGCCGTGGGCAGCGGATGTTGCGTCAGGCGTTGTCGGGGGAAATAGAAAGCAGGTGGCTTTCTTATGGCGGCTGGGCACTGGCCGGCTGGGTTCTCTCGAGCGCGGCGGTGGAGGGTAGGTTTCAAGGCCTGGCATTGGGATTGATCTGCGGCATGGAAGGGAGGAAGGCTAAATGCTGGGTCGGTTTGGGGGCGGTGCTGGGTTATCCCTTTTTCTGGGGCAGACCGGGCATCTTGGCCAGCGGATGGATGGTGTTAGGGCTGTTGGCTGCCCTGGGGCCGGGACAATGGGGCATTGCCCGACGGCAGCGGGGATTGATGCCAGCTCTGGCGGGACTGATCGTATCTGCCTTGGGAGTGGTGTGGCTTTTTTGGCTGGAAGGAGAGGCATCCATTCGGGGCCATCTGATCCAGGTAATGGGTGCGGTGGTCAGTGCCTGGGTATTTCAGGCGTGGTATCGGGAGAAATGCCCCTGGCTGACGGGGGTGGTCAAGGCGTTGGGAGTGTTGGCATTGGCCCAGATACGGCCCAGCCGGTATTTGGGATTGGGCTATGTGGCGGCGGGGTATTTGACCGCAGGGGGAAACCTGTATGAGACGCTGCTTGCAGGCCTGGCCTTACACGGTTCCGGCATCACGCAAGTGGATATGACATTGGCTTTGAGTCTGGGAGGCTGCCTGGCCCAAGCTCTCCCTGGGAAAAGTTGGGTGACGGTGCTTGCCGGGGCTTTGGGATACCTCCCCGGGGCATGGTTGTCCGGGGTGTGGGATGTGCGGCCTTTGCCGGGATTGATCTTGGGTGGAGCACTGGCGGGGCTTTTGCCCAAACCGGAGCGGTGGGAAAGAACCCAGACCCCCACCGGCACCACAGGGGCCATTTTGGTGGGATTGGAGGGAATGGCGTTGGCCCTGCGGCAGATGGAACGCCTTTTGGGAGAGACCAGGGGCCTTCCACTGGATCAGAAGGCCCTTTTGGAGCAGGCCATAGGGGCGGCCTGCGACCATTGCCCGGAATGGGAACATTGCCGGGGCAGGGAACAGGTTCGTTCCCTGTCGGAGGAAATCCTCTCCCAGCCGGGGCTGGAAGAGCAGGAATTGCCCCGGGGGTGCCAAAATCCCCAGTGCCTCCTGGGGGAGTTGCGCCGGGGACAGAGGTTGCTGCGCCGTATGACGGGAGAGCGGCGGCGATTGGATCTATACCGGCAGGTGTACTTGGCGCAGGTGGGATACTTGGCCTCCTTTTTGGAAGGGTTCTGGGAGAATCTCCAAACGCCAGAAGAGACAGCAAAACCACGGTTTCGCCCGGAAATCGGCCTTTCCAGTCGCAGCCGGGATGAAATCAACGGGGACAAATGCCTTTGGTTTCCCGGGAAGAAAGGCCGGTTTTACGTTCTGGTGTGTGACGGCATGGGAACCGGTGCCGGTGCGGCGGCGGAAAGCACCGCAGGAGCCGGGTTGCTGAAACAAATGCTCCAATCCGGATTTCCACCGGAGTCGGCACTGAGATGCCTCAATGGATTGCAACTGCTTCGGGATTTTGCCGGGGGAACCACGGTGGATTTGGTTCAGTTGGAGCTGGACACGGGGAAGGCAGCGGTATACAAATGGGGTGCAGCCCCCAGCTATCTCGTGACCGCCGGTCAATTGCGAAAAATTGGGACAGCCGGGCCGCCTCCGGGCATGGGGGTATCGGCCCGAGAAACGGTGCAACGGCTGTCCCTGGGGAAGGGGGAGCAGCTGATTTTGCTCAGCGATGGGGTATCGGAGACGGGGTTGCTTCATGGTGCCCGCACGACACCGACCCAGCCGCCGGGGGAGGTGGCGGCAGCGATCCTGGAGAAGGAACCCTCCGGGGGAGACGATGCCACGGTGGTGGTGATTCGTCTTGCTCCGGATGTCTGAATGCATCATAACACCGATTGGACGCGAAAACGGTCGAAACACAAGATGTGGGAGAGATTTTTCGAAAATGTCCACAAAATATCGGGTTTTCCATGGAAGATTGACGAGTCACCGGGACATGAGCGTGGTCTTTCCTCCAGGTGTCACCGTGAGCAGCAGCACATCCGATGGACTGACACCCTTCCCAACCAGATAGTGGTTGAGCCATGCTTCGTCTTTCCCAGTTAAGGCAAGGTTGTCCCAAAGGAGGTGCCCATCAGAGATCACGGTATAGGGAAGCTCCTGGCTCTTTACGCCAATCCCGGTATCGGCGGCGTTGGCCGGGCGGTACTGGGGATAGGGGAAGGCGGTCACCGAGCCGTTGGTTTCCAAAATGGCAAACTGTACCTGGCTCACCTCCAAAATTCCCTGTTCCCGGAGGTGACCGGTTAGTTCGTCCAGATTCACCCGGGTTCGCCGGAGGTTGGAAGGTAACAGTTTGCCATTGTCAATGAGGATCACCGGCTTTCCACACAGAAGCCGCCGCAGGCGGATGCTCTTTAAGCACAGCCAGCTCACCAACCGCTCCCCTCCAAAAATCAGAGCCATGGGCAGCAAACCATGCCAAATGGGATCGTCTAGATTTTCAATGGGAATGGCAGCCAGGTTGGCCAGGAGCATGGTGACCACAAATTCCGACGGTTCCATCTGACCCACCTGGCGTTTTCCCATGAGCCGGATGGAACCGATCAGTGCAAGATAAAAGATCAGGGTGCGTAATAAGACCATGGTGGATCCTCCTTTTCCCAGGAGTATTCCCCAAATGGGACAAACCATTCCAGGTTTTGAAAAAATCCATGGAAAATTTACGGAATTGACACAATTCGCTCTTGCATTTTTACAGGCTTTGCGGTATGATAACTGCGTTAGCACTCCTGATGAAAGAGTGCTAACCACACAACCCTTTGTAGATGTATCGGTTCGACCGTTTTCTGGGCGAACCCAGTCTAAATATCACGTTTGGAGGAATCGTTTATGAAACTGAAGCCCATGGCAGACAATGTGCTGTTGAAGCAGGGAGAGAATGCGGAGACCACTGCCTCCGGCATCATCCTTGCCACCGCTACCAAGGAAAAGCCCGCCATCTATGACGTGGTGGCCGTTGGCCCCGGTACCAAGGAGGTACAGATGCTGGTGAAGGTGGGAGACAAGGTCGTGGTGTCCAAGCACGTGGGCACCGATGTCACCCTGGACAAGGTGGACTACAAGTTTGTCAAGCAGGATGAGATCCTGGCTGTTGTTGAGTAATCGAAATCGGGAGGAATAAGATTATGTCTAAGATGATTGTTTACGGGGAAGAAGCCCGGAAGAAGTTGCAGTCTGGCATCGACCAGTTGGCCGATACAGTGAAGGTCACCATCGGCCCCAAGGGCCGGAACGTGGTTCTGGGCAAGAAGTACGGCGCACCCCTGGTCACCAATGATGGTGTGACCATTGCCAAGGAAATCGAGCTGGAGGATCCCTTTGAGAACATGGGTGCCCAGATGATCCGAGAGGTTGCGACCCGGACCAACGATGTGGCCGGTGACGGTACCACGACGGCTACCCTGCTGGCACAGGCCATCACTCGGGAGGGCCTGAAGAACCTGTCCGCTGGTGCTAACCCCATGGTCATGCGCAAGGGCATCGAGAAGGCTGTGGATGCAGCAGTGGAGGCCATCAAGGCCAACTCTGTTCCCGTTTCCGGCAGCGAGGACATCGCCCGGGTGGGTACGGTTTCCTCCGGTGACGAGTCCATTGGTAAGCTGATCTCCGAGGCCATGGAGCGGGTGGGCAACTCCGGCATCATCACCATCGAGGAGAGCAAGACCGCCGAGACCGAGCTGGATGTGGTGGAAGGTATGCAGTTTGACCGGGGCTACATCTCCCCCTACATGGTCACCGACACCGACAAGATGGAAGCCGTCCTGGACGATGCGTACATCCTGATCACCGACCGGAAGATCTCCTCGATCCAGGAGATTCTGCCTGTGCTGGAGCCCATTGTCAAGGCCAGCAAGAAGCTGATGATCATCGCAGAGGATGTGGAGGGCGATGCCCTGGCCACCCTGCTGGTGAACCGCCTGCGTGGTAACTTCAATGTGGTTTGCGTCAAGGCTCCCGGCTTTGGCGACCGCCGGAAGGCCATGCTCCAGGATATTGCCATCATGACCGGTGGTACCGTGATTTCCAGCGAGCTGAACATGGAGCTGTCTGAGGCAACCATCAACGACCTGGGCCGTGCCCACCGTGTGGTGGTGGACAAGGACAACACCACCATTGTCGATGGTTGTGGCGATCCCGATGCCATTGCAGCCCGGGCTCATGAGGTGAAGGCTGCCATTGCCACTACCACCTCCGATTATGACCGGGAGAAGCTCCAGGAGCGTCTGGCCAAACTGGCTGGCGGTGTGGCTGTGATTCGTGTGGGTGCCCAGACGGAAATCGCCATGAAGGAGCAGAAGCTGAGAGTGGAAGATGCGCTGAATGCGACCCGTGCTGCCGTGGAAGAGGGTATTGTGGCCGGTGGCGGTACCGCCCAGGTCAATGCCATCACCGCAGTGGAAGAGCTGATTGCAACTCTCCATGGAGACGAAAAGACCGGTGCAAGAATCATCGCCTCTGCCCTCCAGGCCCCCATCCGCCAGATCGCCCAGAACGCTGGCGTGGATGGCAGCGTGGTCTATGAGAAGGTGAAGAATTCTGGCAAGGTGGGCTATGGCTACAACGCCTACACCGAGGAGTATGTGGACATGAT
>CAZSAZ010000013.1:0-17558 GCA_964604925.1 uncultured Oscillospiraceae bacterium | reverse complement strand
CGTTGGTGTTCCGCAGGCAGGAGAAGTGGATCTGCATGACCATGCCGTGCTTGGCATACTCACGGGCGCAGTGGAGGAGCAGAGCAGTCTTGTATGCGTCGATCTCGTCCTTGGTCAAAGCTTCGCCAGCCATGCCCTTCTTGAAGATGGCGGTGAGTTCCTCGGTGGTTGCCTCCACATAGGGCACATAGCCCAGACCGTGGTCAGAGGCCCGGCAGCCGTGATCCACGAAATACTGAATCCGCTGGGTCAGAGCCTTCTTTACGCAGTTGATGCACATGAACTCGAAGCCAACCACGTCCTCCAACTGGTGCATATAGCCAGCGAAGGTAGGCTTTTCGATATCCAGAGCCTTGTCGGGACGGAAGGAGGGGCAAACCTTGGTCTCCATGGTGGGATCGGCAGCGATCTTGGCGTGCCACTCCAGGGAGTCGATGGGGTCATCGGTGGTGCCGACCATGTAAACATTGGACTGCTTAATCAGGCCACGGGCGGTCATGGAAGGATCGTTCTGGAGCTTCTCATTGGCCAGGTTCCAAACTTCCTCGGCGGTCTCGCCATTGAGCACGCCGTAGTAGCCGAAGAACCGCTGGAGCTCCAGATGGCACCAATGGTGCATGGGATTGCCGATGCACTTAGGCAGAGCTTCGGCGAACTTCTGGAACTTTTCCCGATCGGAAGCATCACCGGTGATGTACTTTTCTTCCACACCGTTGCCACGCATGACGCGCCATTTGTAGTGGTCACCGCCCAGCCAAACCTGGGTGATGTTCTCAAACTTCCGATCCTCCCAGATCTCCTGGGGGTTGATATGGCAGTGGTAGTCCAGAATGGGCATCTGGGCAGCATAATCGTGATACAAGGTCTTTGCAGTCTCGTTGGACAGCAGGAAGTCCTTGTCCATAAACTTCTTCATAGGAATTACCCTCTTTCGTAAAATGAATTTGACGACGGAAAGGAAAGTCCGTACATCATGATAACTATATTATACAAGAATCTCGGAAAAATGCAATGATTATCTGTGAAAGATTCTGGCTTCTTCCGAAAAAAACGAAATTTTTCCAGAGGAAAAAAGGGCCCGCCGGGTGGGCGGGCCGCAATTGGGGATGATTAGAACCAGTCGCCGTAGCCCAGCTCGATCAGGTGGTCGCGGGAATCCTTCAGGCAATCGAAGGGATCACGGCCATAGCACTGATCCTGCTCGATGAGGAAGTACTCGGCGCCGCCTTCCAGACCGGCTTCGATGCAGGCCTTCAGAGGCAGGTTGCCCTTGCCCAGCTCAGCAAACTGCACAGGATCAGAGAAGAAAGCCTGAGAAAAAGCCTTCATGTCGAGACCCTTGGACATATCGGGCATCTGCACATTGCCAATGCGGTAGTCCTTCAGGTGCAGCAGACGGACGGAGCCGGCATACTTCTTGATGAACTCCACGGGGTTCTCGCCGCCGCGATGGATCCAGTGGGTATCCAGCTCGAAGCCCAGGTGAGGAGCATTGGCCCGGAGGGTATCCAGCAGATACTCACCATTCTCCAGCTTCATGAACTCCATGTGGTGGTTGTGGTAGTACAGGTCAATGCCGTCTTCCTTCAGCTTCAGGCAGTATTCCTCAGCACGCTTGGCAAAGTCGATACACTTCTGTACGTCACCGATGCAGTTCATGGGCATCATGCCAATCCTGAACATATCGCAGTTCAGGGTGTGGGCATCGTCCAGGTACTTCTTGTAGTCATCCTCGTTGGACAGATACTCACCGGGCTGGCCAGGGAACATGGGGTCGATGGAGGCGGTCATGGAGGAAACGTTGAAGTTCAGCTCGTCAATGGCACGACGGAAGCCGGAAACGTTCTCCTTGGTCATGGGAACCTGGGAAATTTCTGCACAGTGGTAGCCAATGTCAACCAGACGACCCATCACCTCAAAGGGCTCAAAGCTGGGCATCTTGGCGGGGGCGATGGTGGACATCTGAACACCGATCAAACCTTTTTTGCTCATGAGAATACACTCCTTAAAATATTTTTGAGAAACTTAAACCTCCACCAGAGAGCTGGTGTTGGCACTACGGAAAATAGAATCCATCAGGCGGATGATCATGGCACCGTCGCTGATGTGGATGTAATCCTGGGAGTTGTCAGCCACGGCTTTGTAGAACCGGGCAATCAGCCGAGCGTGGGAAGCACCATAGTAGAACTTGATACCCTCCAGTTTGGGAGCTTTGACAATCACTTCCCGGCTGGAATCGGGATTTACCTTGTACAGGGTGTTGTCCTCAATGTGGAATACGCCCTTTTCCAAAGCGACCCGAATCTGGACGGACTCATTGGTCCAGTTGTTGTTGGTTGCGAAGAACAGACCATTGGCACCGTTGGCATACTCCAAACGGGCAATCACGTCGCCTTCCACCTCAACGCCATATTCGTTGGTCTGGCCCACCACGGCATGGAGCCGGGAAATGTCGCCACCCAGGAAATACAGCAGATCCAGGGTATGGAGGGACTGATTGATCATGGATCCGCCGCCGGCGGTTTTCCACTTGCCCCGCCAGGGCTGGGCATCGTAGTACTCCTTGCCGCGACGCCAGGGCACGAAGCCACGCAGACCCACAACCTTGCCGTACTCGCCGGAGTCGATGATCCGCTTGAGCTCCTCGGTGGTTTCGTTCATCCGGTTCTGGAGACACACACCGATCTTGACCTCGGGGTGATCCTTCTCTAGCTGACAGAACTTCTCAGCCTCGGTGGAGTTCAGGGCGATGGGCTTCTCGCAAAATACGTTGCAACCCATCTCAACCAACTCTTTGGCCACGGGGTAGTGCAGGTAGTGGGGCAGGCAGATGTGAACCACATCTGGCTTGACTTCCTGAACCATCTGGTGGTAGTCGGTATAAAATTTGACGTTTTCCGGGCACTTGGCAGCCAAGTCCGGATTGATATCGCAAATGGCAACCAGTTCCATGCCAGGATTGGAGGCAAGGGCATCCATGTGGACGGCGGAAATGGTGCCAAAGCCGATGATTGCGCCCTTCATCATAGGAAATCTCTCCTTATGCACCAAACCCGCGACGGCGCAGGCCGCCGCGGGCAGGATGAAATGTTGGATGACTAGAATTAGTCGCGGACGGGGAACTTGCCCTCGGCGGCGATGAGCTTGTTCAGCTCAGCGTTGTAAGCCTCGGTGTCGCAGGGCAGATCCACGGTCTTGCCAGTCCAAGCGGAGAGCTGGGAAGCGTTGGCCAGACGGACACCCATGATGCCGTCGGAGCCGGGAGCCAGCAGGGGAGAACCGGTCAGGACATGCAGAGCGAAGTTCTCCATAACGGTACCGTGCTGCAGACCCCAGCCGTCGGTGTTCTCGAAGGTTTCCACTTCGTACAGACCGCCGCCGCCGTTGGAACGGGTCAGCATAGCCAGCTCCATCATGCCGATGTTCTCGTTCATGTAGTTCTCGTCAACCCGCTTGCCGTCCTTGGCCATGCGGTAAACAGTAGCCTTGGTGGAATCCTCAACCACGATCTTGCCGCCGTCGAAGTCGATCTCGAAACGGTCGGTGCCGATGGCATCGTGGGTACAGGTGATGAAGGTGCCGGTAGCACCGTTGGGGTAACGGGTCACGATGGTGACGTCGTTTTCAACGGCGATGTCACGGTGTGCACCGTTGATGTTCAGAGAGGTGACTTCGCAGGGAACGCCGCAGATCCACTGCCACAGATCCAGCTGGTGGGGAGCCTGGTTGACCAGAACGCCGCCGCCTTCGCCGCCCCAGGTGGCACGCCACTCGGACTGCTGATAGTAGGAGTCGGGTCTCCACCAGGTGTTGATGATCCAGTTGCTGCGGCGGATCTCGCCCAGCTCGCCGGACTTGACGATCTCACGGATCTTCTGGTAGAGCTTGTTGGTTCTCTGGTTGAACATGATGCCGAAGGCTACGTCGGGGTGGGCGTTGGAGCAGTCGATCATCTTCTGAACGTCGGAGGCGCGGACGCCAGCGGGCTTCTCGCAGATGACGTTCATGCCATGCTCCATGGCATAGATGGACATCTCGTGGTGCAGGTAGTGGGGAACGGTGGTGATGACAGCATCACAAGTGCCGGAGGCAATCATTTCCTTGTAGTCCTCGAAGATGGGGGTCTCGGGGAACTTGGCCTTGGCAGCTTCCCGCTTTGCGGGGTCGATGTCGCAGATGGCACCCAGAGCACCGTGCTCGGGGGTGTAGCCCACGGGCATACCGGGGTACATGGGGGTGCTGGTCAGAATGTTGGCATAGGAGCTACCCTGAGCGCCGTAACCAATGATACCAAAGCGGATTTTCTTATCCATTTTGCATTTCTCCTTCGATTACAAATGTTTAATTTAAGACCGCAGCGGTCTGGGATTACAATATTTGTTTAGATCTTGGCCAGAATCTCGCGCAGAGCGTTGTACTGCATGGCGTAGCCTTCCGCACCGTCCTTGGCCTTGTTTTCCGCGATGACCTCAGAGGCATCCTCGGTTTCCAGGCTTTGCAACGTGGCAAACAGAACCAGGTGGGGCTCCAGGGTCAGGAAGCCTTCGTAGCCCTCTTCCCGGATGGCCTTGTGGAGCAGCTGGGGAATCTTGCCCTCGCCGGTGCCGCAGACCACGTTCTCCTTGTTGTTGGAGACAGCGTCCTTGATGTGGATGTAAACCACGTGCTCCTTCAGCAGTTCCCAACATTCGGCGGTATCTTCGCCGCACTGGACAAAGTTGGCGAAGTCAAAGGCAGCCTTGAAGTGGGGGGAAGCCAGCTCGTCCAGGATGACCTTGCACCGGGCACCGGTATCGCCGTAGATGTCTTTCTCGTTTTCATGGATGAGGATGACATCATATTTGGCAGCCACATCAGCAAAGCCCTTGAGCTTTCTGAGGACCTCGTCCTTCCAATCGTCGGGGTTCTTGTTCAGCATCCAGAAAGAGAACATCCGGATATATTTGCAATCCAGGGTGTTGCAGATCTGGCACAGAGTCTCCAGCTGGGACAGCTGCTTTTCGTAAGCGGCTTCGTCATCGATATCGATCTTGCCAATAGGGCTTCCCAGGGAGGAAACCTTAACACCTGCTTTTTCCAGGCGAGGCTTGATGTTGGTTTCCACTTCTTCCAGAGTGTAGTCGGCAACGCCCTTTCCGTCGGCGGCACGGAAGCAGATGTGATCCATGCCAAGCTCCCGGACAACCTTCAGCTGTACGTCCAGGCTGGGATCGATCTCGTCGGCAAAGCCGGAGATGATAATCTTGGGTTCCATGTTACGACTCCTTTCAATATTCTCGATTCTTAACAAATTTATCAACCGTTTTTGTATAGATTGTATAAATTGTTCGAAATCAATCTATCCAAAAACGTTGCTTTGTTCACGTTTTCCATGATAACATACTTTTTTGCAATCTTCATTGTTAATATTGCTTGACACATTGCAAATCTTGCTTTATGATAGAAATGACAAGAAAAACCCAGTCCATCAGCTAAATGACTGGAAAAACCTGGAATTGTTTCCCGTTTTCCGGAGAGGAGCTTGCCTATGCCACAGAAACTACACTCATTTACCAGCCGACAGCATATGATTCGCCATACCTATGAGGTTTATCATTACCGGGATCTATATCTGAACGAGGTGGCGTTGCACCACCACGACTTTTACGAAATGTATCTTTTTTTGTCGGGAGACGTGGACTACAATATTGAAAGCCGGATTTACCATGTGGCTCCGGGGGATATTTTGCTCATCAGTCCCAATGAGCTGCATCAGCCGGTGTTCGGTTCGGAACAGCAGACCTATGAGCGGATTGTTCTTTGGATTGACAAAACCCATTTGCGTCAGGTGACCAATTATGGAGTGAACCTGTCAACGTGCTTTGAGCGAGCGGCAGAACATCACACCAATTTGCTCCGGCCGGACAATAGCACCTTACAGGTACTCAAAATGCTCCTGGAGACCATCCGTCGGGAGATGGAGGCGGAACAGTATGCAGGAGAATTGTTTGCGGATACCTGCGTACTACAGGTGCTGGTGATTCTCAACCGGATTACCCAGCGTTCCAGCCAGAATCTGGAATTGGGGGATCGCTCCGGCTCCGTGGTGGCAAAGGTTTTGGCCTACATCAACGAACATTACAGCGAGGATCTGTCACTGGATTTGTTGGCCAATAAATTCTTCATCAGCAAGTACCACCTGTCTCGGGAGTTTAATCGCCTGGTGGGAACGTCGGTCTATCGCTACATCATCCAGAAACGGCTGGTTATCGCCAAGCAGATGCTGGGGGAGGGGATACCGTCGTCGGAGGTGTACCAACATTGCGGTTTTGGGGATTACTCCAATTTCTACAGAGCTTTCAAGGCGGAATATCAAATCAGCCCCAAGGAATATGTGATGAAGCTGAACCGGGATACAGAAGCGGCTGCCACCCGGGCAAGGGAACTGGGAGGAATGTTGGTCTCCAGTGGTCTGGAATAAGGTGCAATGGAAAAGCCCGTCCTCTGGACTGCACACAAGGGAACGGGCTTTTTTGTTATACCACAAAGCGGTAGCCAAGGCCCCGAACCGTTTGGATATACCGGGGCTTGGCAGGGTCATCTTCAATTTTTTGCCGAAGGCGGTTGACATAGACCATGATGGCGTTTTCGTCAATGATGGCCTCCCCCCAGATCAGCTCGTAAAGCATATCCTTGGGAAACACCCGATTGACATTGTCCAGAAATAGCTTCATCATGGCGTTTTCCTTGGAGGAGAGGACAATCTCCCGGCCATTTTTATAAAACCGCAGGGAGCTGGTGTTATACCGGAAGGGGCCGGCCAGAATCTCCGGAGAGGAACGGGGGGTACCCTTGCTCCTGCGGATCAGGGCTTTGACTTTGGCTCCCAGCACCACCGGGTTAAATGGCTTGGTCACATAGTCGTCGGCTCCAATGTCCAGCCCATACAGGGTGTCGTAGTCTTCTTTTCGTCCACTGACCAAAATGATGGGGGTGGAGACACCCCGGTTGCGGAGGCGTTGTACCACCTCAAAACCATCGATTCCCTGGAGATTGATATCCAGTAAAATCAGGTCGAACAGGTCTTTCTTGGTTCGTTCCAGGGCTTCTTCCCCGGAAGAGGCGGTTTCCGCCTGGAGGCCATTGCTGCGGATGACTTTGCACAGCATGGTGCGGATCGCCGGATCATCGTCTACGATCAAAACGGTATCAGGCAATGGCGTTTCTCTCCTTTACTTCCCGGAAATGGCCTGGCGCAATTGGGTGCTGCTGGTGCTCTTGGTGTAAGGAAAATAGACAATCTGAACCCCTTTGTCGGCAAAATAGGCCTCGTATCGTTGGAACCGGGGAGTACCCTGGTAATCGCTTCCCACAAACAGCTTATGGTAATGATACAGTGCCCAGGCATCGGAATCTTCCGTGCAGGACTCCACCACCTGGTCTACATACCGGACGCTTTTCAGAATTGCCATCCGTTCTTCGAAGGGGATAAAGGTCTCCTTTCCCTTCCAGGCACCACTGTTGTGAACACCCACGATGAGATAATCACACTGTTCCTTGGCACGGCGCAGGAGATTCAAGTGACCCACATGGAACAGGTCAAAGGTGCCACTAAGGTAGCCCACCACCATCTGGGGGGTGTGGCTTACCCGGGGGAGTTTATAGTCATAGCTATCCAGGCCAAAGGCCAGGGGGTCTGCGTGGTAACGCTCAAATACCCCACGGTAGATGGTGTCGTAGTCGGGGATATACCGGGTCTGCCGGTCCAGCATCCGGCGAAGGATCTCCTCAGCCACGGGATAGACCAGGGAAAGCTGATTTCCGGAGCCGGTGAAATTGGTGCCTTTCAAAGATCCGGGAGATACGTCCAAAATGCGGTTGGGGCTGTGGCTGTGGGCAAGCTCCACATTGGCATTTTCCAGGAATGCACAGAGGCCTGCCTTGGTGGCACCGTATACCGAGAACAAGGGAGAAGCAACATGGCCGGCGATGCTGCCCATGACGGCGCAGTAAAAAGGCTCGGGCTGAAGCATCCTGGGGTAAAAATGCCGAAGCACAGTAACAGCGGCATGGAAATTTACAGCGGTCATGTTGGAAATTTCCGTCTGGGTCAGCTCTTCCAGGGGAGCCACCCGGCCAAAACCGGCGGTGTAGATCAGGGTGTCGATGTGCTCACAGGAATCCAGGAAGGAAGTGTCACCGGTGATGAGATTGACTTGGGTAAACCGAACCCGCTGGGAAAAAGCCTCCCGGCTGGCTTCGGGGATATCAGATGGGTTGGGGGCCTGCTTGCCCACCAGGTGGATGTCCAGGCCGTCGCGCTCCAACAGCTTCAGCGTCAGGGCCAGGCCGATGCCACTGTTTCCACCGACGATCAATGCGTGCTTCATGGGGAAAACTCCTTTACAGAATGGTCAAGTACTGATAGTATAATCAAAAAAACTGGGAATCGCAAGGGGGAATCGATGTGAAAAGCAAAGGCGTGGGGAAATGGTTGCCCTGGGTGGGGGTGGCTATCCTATCTGGCGGTATTTGCGCCATGGGGCAATTGGCCCGGGGCTCCGGAATGGAACTTTGGGGGATGGGCATGGGCGGAGTGGTGGCCGGAATGGGGCTGTGCCTGACGGTGGTCGGCTTGATAGAGGGGAAACGAGACCGGCGTCAGCGGGAAAAGGATGAACAGCTTCACCGGGAAAACCGGGAGGCGGCCCAGGCAATGGCCCATCGCCAGAGACTGGAAACCATTGGCACGTTGACGGCATCCATAGCCCATGAATTTAATAACCTTCTGACCCCCATTATGGGATATAGCATGATGGCGTTGGAGAAGCTCCCTGCCGGGGAAGAAGAATTATATGACGATCTGCTGGAAATCTATCAAACATCCCAAAAGGCCAAGGATATTATCTCCCGGTTGTCGGATTTGTCCCGGAAAAACAGTCCTGCCACCTTTCACTTGGTGTCACCGGACGAGGTAATCCGTCAGGCAATGAAGGTGGTACAGCCCATGGTTCCGCAGGATGTGGAGCTTCAGATGAGTTTGAACTGCTGGGATCAGCGGATGATGGCCAACGAGATTCAAATCCAGCAGCTGCTGCTGAATCTGGTGGTCAACAGCCTTCAGGCGATGGAAGGGAAGAAGGGCATTGTGGCGGTGGAGACCTCCTTTGACGAGGAACATATTTGCATCCGGGTGCGGGACAATGGCTGCGGCATCCCGCCTGAGATCCGGAGCAAAGTGTTTCAGCCCTTTTTTACCACCAAATTGCCCGGAGAAGGAACGGGACTGGGGCTTGCCATTGCGGCCCAGGTGGTGGAGGATCACGGGGGCACCATGACCTTTACATCCCAGGTGGGGAGCGGGACGGAATTTCGGATTACCATCCCCAGAGCCTGGGGAGAAAATCGGAAATCTTAACAAATATTAAGGTCGCGTATATCTGGGATTAAGGTAAATCAGATAAAATCATATCGATAAAAATGGATGGAGGTTCTACCATGAAGAAAACAACCTTATTTCTGGCCGTTATGCTGACGGTCGGCTTGCTTGCAGGCTGTATGGGCACCCCTGTGGTGTATTACAGCGACTGCACTTGCCCTGCCGGAAGCCACGACATGGCCCAGACCCCCACGGTGACGGAACCGGACTATGTGCCGGTGGAAGGGGAGGTCAAAACCGGACTCTATCTCACCACTGCAACCACCGGTTCCAGTGCTGCCACCGATGACAGCCAGGGACAGTGCTCCTATGAGATCACCATGGTTGCCGTTACGGTGGACGAAGAGGGCGTGATTCAGAGTTGCATCATCGATGGCATCAACACCACTATGGCCTTTGACAACCAGGGCAATTTGGTGGGGGACACCACCATGGGTCCTAAGACCAAAAACGAGTTGGGAGACCAATATGGCATGGTGGCCTGGGGTGGTGCCATTGCCGAGTGGCGGGATCAGGCCCAGACCCTGGCAAATTATGCCCTGGGCAAGACGGTGGAGGAACTGAAAAACGGGGCAGTGGATGAAAGCGGCTACGCTCCCCAGGGAACAGACCTGGCATCCAGCGCAACCATCTACCTGGGAGGCTATGTCTCGGCCATTGCCCAGGCAGTGGAACGAGCCCAGTATTTGGGGGCAAAGGGAAATGACCAATTGCATCTTGCCTGCCAGACCGGTTGGCAGGACAGTGTGTCTGCCGCCGATGGTGCTCAGGGTACGGCGCAGTTGGATGTAACCGTCACGGCTCTGACCATGGACGGGGAGACCATCACCTCCTGTGTCCTTGATGCGGTTCAGGCCAAAGTAGGATTTGATGCAGCCGGACAGCTGGTTGGGAATCTAGAAGATCATGTGGCCACCAAAAATGAGCTGGGTGACAACTATGGTATGGTAGCCTGGGGCGGTGCCATTGCGGAATGGAATGCCCAGGCCGCAGGCTTTGCCATCTACGTCACGGGTAAGACCCTGGAGCAGGTTCAGGGCATTGCGGTGGATGAATCCACCCGGCCGGTGGAGGCAGATCTGGTCTCCAGCGTTACCATTGCCATTGGCGGATTCCAGAGCCTGATTGCCAAAGCGGTGACGGGCTGATGGAAGTAAGAAGGGTTTGAATGGAATGAAACGACAGATTTGCTTGTGGGGTCTGATTCTTGGCCTGGTATTCTCTGGATGTTCCGTGGGGGAAAGCAAGACGGAGCAAAGCCAATACACGGCCACGTTTCTGACTCTGTTTGACACGGTGACCACTGTGGTGGGCCGGGCAGAAAGTCAGGAGGCCTTTACCCAGATTGCCCAGCAGATCCATGATGAGCTTCTGACCTATCATCAACTGTTTGATATCTATGAAAGCTATGACGGGATTTCCAATTTGAAAACCATCAACGATGCCGCCGGCGTGGAGCCGGTGCAGGTGGACCGGAAGATCATCGATTTGCTCCTGGACTGCAAAGCGTACTATGTTTTGACAGACGGACGGGTGAACGTGGTTATGGGCAGCGTGCTGGAGCTGTGGCATGAAGCCCGGGAAAAGGGAATCAACGCCCCGGAACACGCGGCACTGCCTGACGAGCAGGCTCTGCGTCAGGCCTCTGAGCACATGAACCAGGACTGCCTTGTGATTGATGAAGAAGCTTCCACGGTGTTCCTTTCCGATCCGGAGGCGCGATTGGATGTGGGGGCAGTTGCGAAAGGGTGGGCAACCCAGCGTGTGAGCGAAGGGGTACCGGAAGGACTGCTTCTCAGCGTGGGCGGTAATGTTTGTGCCACCGGCCCCAAAATGAAGGATACACCATGGGTAGTGGGAGTCCAGAATCCTGACGGTGGGGACAACTATCTGCACACCCTGGAAGTATCCAAGGGCAGTGTGGTCACCAGCGGGGACTACCAACGATCCTACTTTGTAGATGGAATCCGGTATCACCATATCATCGATCCGGATACCCTCTACCCGGGAACGCTGTGGCGATCGGTGACGGTGGTTTGCCAGGACTCGGGTCTGGCGGATGCGTTGTCCACGGCACTGTTTCTGTTGCCGATGGAACAGGGACTGGCCCTGGCAGAGGAATATTCCTGGGAGGCCATGTGGGTTAACCAGAACGGGGAACGATTCTACAGCCCCGGATTTGAAGAATGGATTCGAACTTAAGTGAGGTGAAAGAATCAATGAAACACCTATTTTTTGGAGGGATTCACCCCAAATACAACAAAGAAATGTCCACTCGGGTGACGACCCTTCATACCATCACCCCGTCTCAGGTGGTCATTCCCATGGTTCAGCACATTGGCGCCCCCTGTTTGCCCTTGGTGCAAGTGGGAGAACGGGTTAAAAGAGGCCAGAAAATTGGAGACGGGGAAGGATTGTGTGTTCCGGTTCATGCGTCGGTTTCCGGTGTGGTTCGAGCCATTGAGCCGCGGCCCCACGTCAACGGAAAACAGGTATTGTCCGTGGTTATCGACAATGACTTCCGGGATGAAACCGTTCCCTGCCAGGGGCTGGAAGGGCCGGTGGAGGAACTGGACTGCGACGAAATCCTCCATGCCATTCGGGAAGCCGGTATTGTGGGTATGGGCGGTGCTGCCTTCCCTGGAAATGTGAAGGCTCTGTCTGCCATGGGTAACGTGGATACCCTTCTTGCCAATGCCTGTGAGTGTGAACCCTATATCACGTCCGATGATTCTTTGCTCCGGACAAACCCGGAGCAGGTATTGGCAGGTATGGAAATCTTGCGTCATGTGCTCCATCCGAAGCGTGTGGTGCTGGCGGTGGAGGACAACAAGGCCGAGGCCATCGAAAAAATTCGGGGAATTTTGGGTGACTACCCGGGTATTGAGGTGGAAGTACTACCCACCCGGTATCCCCAGGGTGCAGAGAAGCAGCTGATCCAGTCTGTCACCGGACGGGAAGTGCCTCCGGGGCAGCTTCCGGTGAAAGTAGGCTGCGCGGTGTTCAATGTCTCTACTTATGCCGCAATTTACCGGGCGGTGCGCCTGGGGATGCCGTTGATCCAGCGGATCGTCACCATCTCCGGCGAAGCCATTGCCGAGCCCCAGAATTTCATCGTTCGGATCGGAACCCCCTTCCGCGATCTCATTGAAGTGGCGGGAGGACTAAACGACAAAACGGAACGGGTGATCTCCGGCGGGCCGATGATGGGCTTTGCCCAGAAGGATCTTTCGGTACCGGTGATTAAGGCCACCAATTCCATTTTGTGTCTGATGAAGGATCGCAATGGCGCGGCAGAAAATCCGGTGTGCCTTCGGTGTGGAAAATGTGTTGGGGTGTGCCCTATGCGGCTTCAGCCGTTGTATCTGTACCGATTCACCAAGGCAAACCGGGTTGAGGAGCTTCAGCGACTGAACGTGCTGGACTGCATGGAGTGCGGATGCTGCGCCTTTACCTGCCCAGGAAAACTGCCTTTGGTGGAAACCTTTCGAAAGGGAAAACAAATGGTGAGGGAGGCTGGAGCGAAATGAATTTGACGGTTGCATCCTCTCCCCACATTCGGGGAGATTTTCGGACAAACCGATTGATGAAAGATGTGGTGTTGGCTCTGCTGCCGGCGCTGGCCATGGGCATTTGGGTATTGGGCATCCGGGCGGCTGTGGTGAGTCTGGTGTGCATCGCCGGAGCGGTGGGAGCTGAGTGGATCTACTGCAAGACGACGAAAGGCCGCAATACGGTGGTGGACGGATCTTGTGTGGTGACGGGTCTGCTGCTGGCCATGACGTTGCCAGTGTCGGTGCCCTATTGGCAGGCAGCATTGGGAAGTGCGTTTGCCATTGTGGTGGTTAAATGCCTTTGCGGTGGATTGGGGCAGAATATTTTCAATCCTGCCCTGGCGGCACGGGCCTTTTTGATGGTTCTTTCCCCTGTGGGACTGACCCGTTACCCAGCCCTGGATGGAGTGACGGCGGCAACACCGCTACACCATATGGTCATGCCGGCATTGCCGGAGAAATCCATTGTGGAGATGTTTTTGGGCATTTGCCCCGGCTCCATCGGAGAAATCTCCACCCTGGCTCTGATTCTGGGGGGAGGGTATTTGGTATACCGGAAGGTGATCTCTCCCCGGATCCCGGTGGCATATCTGGCAACGGTGGCGGTATTTAGCCTGGTTTTTTCTCGGGCAGGCACACCGTTGGAATGGATGGGCTATAGTCTGTGTTCCGGCGGTGTGGTGCTGGGTGCCATTTTCATGGCCACGGATTATGCCACATCCCCTGCAACGCCAGTGGGCCAGGTGGTCTATGGCGTGGGCTGTGGCGTGTTGACCATGGTATTCCGGTACTTCGGACTGTTCCCAGAGGGCGTAACATATGCCATTTTGCTGATGAATGCCCTGGTGTGGGTTCTGGATCGGTACACTCCCATCCGGCGGTTTGGCACCAAGAAAGGAGGCTCGGCCCGGTGAAAAAGACCATTGTGTTATTGGCATTGACTGCGCTGATTTTATTTGGCGGTTCCAGCGCATTGTCAGGCATTGCATCGGATCGTGCCCAGGAAGCTCGATTGGAACTGATGCAGACCATTTTGCCCGGATCAGAATCCTTTGAGGAGAAACCCTATGACGGAACCGATGGAAACATCCAGGGAGTGTATCAGGGAGAAACAGGTTATGTTCTGGATGTGTCCAGCTATGGATACGCCGGGGACGTGAACCTTCTGGTGGGTGTAAATACCCAGGGCAGGGTGACGGGACTGGTGGTATTGCAGGCCCATGAGACCTGGGGGCTGGGCAATCGGGCATTGACAGATCATGTCTTTTTGTCCCAGTTTTTGAACCAGTCCGGTTCCTTTGCTGTTAGAACCCAGGGACAGGCAGATGCTTTCTCCGGTGCTACAGGAAGCGAGCTGGAAAGCGATGGGAATGAGGTGGAAGTGGATGCCCTGACCGGTGCCACCGTCACCAGCAAAGCGGTGGTTCGATGTGTGAATTCGGCGGTGGGGTATGTTACAGGTGTGGACGCATCCTCCAGCGCAACGACCTGGGGAGGATAAGAAATGAAAAAACATGACACTTTGAATCAAATTCTGGTGCTGACCCTGGGACTTGTGCTGGGTGTGGGCGTGGTGATACGTACCTTCCTGCCCAACTGGATTTTGCCCGAGGCGGATGTACCCAATCTGGTTCTGGTGAGCCTGGCGTGTCTGCTGATGGAGCATTACGGAAATCGCTGGGAGAAGCGGAACTGGATCGGCTTGGGGCTGACGGCCCTGGGGAGTTTTGGACTGCTGCCTCTGGCGGCGGGCTTTGTCTCGCTGGAGGGGGCAATCCGACTGGCCTTGGTGGGAAGCCTGGTCTTTGTGGGATGTGTCTGGATCTTTGACTCCATGACCGACCGGGTTGCCACCGGCCCCAAAGCCCGGGGAGCAGTCCTGGTCAACGCCTTGGGGCTCTACCTGGGAAGCCAGATTCTCATGGGAATGTTCTGACAAAAGGGTGTTTCAATCCACAAAAACAATCCGGCCCGGGCAGGGGAAAGTTTTCGCCCGGGGCCGGATTTTTGCAACGTGGGGGCAAGATCGACTTGATTTGATGCGGATTGACAACTGGCAAGGGAATGTGATATGGTAAAAGCAAGGAGGGGAGAGGTATGGAACCAAGAAAAAGGTGTATTTCACCGGAGGAACTGATTCCGGAGTTGCTGGCGGCGATGGAGCAGGGGCAGGTCGTGAGCCTGACCATCAGTGGAAACAGCATGACGCCGTTTTTGGTATCCGGACGGGATACGGTGTTCCTGGGACGGGTGGAACTGCCACTGAAAACCGGGGATATGGTGCTGTATCAGCGGCAAACAGGGAAGTATGTGCTCCACCGGATCTGCGGTCGGCGGGGAGAAACCTATCGACTGGTGGGAGATGCCCAAACGGCAGTGGAAGAGGGGATTTGCCGAGAGCAGATCCTGGCCCGGGTGGTTGGCCTGCGGCGGAAGGGAACGCTACAGGGGCCGGGGAGCTTCTGGTGGGATTTTTTTCGCCTGGTCTGGGTGCGGATGATTCCCCTGCGCCCGGGGGTGATGAAGCTGTATCGGGTGCTGAAAAGAAAATAAGAAAAGCCGAACTTTTCAGGAAAGAAAGTTCGGCTTTTTATGGTTTTAGTGGGGATTTTTTGGAAAGGGTATGAAAAAAGACGACTGCCGAAGCAATCGTCTTTTGGATGGTGCGCGAGGGGGGAGTCGAACCCCCACGCCCGGAATGAGCACTAGAACCTGAATCTAGCGAGTCTACCAATTCCACCACTCGCGCATATACTCGTTGAAGTTCCCCAACGCTTGAACATAATACCACATGATTCTGGATTTGTCAACTGTTTTTCTTGAGAAAAACGACAAAAGCGGTTTGTGCCCACAGAAAAAGGACTGCCGCGATATTCACGGCAGTCCTTTGCGTGCGGGAAATTACTTCTCGACGATCTCCAGAACTTCCATGGGGCAGGCCTTGACACAGATGCCACAGGCGATGCACTTGGAGGTGGGAGCGCCCTCGTTGGCGACCATGACCTGCATGGGGCAGATCTCGACGCACTTGCCACAATTGGTGCAGAGCTTCTTGTTGATCATGTACACGCCGGTCTTGGCGTTCTGGGTGATGGCACCGGCCTCGCAGACCTTGGCGCACTTGCCGCACTGGATGCAGACGCTGGGCTTGGCGCTGCCATCCTTGCCGACACCAATCTGGATGCAGGACTTGGTGACATCATTGACCTTGTAGAAGGCTTCGGAGCAGGCCTGGACGCACTGCAGACAAGCCATGCAGGTCTCGTTTTTCTTAACGGTCAGCTTTTTCATAATAATGGATTCTCCTTTTCTCCATTTATAGTCAAACACATTATACAACCTGATTGGCATATTAGCCAAGCCTAACTTTTCGCTTTTGCTAAAATTGGTGCAAAATGGGAAAAATACCACCCGATTTCTGACTATTTTGCGAAAGATAAGGGATACTATTTCTGAATCAGCAGAAAAGGAGGTTTTTGAAATATGCACAAAGCAATCACCCCGCTGGTAGCGGCGGCTCTGGCCATGACTGTGCTGGCCGGCTGTCGGGGGAATGTCAGCGAACGCCCAGACGGGATGGTCACGGAGCCCGGCGCAACGCCCGCCACCTCGGCTACCATGCCCGGAACGGATACCGCGCCCATTAATCCCCTTCCCCCCACTTCCACGGAACAGACCACAGACCCCACCGGGGAAACGAAGCAGGAGGACACGACCACTGGCCCTTCCGGAACCCGTGGCCGCCGGGCGCCCGCAAAGCACACAAATCCCGGTGCCCCCACCCATCGCAGCTAAGAGAAAAAGGAGGAATTTGCATGAAGCTCTGGCCTCTGGCGCTTGGTGCCGGCATGGCAGCCGGCGCGGTAGCGATTCTGATGATGCCCAGCAGCAACCCAACCCGAAAGCTGGCCGCACAAACCGCGCAAAAGGTGGAAAATGCCGTCAGCGAAATGTCGGAGCGAATCTCCGACGAAATGCAGGGTTGATTTAAGGCTGTGTGAAATGTTAAAAGGACTGGAGCGGCAGGGCTTCAGTCCTTTTCCTGTCAGAGGGTGGGGGAGCTGTGGCAGGCAGCCAGATATTCCCTGATGTATTCATTCATCTCGGCCGGTAATTCGATATGGAACCAATGGCTGAGGGTATCTGTGAAGGTGTGGGCCTCAAGCTCACTTTCCTCGGCTTTTCCGTTGGCCTCGATCCGAAGCTTTGTATCACGAATGGTATATCTGCCGTTTAGGGTTGGGAGTGTACACATCATCCGGTTGACAAAGGGGGAGGCGGGATGGGAAGCGGTATAGTAATTGGACATAAGAAAATCGCTTTCCTGTGCCGGCTGCGTAGTGAAAGCTACGGCATTCGCATAGTCTGCGCCGCGTCGGATCCGCACCACATAGTCCAGCTCCGAATCCTGGATGATCTGGTAGGTACGCCCGTATTGCTGCTGCTCCAGGCCGGGCTCCAGCACAAGCGGTTCAATCCATCCGTTTCCGCCAAGACCGACATCCGCAATCCATGTCCTTTCACCGAGAAACACCAGCATCATTCTGTGCGTCAGAGGAAGCATTGCGCCCTCGCCGGAAAAGGGA